>DIKU01000103.1:9877-16668 GCA_002424645.1 Pelobacter sp. UBA5610 | reverse complement strand
CTGCAGGAACCGAGCGATCAGCGCACCGAGGACGAACCTTACATTGCAGCTTTTGCCAACACGGTTAAAAACGTGGATGGATTCATGCAGGATCTGGCTTTCAACAAAGCCCTGCAAGCCATCTGGGACCTGATCGGCCTGGGCAACAAATATATTGACGACATGGCCCCATGGGCGCTAGCCAAGGATGAGTCGCAACACGCACGTCTCGGCACCATTATGTACAATCTGCTGGACTCCCTGCGCTTGGTTGCCCTTCTGATCGAACCGGTCATGCCAGAGACTTCAGGCAAGATTCTGGATATCCTCGGGTGCAAACAGGAACAGACGACTTTGGCCGGCAATGACCAATGGGGACGCCTCAAGCCAGGCACTGAAATCGCCAAGGCCAAACCCCTTTTCCCTCGAATCGAAACCGAATAACCAGTTTTTCACAATTTATGACCTTTCAAGGGGCGCACCGGCGCCCCTTGGCTTTGGAGCAATACCTCATGTCCCAGAAACTTCCGACACTAATCGATACCCATGCCCATCTGGACCACAGTCAGTATGACCAGGACCGCGAGGAAACCATTCAACGCGCATTGGTTGGCGGCATATCGCACATGATAACCATCGGTTGCGACCTTGAAAGTTCCCGGGCCAGCGTTGAGCTTGCGCGACAGCACGCAAACATTTATGCCGCTGTCGGTATCCACCCTCACGATGCAGCCGAGCTGGATGATACGATTCTTGAGGGGCTGGAGGATTTGGCGCGTCATAACGATAAGGTTGTCGCTATCGGAGAAATCGGTCTGGATTACTATCGCGATCGCTGCCCCAGAGATATTCAGATCGATGCATTTCGCAAGCAAATTCGCCTTGCAAAAAAACTTGGCCTCCCCATCATTATCCACGACAGGGATGCACATCAGGACGTAATCGATATCCTACGTGAGGAAAAAGCCTCGACGATAGGTGGAGTATTACACTGTTTCAGCGGTGACCTGGCCATGGCCCACGCCTGTATCGAGTTAGGGTTCTATCTGTCTTTTCCGGCCACTGTTACCTACCCTAAAAACCAGACATTGCGTGATGTTGTTCTGGCCCTGCCAACCGATCGTTTGCTGATAGAAACCGACTGTCCCTATCTTTCGCCCCAGTCATTCAGAGGAAAGCGCAACGAACCTGCATGGCTACGCCACACCGCGAAGGAAATAGCCCGCATTAAAGGTTTAAGTGAGGAAGATATCTCACGCATAACCAACCTGAACGCATACCGACTGTTCGGGGTTGGCAATGCTGACCAGTCGACCAAAATTGCTTACCGGATTCGCAATTCACTCTATCTCAATATCACCAACCGTTGCAGCAATGCCTGTGTATTCTGCGCAAAGTTCCGTGATTTTGCAGTCAAGGGTCATGAACTCAAGCTCGATCGGGAGCCAACCGTCGAAGAGATCAAACAAGCAATCGGTGACCCCCGCGAATATGATGAGGTGGTTTTTTGTGGCTATGGCGAATCACTATTACGTCTCGATATCATCAAAGAAATCGGGACATGGTTGCATCAACAAAATATTCCGGTGCGCATCAACACCGATGGACAAGCCAATCTGGTTTATGGTCGAAATATTCTCCCTGAACTGGCAGGTTTTGTCGACGCCATTTCCGTATCTCTTAATGCCGCCGACGCCACCACCTATCAGAAAATATGTCAATCCTGCTTTGGAGAGGCCGGCTATGAAGCCGTCAAAGATTTCATTCGTGAGGCAAAAAAGGTGATCCCCTCGGTTACCGCGAGTGTGGTGGCCATGCCCGGTATCGATATCGATGCATGTCGTCAGATAGTCGAAGATGAATTAGACGTTCATTTTAGAGTGCGACCCTATAACGAAGTCGGTTGAATTGTTTTACAGACTTTATTACCACCCGCTTTTTGTGTCAAAAATGCGCTATATTCAGAAAAACACCCCCGTTTAGTGTAAACGGGGGTGTCTTAAGGTTTAAAATGTGTGCACTCTTCCAACACCCTGCCCGGCAAAGCTTCACCATGAGCAGAGATTCAACATAAAACAAGCAAAAAAACCTACGATTCCAAAGAAATGCAGTAACGATCAAAGGCTTCCAAACCCGATTCAATCGTTAATATGCGAATACCCATACCACCTTTGTTCGCAACGCGCATAAGAGGCGTTGGCACTTTTCTGGCCCATTGCACTATACCCTGCAAAGTAATGGTGCCGTATTCCGGAAGCAAAAATTCCATGCACAAACGGGTTCCCGGACGCAATGGTTGGGCTGTCTTCAAGAACATCCCGTCTCGATGAACATCTTCGGTAAACGCAATTCTACAGGGGTCTTTCTCTCCATAACGAACCTGAATGCGCCTACGCGGTCTCTTTTTTACACGCCGATCAACTGTCATTCTTCCCCCTCAAACACCGACATACGCTCCTAAACTAACAGGAAGGGTAGATATTCAGGAAACGGAAAGCAATCCGGACAATTAGATTATATTTAAATAGTGCTGCAGCATATACGGCAAAAGATTATGGTGCAAACAAAAAATAAAAAGCCCTTTAACATTTATAATCAGCAGACAGGCACACAACACACCTAACATACTGTTTTTACATGATAAAAGATCACCTTGGAAAAAGAAAGACAACCATCTGTCAGCTCTCATGCCGGAATAAAAAACAATGAGTTGCAATGCCGGAAATTCGGCTAAAATTATATAAAAGGACATGAGCTATCAATTTTACCAACCGGAGGATTCAATATGAAAGGTCTGCTTATTAAGGATAAGACCCATTGGTGTGACTCATGGTCTTCCAAAATGGCCACTCAACTTGAAATTCTCGATTCAACCTATAACTTGCTTATATTTCACAATCGTCACACCTCGGACGAGATTCTTTCACAGCTACCCGATGCACCACAGCATGTTTTTGAGATCGTCAATCTGGAAGAAACGCACGAAGATCACAGCGACATTGTCAGCGATTCCGGCATATACTACCGCATTACCTAACTATGCTCTCGCTAAGGGTATAAATTGTCCCTTCACTGGTAAAGTGCGTCCCGATTGATAGTCTTTACCTTTATTCCGACAAGATCTGAAATTTACTGCTTAACAAAACGGCCGGAAGCCCTTTTTTATTAAAAGGAACTTCCGGCCATTTATCGAAACCATAACCAATATAATACTTCTTATCCCTGTTTATCCCTGTCGTGAGGCAAAATCCATCTAGTGTTTTATGCCCGTATTTTTCATAGACAGAATTTTTGCGGATTCACGATGCCTCGCTTCACGATCGGCAATAAATCTTTCCGGATCGTTCAACACACTGTTGAATTCATCAAACTGTTCCCAGAACATAGCGATCATCATGTTCATGCGCGCGACAGGATCCTTATATCGGCGCAGACGCATTTCAATCTGAAACTGCATACCGTATGCACGCTTGCGATATTCTTCCGGAAAATCCTCAAGCATCTGGTGAATAATGTCTGCGCGCATTTTCTCAAAGGCTTCGGGATCTTTTTGATATAAACCCACCATTTCCAGGACTTGGCTTTTCTCTTTGGTAGTACCCATAAAAGCACCTCCTGTTTTGATATTAACACTCCTGCGTGTGGTGGCAACAACGAGGAGACTCTTTCCTTCTGCGACTTTATCTATGAGAAAGGGCATCCAAGTCTATCAAGTGCATGCCGGACTCCAGCCCCTGCCACAGAGTCATCCCATGACCAAGATGCAAAGAAACCTCGGCCACAACTTTGGCACAAGAGTCCGGTGGCCATGGTGGCAACATATTGACATACGCCCGTGCCCGTCTGGCGATATCACACAACAAATTATCCAACAGATAAATCCTGCAAACCGTCAAATTGCTCCCATAAAACCGCACCATCAGTAAATCCTGACTTTCCAGGGCCAGCAAAACCCGGCGATCACTATCGCTGTGGTAATTTAGCCAGGATGTATATACATACTTTACGATCTGGCCAATGCCCAGAAGCACTGCAAAGACGGCACAGTTATTATGATAAAACAATCCACCGCGAAACTGAGGCCTGGTATTGCCAAAATATTCGATGGTGGAAGATCTCTCCACCACCTGTACAGCAACCTGAGAGGATATCGCATCGGTCACAACAAAACCCATTTCCTCAAACGCGTATTCAGACAATGGCTTGGTCGCTGTCAGATGCGTCATTTCAACCTCCCTACCGCTCCCTGAAAACCGGCTGTACGGCGTACCTGACTACAGCCTTGCCGCCTATTTACCCTTCACGTATACTTGCCGTCTTAAAGCAAAACATCCGCAAAAGACTGTCCGGCGCAAGCAGTATCGTTACGCGGACATTCCTTTGCCTGCGAAGACGGTTACCCGGATGCACGAAGAGCACTTACGCAATCCATTCCACCCTACGTTTGCATTGATACAAATCTACTTTATCCCGCAACTGACAACCTGGAAAGCATGCAATGAATAATTTTACGTTTCATAATCCCGTACGCGTTGTTTTTGGCCGCGGTTCCATTGCGCAATTATCCCAACTGGTCCCGCGGGACACCAGGCTCATGCTGATTTTCGGGGGTGGCTCCATAAAACGCAATGGCGTCTATAATCAGGTCATCAATGCTCTTATGGAACACGATGTGATTGAATTCTCCGGCATAGAACCCAATCCCCTTTATGAAACCTGCATGGAGGCTGTGCGGCTGGCTCAAGAGGCCAAGGTGGGCTTTCTGCTGGCCGTGGGCGGAGGATCAGTAATGGACGCAGCCAAGTTTATCGCGGCAGCGGCTACCTACGCAGGGGCTGATCCCTGGGACATGGTCCTGAAAAAGGCTCCGGTTGAGGCCGCCCTCCCCTTGGGCTGCGTGGTCACCCTGCCGGCAACCGGATCGGAGACCAATATCAATGCGGTCATTTCCAGAGCATCGACAGCGCAAAAAATCCCCTTTAAAAGTGCTTTTCTCTATCCGCAGTTTTCCATACTCGATCCCGACACCACCTTTTCCCTGCCACAACGCCAACTGGCCAACGGTGTTGTCGATACCTTTGCCCATGTATGCGAACAGTATCTAACTTACGATGTCAACGCACCCTTGCAAGACCGTCAGGCTGAAGCCATCCTTCTCACCCTTATCGAAGAGGCACCCAAACTAGGCGGCCCTGAAGATAACTACGATGTCCGGGCCAACCTGATGTGGTGCGCGACCCAGGCTCTGAATCACAATCTCTCCTGCGGTGTCCCGACCGATTGGGCTTCCCACGGCATTGCTCACGAATTGACGGCACTGTGCGGCCTCGACCATGCCCGGGCGCTCGCCATCGCATTGCCTGCCTTATTGCACAAACAAAGACAAACCAAACGTGCCAAGCTGCAACAATTCGCCAGCCGTGTGTGGGGTATCTGCGATGCAATCCCGGATGAGGCGATTAACAAAGCGCTTACCCGCACCGAGGAGTTTTTTGGATCCCTCGGCATGGCGACCCGCCTGCGTGACTGCAATATTCCCCGCAACGTCATTTTCCAGATCGCCCAACGACTGGGGCAACGACAGCCACTCCTCGGAGAACACCAGAATCTCGGGACTGCCGAAATTGCCGACATCCTTGAATACGCCTTCTAAGCGTTACGCAAATAAGATAACAAGAAAACAAAATACCTTGTATATCTGCGTGAGTTTGAATAATCTTGCTGAATCGTTATTCATCATGGAGGGGATGTATGGCCAGAAAAGGCATCCTGTACGAGCAGGTCATTGACACCATCAGCACGCTGCAGACCAATAAACAAAAAGTTACCGTGCGTGCCATTCATGCTGTGACCGGTGGGTCCATGTCAACCGTGTTGAAGCATTACCGTCGATGGCAAAATGAACAAATGGGCCACACTTCCGATGCAACGGAAATTTCTTCCCAGTTGACAGAGGCTTTGCATAACGAGATGCGCAATTATGCCCGACGAGCTCTCCTGGCCATGGAGGCCCGCCTGACAGCCCAGACGGATAAACTCAAGGCAACCGAATCGGCCTACAACGAGGCAAAACGTTACATAGCTGATCTTGAAAAAGAGCTGCAACAAAAGGAACTAAGTTCATCCCCAAAGATAGCTGAGCTGGAAGAGCAATTACGGCTGGCCCTGCAAAGTAAGACCCGGACGGAAGAACAATTGATTCCATTGCAACAAAAAGCAGGTTTAATGGAAAATCGTCTTGTTGAAATCGACTCCCGCCTGCAGGCAGCGTCTGTGGAGCTGGTTGTATCTCAGGAACAAGTTCGTAAGTCGGCAGAACGCATTCTGGAGCTTGAACAACGCGTACATGAATCAGATATGCGAGCCCAAAATGCCGAAGCACAGTTACAAGAGCTTCACCCGCAGGAAAAGACCCGGCCACAACGCAACACCACACCACCACCAAAACCCCCTGCCGCAAAACCAGCGGCCGATGAGCAACAGGAAGCTTTTGAGTTTTAAGTCAGGAAAAGCCGGTATCCGACAAAAAGAATCCCGGCTTTTGAATGCAAAGCTATTGAAAACCGTCACACGTTTGGTGGAAGCTGGATAGATTTAATTTCCAGGTACTCCTCCAGTCCGAACCGCCCCATTTCCCGCCCATAGCCCGATTGTCGATACCCTCCAAAAGGGGCTTCGGTGTTGTAGGGCGCCCCGTTGACATCCACCTGTCCGGCACGAAGCCGCCTTGCTACCGACATGGCCCGTGTTGTATCGGCCGACCAGACCCCTGCGGCCAGGCCATAGGATGTGGCGTTGGCCAGAACAATCGC
>DIKU01000103.1:0-9672 GCA_002424645.1 Pelobacter sp. UBA5610 | reverse complement strand
CGTTCTCATCCATGGGATTCCCCGGTTGAAACTTTTTGGCGGCCTCAACGGCAAGTGCTGCGGCCTCATCGTAAAGGCCCTCGGGAACCAGCAAGCGCGTCCAGGCACTGCAGGTCTGCCCTGAATTGAGAAAGCAGGATTTGACCGTGCCTTTAACCGCCTCAACAAGATCCGCATCTTCCAGAACTATCGAAGGGGATTTGCCACCCAGTTCCAGGGTGACGCGCTTGACTCCCGCAGCAGCAAGTTCGGCTACCCTCTTGCCGGCACGGGTGGATCCGGTGAAGGAAATCAGGTCGACATCTTCATGGCAGACAAGTCGTTCGCCGACTACCGGCCCATCGCCGCTGACCATATTGAAAACGCCTGCAGGCAAACCGATCTGATCGATGATGTCCGCCAGCAAAAAGGCATTGAGAGGTGTGACTTCGCTGGGTTTAAGAACTACCGTGCAACCGGCTGCAAGAGCGGGAGCGACCTTGGCGACGATCTGGTGCAGCGGATAATTCCAGGGGGTGATCGCCGCAACCACACCTGCGGGCTCCTTTACGATAAGAGAATGGCCTATCCTGTCTTCAAAGGGGAAACTTCTTGCGTGGTTTGCGTATGATGCGAGAGTGGCCAATGGCAACCCGACCTGAATCATTCGGGTGAGTTTAAAAGGCATACCTAGCTCAGCTGTTATCAACTCGGCCATTTCAAAGCTTCGACTTTTCAACCCGGCATGAATTTTATCCAGCCATTCAGCACGTTCTTCCACAGGGGTGGCCGCCCATTTCTCCGAGGCGTTGCGTGCGGCTACGACGGCCGTATCGACATCCTGTCCGCTGGCAGAGGTTATCGTACCAATAATCTTCTCGGTGGCCGGATTGACAACTTCGAAGACATCGCCACCGGATGCGGGAACCCATTGTCCATTGATGTACAATTTATCTGTAGCCAGCATTCCATCCTCCTGTCGAATTTTTCCAAAGGTAAGTGTAGTATCATAACAGATAAGCGAGAAATCCTGAACCCCGGGCTTGATGCTTTCCTGGCGGGAGAGTCTCAGGTCAAAATGGTTTTTCTTGATAGTGGTCAAGGGTATTTGGAAACTTCTGTGAGAGGATCGACTCATCAAACAAACTGAACTCCATTTCACCAACTACAGGAGATTATTTATGAAACGGAATATCATTCACATCGACGAAGACAAATGCAACGGTTGTGGACTCTGTGTACCGGCATGCGCCGAAGGGGCTATCCAGATCATCGATGGCAAAGCCCGCCTGGCCGCCGATAGCCTTTGCGATGGTCTCGGTGCCTGCCTCGGCCACTGTCCGCAAGATGCCATCCGCATAGAGGTTCGCGAAGCCGATGAGTTTGATGAAGTGGCCGTGGCAAAAAATATCGCCAAAACCGAGGTTAAAAAGCCTGCTCACGCGCACGGCCATGGCGGTTGCCCGTCGGCCCGGCTGATGTCATTCGAAACACCGCAATCAGCTCCTGTTGCCGCCAATGCTCCCCAGACTTCGGCCATCGGCAACTGGCCTGTGCAACTGAAACTGATTCCGGTATCCGCGCCCTTTCTCAAAGGGGCCGACCTGCTGCTGGCCGCCGATTGCGCACCGTTTGCCTATGCCGACTTTCACCGTGACCTGCTGAACGGCAAAGTACTGCTCATCGGTTGCCCAAAACTCGATGATGCCGAAGAATACAAGCAAAAACTGACTGCCATTCTGGCCCAAAACGATGTCAAGTCGCTTACGGTTGCGTACATGGAAGTGCCGTGTTGTTCGGGCCTTGTAGCCCTGGCCAAGCAAGCCCTGGCGGCAAGCGGTGCCGACATTGCCCTGGAAACGGTCTGTATAGGTATTCGCGGCGAACGTCGCTAAGCTAAGGTTTTTCCAGTCAGGCCCGGTTAGCCGGGCCTGCCTGGCATTAAATCGGTGCGGCGTAAAATAAAAAGTCCTGCCCCGTGTAACCAGGCCAGGACTCGTAAAAAACAAGTGTAAAGGATGGGTTTAATCTTCGGCAGTAATCGGGCTGATGATCGTCTTGACTTCGGCTATGCTGTTGGCAGGAAAACCACCTTTGGTGGCATGCTCAAGAATCTCCTTTTCACTGGGCGAAATATACACACAATAGATCTTATCTGCGGTCACAAAACTTTCTACCCACTGGATCCCGGGGCCCATTTCCTTAAGGACCGCACAGGAGGCCTGAGAGATACTCTGCAAATCCTGGGCGGAAATATTTCCCGCACCGGGAATCTCCCTCTCGATAATAAATTTGGGCATAATCCTGTTCCTTTCTTTGGCAGCAAGAGACTCATGGCGGACAGCACACCTGACCGACCATCAAACACTGTTACATAATGCCTTCAATCGGAAAAGGAGGCAATGAAAAAAAGTCCTGAAAACAGACTTACGCCTTATTCCCGAATACGGGAAATCTGGATATCGGTGCCACCCTGCTGGGTATTTTCGGATAAAACCACGGTTTTTACCGTTCCGCTTTTTTCAATAGTTATGGTCACCATTTTCCCGGTGGGCATGGCCATTTCAAAGATGCGAGGTTGATCGTTTTTGGTTTCATTTTTATAGTACTGGGAAACCTTATCGATTCCATCGGCGCTGTGAACAGACACCGAAACAACGGAATCAGCGCCATCTTGACTTTCGCTTTCAACCTGTAAAGTCCCACCCTGCCCTGCTGTGGCGCCTGGATACAAGGTAAGACCGAGATCGGTGGGTAAAGACGCTTTGCCGTATTCCATGGTCGTAGTGCCCTCTTCACCGTTCATGGTGACCTTGCCGGTTTCCCCTTTTTCGCTTTCGGTTACGGTGACCGTACCTTCTTCACCTGAATAGACCGTCGTCTCCTCCTTTTTTCCGCAACCCACCATCATTGCAGCGATGCCGATTACCACCAGAGCTACTTTGAGTCTCATTCAGAAATCTCCTTTCCCAACTTGAAGTGACAGCATGCTTAAACCGGCAAATCCGGTTTGATAGTAATAACGTATCGAACAAGAATACCCGTTCTCAAAGAGTAATCCAACCGTCAAGCAAGGGAAAATAAAGTGCGGTACGTACCAGGCGGTTCGGTTCCATGCCATGCACCAGCCGTGCATAGAGGTTGAGTTGCCCTTGATAAACCTGCGCCTGCTGCTGGATAAAGACACTTGCAGCAGCTCCTTTGCTGTCGCTGGTTTTATAATCGACAATCCAGCGTACACCCTCATCATCCACAAAAGTACGGTCGATTTCGGCATGTATCATGCGGCCATCGACGACCCCGGAAAGGGACAGTTCGCACGCAGCTTGTGCATGATTGTAAAGCAACCACCGGCCCCGCTGACTGCTGACCGTTTTGGAAAGTGCGAGCACCACCTTATCGACGGCCAGTTCGCGTCGGTCTCCCGCAACGCCCATGCGACCAAGGCGATGACTGAAAATGGAGCGCTCGGTTTCAACCCGCTGCGCAGTCCAACGCTCCAAACCTTCACTGGCAATACGTTCCAGATAGATATGCACCAGACTTCCGATATGGCGTCCTTCTTCGGTTTCGGGCATAAGCGTCGAGGCCACAGTATGATGGGCCGTCGACGACGGTCGCAAGATATCCACCGTGCCCCCTTCGTAACCCGCCGGCATGGTGGGGAGATGCCAGCCGACCGGCAACCTTCGCAGTAAGGCAACGGATTTAGCCGCATCTATCGGCCCCGGTTCCACGGGATCCAGTCCTGCGAAAAATCCTTCAACTGCCGGCCACAGTTTTTCCAGAAAGGAACTCCTGCTTGGCCGAAACTCTCCATCCGCTGCCGGCCTGGCATAACCAAGCAAATGAAGACGCTTTTTTGCCCGTGTGGCGGCAACATATAAAACCCTGGCGATTTCCAGATCATTCTTGAGCTTTTCGATACGGCCGATAGTGTCGTATATGGGATCGCGGACAGCACTACCCAAGGCTGCCAGCGGTGCAAGGAGCAGACCCGCTTCAGGCAGCTCCAGCCAGCGCATCAGAGGAACATCTTCAGCCCGGGGCCGTCGTCCGAGACCCGGCAGGATCACGGTATCAAACTCCAAGCCCTTGGCCTTGTGAATGGTCATCACCTGCAGGCGGTCGTCGGCACGGGGATCGGGGGCCGCATACAGCCTTGCCAGTTTGGTTTCAAGCTCTTCAAAAGGCAGCAAATCACCACCGTGGTCGCGTTGCTCCAGCAGCCCCAACACCGCTTCGGCATCAACCAGACCGGCTTCATCAAGACAACCTGGCCCTCCCAGAGCCAGCCATGCGCCCTCGACCATGGCTCTCAGGGTCGTCCGGCCGCGCTGACTGGCAACCTGGTTCAATACAGTCGTCACTCTTGCCAGTCGGATGCGGCCATCTTCAGAAAGCTGCAGCAGCCGCTTGGGTTGACGTAGCAATTCAGCCAGGGTGGCATCGGGCGTTTCACCACACAGGACATGGAGATCCTCCAGACTCAGTCCGCACCATGGCGCTCGCAGCACCGCCAGGTGGGCGATACGATCGGATGGATGGAGCAGCGCCCGGGTCAGAGCCAAGAGGTCCCGTGCAACGGGCCGACCAGCCAGGGGATCGATTTCCTGGGCACGAAAACGCAACCCCGCCTCCCGGAACGCACGAAGGATTTCACGAAGATGACTGCGGGCACGTACCAAAATGGCAACACTGCCTTGAGGATCGTCCTGCTGGGCTTGACGCACCAACGCCAACACCTGTAAAGCCTCTGCGCGATCATCACGACTGGTCATGGCGTGGCAGGTCACCGCCTCGACATGCAGAGATTCCCGCGCAGCCACCGAAGGAGCATAGGTCACCCCGCCCAGAGTTTCATCCTCACGATCGGGAAATAAGTCAGGAAAGATCCCGTTGACCCAATCAACAATACCGGCTTGCGACCTGAAGTTGGTGGTCAGATACAGCGGCTGGAGGCGTAATTGGTCGATGCCGTGATGGCGCGCTCGCAGGTAAAGGCCGACTTCGGCCTCACGAAAACGGTAAATGGACTGCATGGGGTCACCGACCAAAAACAGACTGCGTCCGTCACCCTGCTGCCACCCCGAGGTCAGCTTCTTCAGCAACAGGAATTGCCCCCAGGATGTATCCTGGAACTCGTCCACCAGGATGTGCCGGATGCGACTATCCAGATGCAGCAGCAGATCGGTTGGCGCGTCAACCTCTCCAAGCGCCCGACCGGCCGCCAGTGCAACCTCGACAAAATCGCTTTGCCCCCCTTCCTTGAAGACCAGCCACAGTTCCGCAACGGCCCGCGGCAACAGTGTCATCAGGGCCTGCAAGACCTGCCATTGTTCCGGCTCATAAACCACCGGCGGCAAGGTGCGAACCTCGGCAAACAGTTCAGCGATCGCATCGTTATGCCCGAGTTCCTCCAGCAGTTGCCCCATATCCTGTTTCATGGAGGCAAAGGGTTCCTGTTTGCCAGGCGGAAACCCGCAGTTTTTATCCAGACGTTTACGCAAGGTATCGCTGCCGGTCAACAGCAGATCGGCCAGTCCGCGCCAGACAGCGACCTGCTCCGCCGAGACCTCTGGAAAACGCTTCGCCCCGGCAAGAGCCACAATGCCGTTTTCGATACCTTGAGCCTGCAGATTGGCGGCGGCCAAAGCGCCCAGATGGATCATGCGGTCTTTGTGTTCGGGACTCAATATCCGGTCCACTTTAACCAGCACACCTTCAACCAGACAGCGCAGTCCTCCTTCGAGGATCAGGCGCTGCTGGTCGGACTGCTGCCCATAGAGGTGCCGCAACCAGTGATCGCGCCGTCCGAGCATGCCAACCAGCAGATCACGAAGGCGCTCCATACGATTATCGAGATGCCCGAGCAGCAGGCAGGCCGCTTCGCCATAAGGATTTTTGCCGTCGGCCAGGGCCAGCACCCTTTCGGCGGCCTGGCGATAAAGATCTCCGGCATCTTCGACAATGGAAGCCTGAGCACCGAATCGCGACTGCCAGGGCATGCGTCGCACCAGAGATGCGCAAAAGCTGTCGATGGTCTGCACCGCCAGACGTACCGGGTTTTCCAAAAGACGCCAATCGTGACGCGTATCGTTATCGAGCACCTTTCTGGCCAGGCGCCAGGTGGTGCGGGCATGCTCCGCTTCCGGTTCCGGATTGCGAGCAGCCTCCAGCGCGCGCACCAAACGATCGCGCATTTCACCGGCGGCTTTGCGCGTGAAGGTAATGGCCAGCACCTCTTCAGGGCGCTCAACCACTCCCAATAAAGCCAACATTCTCTGGATCAGCAGTTCGGTCTTGCCGCTACCTGCCGGGGCCTGCACGATGAAGGAGCCGTTTGGATCGAGCGCCTGCCGCCGGGCATGATGGTCGGGAGGCTGAGTCAGACGCAGTTTCATAACAATTCCTCTTCCTCGTGCAGATCGTTCTGGTCGGCGATACGACAAAATGCGTGCAAATCGCAGCGATCGCATGCCTTGCTGGCATTGATCGGATCGACGCCAGCTTTGCCACCGGAAAAATCGCTGCCGAGTTTGTGCAAAGTACTGCGCCAGCTTTGCAGCAGATCGTCCCAATTTCCGATATCGCTCCCCTCCAGTTGCCGGTGACCGGCGGCATCGGCTACACCGGGCAACAACTCGCTCTCACGACCGAGTCCGACAAAAGCACAATCTCCGCGCCTTACCTTGGCAAAAGCCACCGCCGCAAGTCCTGAGCCATGCCGCCCAAGGGTGTAAAGGGGCAACTGCGGCTCCACAGGACGGTCGCCAAGCCAATCGGTCACGGTTGCCAGGCCGGTTTTGTAATCGATAATGACCTGCGAACCATCATCCAGACGATCGATACGGTCGATACGGGTCTGCAACGTCAACGGCCCAAAATTCTCGCGGTGCCAGGCCTCAATGGTCTCGATACTAAATGGTGGACGCCCAGCCTCGATTTCCAACCATTCCCGCAGCAATTTCGTCAAGCGTTGCCCCTCCAGAATTCTCTGGCTGGGCGTCAAGGCCACGCGCCGCTGGGCCGCGAGTTCATCCAGCGCCTGATCGCTATACTTTAAAATTACAGCGCATAACGCCTCGTCACCCATCTCATGCAATTTGCGCCAACTGCCGATTTCCAGCCAGAATAATTCCAATATGCGGTGGACCAGCGAGCCGCGGTCGAGTCCGTCNNAGCCCGAGGCTGCCGGAAGCCAACCCCCATGCCCCCAGGCGATGTCGGGCAAACGCCCGAAACGGACAAAGCGCCTGATCTTTTAGCAGTGCTGTACCTCCCGACACCCGCGTTCCTTCCGGAATGGGCGGACCCTGCTCATCGGTATAGGTTTCAAGCCCTTCAACCGACTCACGGATCAGCAAAGCCGGCTTGCGGCTGTCGGCTAAAACCGGCGCAACCAGGGGCAGATGATGAACCAACGGACTGGGCTGACGTTCCCGGCCTTCCATACGCTCCGGCCAACTGACGACCAGCACACGGGCACAACTCAATAAACGTTGTGACAGCTTGTGTGCGAAATCAAGTTCTCTGGCGGCATCGGCATGGGGCATTTTAAGCCTGCGCTGCAACCCCGGCGGGATAAAGGGATTGGGACGGGCGGGTGCAGGCAGCGTTTCTTCGTGGATCCCCAGCAGCCACATGGCATCGAACTGCATGCCGGCCGATTCCAGAGCACCCAATACCTGCACCCGTCCTTCGGAACCTTCCGGTTGGAAAATCTCCTCAGCGGCCAAGCGTCGCAGCAATGCCAGGGCCTCACCGCGTGACATCGGCTCGGACACCGTATCCAGACAGGCCATGGCAGCCAGCAACTCCTTCCATGCGGTAAACACCTGATATTCGCGACTGGTGAGGGTGCGATCTCCCGGCCATTGACAGGCATCCAACACCTGGGCGAAATGACGCGACCAGGCGCCGGGCAGACGCGGCCTGGTCTCTTTTTGTAAATTCGTAATAATTTCAAGCAGTCGTGCAAAGATATCGGAACGTCCGAGTTTTTTCTTGAACCCATGCCCGGCAAAATGCAGTACCTGTTTCAGAGGCAGTTCCGCCATGCGAAGATTGCGCAGTTCACGATCGAGGATCGCCCGCGAGTGCTGTTCGGACAGATGTCCCCAGACAAACGGGGAACGCAATATATAGCTCATACTGTCCAGCGACACGTTTCGCCCCACGGACAAAAGCTCAAACGCGGCGGTTACCATGCCCTCATCCAACAATCGGGTTCCAAGGGACAGGTTGAAAGCTTTTTCGGAACCGGAACCGGGCAGCAAAGCGGCCGGGGTCAACTCTTCCCGGAAAATACGTTGCAAACGCTCCTGATAGGCTGTCATATCCACCGCGACAATGCCGATACTTTCGACGCCACTTTCCAGCAATTGTCGGGTCCAACGTGCACAGCAGCGCACTTCTTCGTCCGGATCGGCATAGCCGACCCTCCCGCTTGATCGGGATTCACATCCGGATGGCATCCAGCGATGAATGACGACACCGCGATCGTGCAAAGTGCTGCATAGAGCCTCGACCGTCGGGGAAAGATCGTCGAAACCGGCCAGCCACAAATCGCCGGGAAGCGGCACATCTCCATGTTTTAACGCTTGCACTAGCCTCTCGGACAAAAGCGCAGGATCGTCCCAACCTCCAGACAGACATAATTCCTGCCAGCGTTCACGCCAGCGCAGAAAAGTGCGGTGATCCTCCCCCCCCTCTTCCGGAGTAAAAGTTGCGCCGTATTCACACAACAACTGATGGGCTCTGGCAGCCTCTTTGGCAGCATCGGGAATGCGCATGAGGTACTCGCCCGACAGGTTAAGATCGGCTTCGACAGCACGCTCCCAAAGTCGCAGAACCTGAGCCTGGTCAAGGGTCTTGTCATCGAGTCCAAGGCGTCCGATCAACTGTCGCTGCCAGGCTGAGAATGAGTATACAGCAGGAGATGCCCATACTGAGCAGCCTTGGTTTTGCTTCCGCCGGTCATAACCCTGCCGGAGATGGCGGGCCAGGCGCTTATTGACAGTCAGCACCAGATCGCCCTGTTCGAGTCGCCCCAATAAATCATCCAGGGGAATGCTCTCTATTTGCATGATTTGAGTCCCCCAGAATGAAAAAACAACCGCCAGAGCAAAAAGGTAAGACCTGCACCAAACGTGTCGGCGACCGCATCTCCAACCTGAGCGACACGTTGACCGGTCAACGCCTGTATCCCTTCCAGAAGCAAGCCATAAGCGATCGCCAGGCCAAAGGCCCGCAGCCAGGCGCGATCTGCGCCCCAAAAGGGCGTCAAAGCCCACCCGCCAAGTGCGGTCAGACAGGCATAAGCCAGAGCATGTTGCGCCTTATCCCAGGAAAGAACGTCCGTAATGATATGCGGAGGACGGGGAATTACAGACAACACGAAAATAAACGTGGCAAGGGCGACAAACAAGGACAGGCGCACCGATGCAGGAAACTTGTTCATAAAAACCCTTGAAGAGAAATACCCCGGACCAAGCCCGGAGTAGATAACGAACTATCCGAAAATTCAGGTGCCGAATTGAGAAGATAAAAGCCTCCGCACCAAAACCTAAGGTAGCCTATTTTTGTTTTTAAAAAAAGCTAAGAATTCCTGAAATTTCTGAAGGCTACCCCTTGCAGGACATTGAATATGTGTTTCCATTGGAAAGGAGTTAACACCCGTCACAGGAGGAT
>DIKU01000161.1:40590-40740 GCA_002424645.1 Pelobacter sp. UBA5610 | reverse complement strand
TGATGGTGGTGTTTTCCTTGTCGATAACGATACGCTTGGCGTTGCCCAGCATGTCGAGAGTGGCGTTTTCGAGTTTAAAACCAACTTCCTCGGAAATCACCTTACCGCCGGTCAGCACAGCGATATCTTCGAGCATGGCCTTGCGGCGGT
>DIKU01000161.1:19223-40537 GCA_002424645.1 Pelobacter sp. UBA5610 | reverse complement strand
GCTTCGCCTTCGATGTCTTCGGCAATGATGAGCAGGGGACGGCCCTGCTTGGCCACGGCTTCAAGCACGTTGATCATGTCGCGCATGTTGCTGATCTTTTTGTCGTGGATCAGAATCAGAGCGTCTTCCATGACGGCTTCCATACGCTCGGCATCGGTCACGAAATAAGGGGACAGGTAACCACGGTCGAACTGCATACCTTCCACAGTTTCCAGGCTGGTTTCCATGGCTTTGGCTTCTTCGACGGTAATAACGCCTTCTTTGCCGACTTTTTCCATAGCCTCGGCAATAATGTCGCCGATGGTTTTGTCGCTGTTGGCGGAAATGGTACCGACCTGAGCGATTTCCTTGTGGTCCTTGATCGGCTTGGACAGTTCCTGCAGGCTGGCAACAGCAGCTTCAACAGCTTTGTCGATGCCGCGCTTGATTTCCATGGGGTTGTGACCCGCGGTGACCAGCTTGACGCCTTCGCGGTAAATGGCCTGGGCCAATACGGTAGCGGTAGTGGTACCATCACCGGCCACGTCAGAAGTCTTGGAAGCGACTTCCTTGACCAGCTGAGCGCCCATATTTTCAAACTTGCCTTCCAGTTCGATTTCCTTGGCGACGGATACGCCGTCCTTGGTGATCAGGGGAGCACCGAAAGAACGATCGATCACAACGTTACGGCCCTTGGGACCCAGAGTAACCTTAACAGCATCGGCCAACTGATTGACACCGCTGAGAATCAGAGCGCGGGCATCCTGTCCGAATTTAATTTCTTTGGCAGACATATCTATTTATCCTCCTTTGGATAGTTTGACTTAAATATTAACGACTTACTCGAGAACACCCAGGATATCGTCTTCACGCATGATCTGGTATTCCTTGCCGTCAATTTTCACTTCGCTGCCGGCATATTTTCCGAACAGTACGCGGTCACCCACTTTGATATCCATGGGGAGCACGGTGCCGTCTTCCAGCACCTTGCCCTTGCCAGCGGCCTTGACAAGACCCTGCTGGGGCTTCTCTTTAGCGGAGTCGGGAATGATAAGACCGCCAGCGGTCGTGGTTTCTTCCTCAATCCGTTCAACGATGATACGATCACGCAAAGGTCTGATGTTCATTGTGCATTCTCCTTTCGTTCTACCATAAAAATTTTGATTGCGGGAAAAACCCCGAAAACATCCTTCTCAATTTGCAAACAAAAAAAGCTCAAGTCCGTTCATTGCTCGGACCAAAGCCCTCTAACCTGTTACCTTGTTAGCACTCGGTTTAGTAGAGTGCTAACAAACAAGGCTAAATATAATCAGCTGATCTTGAATGTCAAGGGATTTCGGTAAAATTCCATGGTGAGCGGCTTGACAACGCTTTCATTCGGAGCATAACGTATACTCAAGCGTGCAGAATCCGTCTTGACTTTGGCGAATCAGCTATGTTACTTGATTTGAAACTCAACGCGAGTTCAGACAATTTGAAGGTCTCCCGTAACTGGCGTCTCGAGGTGGATTACCACCGGGGAGCGGGATAACAAAGACCTAACAGCCGTACGCCTGGGCCCCTTTTATATAAAAAGGGCCAGGCGTTTTTTATTTTCTGAAGGAGTAAATAAGCCATGAGCAAAAAACTCTATATCCCCGGACCCGTAGAAGTGAGCGCCGACGTACTGGAAGCCATGGCCACCCCCATGATCGGCCACCGCATGAAGGAGTACGCCGTCCTGCACAAAGAAGTCACTGACGGCCTCAAAAAACTTCTGAACGCGCCCGGCCCGGTTTTCCTTGCCACCTCCAGCGCCTTTGGCGTCATGGAAGGCGCGGTACGTAACCTGGTGCAGAAGCGCTGTGCCTGCTTCGCCAACGGTGCTTTCAGCAAAAAATGGTATGAAGTCACCCTGCGTTGCGGCCTCGAAGCAGACCTGTTCAGCGCAGATTGGGGGCAACCGATTACAGCCGCAATGGTCGATGAAGCCCTGTCCTCCGGTAAATACGACGCCATGACCCTCGTACACAACGAAACCTCCACCGGGGTCATGTCCCCCCTGGAGGACATCGCCGCGGTCATGAAAAAATACCCCGATGTGTCGTTTATCGTCGATACCGTTTCCTCCATGACCGCCGTGCCCCTGGACGTCACCGCCCTGGGCATCGATGTCTGTCTGGCAGGCGTGCAAAAAGCCTTTGCCATCCCCCCGGGACTGGCTGTTTTCTCCGTCAGCCGCAAGGCCCTGGATAAGGCTCGCACCACTCCCAACAGAGGCTACTATTTCGACTTCGAGGAATTCGAAACAAACGACGAGAAGAACAATACCCCCAGCACCCCCTGCATCAGCCAGATTTTTGCGCTGCGCCATCAGCTGCAAAAAATGTTTGCCGAAGGGCTGGAAAACCGTTATGCCCGTCATGCACAGATGGCGGATGCCACCCGCGCCTGGGCACTTAAGCAAGGTTTCGGGCTCTACGCTGCTGAAAACGCCCGTTCCCAGACCTTGACGGCGATAGCCAACGACGGCCGCACCGACGTGGCGAAACTCAAGGAACTGCTCGGTCAACGTGGCTATGCCATGGACGGTGGCTACGGCAAAATCAAGAATGACACCTTCCGCATCCCGCACATGGGCGATATGACTATGGCGGACATGGAAGAATACTTCGCGTTACTGGAAGAACTGCTGCCCCAGGTACGCAAATAATTTTCATCCGTACCCCCCGGATGAAAACCCTGAGACTCCAGGCGAGTCTCAATCTTGATATTTTCTCCTCAGGCCCCCTTCGGGGGGCCGCTTTTTTTCGCCCCCCCTCCTGCTCCTACAATCTTCTTCTGCCTCCCTTGAAAACCGTTTATAATTCCATCTGCGTTCAGAAACTATACGTCCTCTCTCATGATGGGAATCGCCATGTTTCGTATCAGACGTATTTATGATGATGTACTCCCGCTCAACCGCACTGCCATTGCCCAGGTGCAGCAGATCCTGAAAACCCAGTTTGCCGACTTACCGCCCCGCGACATCGACAAGCTCCCCCAACAACTGACCAACCCCCTCAAGCATGGCTTTCGGGCCATTCTCTATATCGCCGAAAACCAACAGCACCAGGTGAAAGGATTTGCCCTGCTGTTGCACGAACCGGAACTGAAATTCGGGTATCTGGAATATATTTCCGCAGCTCGCCAGCTCACCGGGCGCGGCATCGGAGGCGCCCTCTATCAACGGGTTCGAGAGGAAACCCGGGCCCTGGGCGCATCCGGATTGTTTTTTGAATGTCTGCCGGACGATCCACGCCTGTGCCGGGATCCCGAAATTCTCAAAAAAAACCGTGCCCGGCTCCGTTTTTACGAACGTTACGGAGCCCGCCCCATTGCCGGCACAGCCTACGAAACGCCGGTTAAGGAAGATGGCGACAATCCTCCCTACCTGGTGTGGGACGATCTTGGCCAGGACCATTCCCTGGGGAAACAGCAAGCCAGGGACATCGTGAGGACTATTCTTGAACGCAAATATCATCACCTCTGTTCCCCCGCGTACGTTTCAATGGTACTCAACTCGTTCGCGGATGACCCGGTCAGGCTACGCCCATGGCGATATCATGCCCCCTTACTTACCCGACCGCCGGCAGCAGACGAGATTCCAATCGACAAGCGTATCGCCCTGACCGTCAACCATCATCACGACATCCATCACGTGCGGGAACGTGGATATGTCGAATCACCGGCGCGCATCCCTGCTATCCTTGAAAAAATCACAACCTCCGGCATGTTCGAACCAATACCCATCAAACATTTTTCCGGGCGCCACATTACCGCCGTGCATGATCGGGGTTTCGTGCGCTATCTCAAAGCCGTGTGCGCCGCTTTGCCGGAAGATGAAGCGGTTTATCCCTACGTCTTCCCTGTGCGCAATACCAGTCGCCCGCCCAAGGATCGTGCCATCCGGGCCGGTTACTACTGTATCGACACATTCACGCCTCTGACCCGCAATGCCTTCCCCGCCGCCGCCGGCGGAGTCGATTGCGCGCTAACCGCCGCCAGCCAGTTGTTGCGTGGCCAGCGCCTGGCCTATGCGCTTATACGTCCCCCTGGCCACCATGCGGAACGCGCTCTGTTCGGCGGTTTTTGCTACTTTAACAACACCGCCATTGCCGCCCACTATCTGAGCGGCACCGGCAAGGTCGCGGTCCTCGACATCGACTATCATCATGGCAACGGCACGCAGGATATCTTCTACCACCGACCGGACGTGCTCACGGTTTCCATCCATGGTCACCCCCGCTTTGCGTATCCCTATTTCAGCGGTTTTGCCGAAGAGCGCGGCGCGGACTCGGGAAAGGGATTCAATCTCAACCTGCCACTTGCGGAACATCTGACGGTCGAGCGTTACCGTGATGCACTGCAACAAGCCATAAGACGCATCAGGCGCTTTCGGCCCGATTTTCTGGTCATCGCCCTGGGGTTTGATACCGGCATGGGGGACCCCACCGGCACCTGGTCGCTGCGTCCCCCCGACTTTGAATGGAACGGACACCTCCTCGGTGCTCTCCAATTGCCAACCCTGGTCGTTCAGGAAGGCGGCTACGACACAGGGCAACTTGGAGATTACGCACTGCATTTTTTCACCGGCCTGTCGGTGGGAGCTTTTAACCAAGGCCAACAGAATCCCAATGAAAAACCTGGAATTACAGGCAAAACATAAAACATGTCCATGTCTATTGACATATGGCAAGGCTTTCAATAGATTAACTAAGATTTACTTTTAATTGGATCATTTTGTGTACTTATGTCCTGCTGGGGATGTATCAAGGAGGAAAAATGTCGGAAAACATCGATCTCGGAAAGTTCTGTTCCACCTGCGGAAAGCAACTGCATGTCGAGGCAGAAATCTGCCCCCATTGCGGAGTCAGGGCCAAGGCTGCGCCTAATTCAGGCGTCAGCAAGGTTGCTCTTCTCCTGATTACTTTTTTTCTGGGTGGACTCGGAGCCCATAAATTCTATCTGAAGAGATACGGACTCGGCGTCCTATATCTGCTTTTCTTCTGGACCGGCATCCCCGGCATAATCGCCTTTGTGGAATTCATCCTCTATTGCCTCAAAAGCGAAACGGAACTTCAACAGCGCTATCCTGAGACGAGTGGGGCCGGTCTGGTTCTCGCCATTGTCGTACCGATGGTGGGCATTGCCTTCATCGGCATACTGGCTGCCATTGCCATCCCACAATTTGCATCCTATCGGCAAAAATCCTACAACTCATCCGCCATGTCCGATTTGAAAAACTGCCTGACCCAAACCCAATCGTATTACGCCGATTACCAGACCTATCCGACCCAAAGCGGTCAAATGACCTGTGGAGCGGCTGATGGCGTGGCGGTTTACTATCGGTCGCTTGGGCCGGAGGACTTTCAGATCATCACCTTTCATAAAAATGGCAACGACGCCTACCTGATGAGCAGTGAGGATACAGAGGTAGCCACCACTTCCCGCACTGAAATCGAAAGTGAGATCGCCGACCAACTCGGCATGGAAGGCGGTTACGGCCTGTTCCATTTCATCGAATAGCCACTCCCCATCATGGAAAAAGGGCGGCATCCTGTCAGGGAATGCCGCCCTTCTTGCATCGTGCTGCCCTAAAGCCCCCACGCCACCCCTGCCTGTTCACCGATTCCCCCGTCGATTTTTGCCGCTGGCCCACAGTGGTTATTTATGTTATTCAATGTAGCTGTTCCCGATATCCCACCGTTGACTATTGCCTTATGATGCGAGACCCATAAATGATTCCCTGGAAACTGCTCGACACGGCTCCGATTCCTGGCACCGATGGAGAACTTCAACTTCACCAGCGCAACACGGAATTCTCCATCAGTATCGTCGGCGGGGGGGTCCTGATGAGTACGCGCGCTCACGGATCCGAGGATGCCCTGGCGGAAGTCACTTGCAAAAAAATCGCCGCGCGTCCCGATCCACGCGTTCTGATTGGGGGGTTAGGCATGGGTTTTACACTGGCCGCAGCCCTTCGGCACCTTGGCGACAACGCCCAAGTGGTGGTGGCTGAGCTGGTGCCGGCCGTGGTGAAGTGGAACCAGGGCGAACTTGGAGAGCATGCGGGACACCCTTTGCGCGATGCACGCACCACGGTGCGCGAAGGGGATGTCGCCAGGGTGTTAAAGTCTGAAAGACGGGCTTATGATGCGATCCTGCTGGATGTCGACAACGGCCCCGAGGGCTTGACCCGTAAAAAGAATAACTGGCTGTATTCGATAGAAGGCTTGACGGCGTCCTACTCCGCACTGCGTCCTGAAGGCTTGCTCGCCGTGTGGTCGGCGGGCCCCGACCGCAGCTTTACAGAGCGGCTTAAAAAAGTAGGGTTCAAAGTAAGGCAGAACCGCGTGCGAGAGCATAACAACAAAGGCGACCTCCACACGATCTGGCTCGCCGAGCGTGGCCCGTAAGCAATCGTATCAGAAAGACATTTCCAGGAGTCTTCACCCTTTTCTGTCCAGAAAAGGTGAGACATAATGCTCGAAATTTTCATGCTTTTGTCGAACGCCAGTGGCCCCGCCACAACCCCATGCGCAACAGGTCCGCCCCCTCTTTCCTGCACAATCTCTCCGACAAGCCGCCCTGGCAACCCGGCGCAAGACGTGAAGCGTATCGCTGAAATACGTTGGGGGGCTGGTATTCTTTATCTTGCTATTCCCCGGCCACCCAATATGCTTGTTCAATACGCCATGCAAACTCCTTAACAGGAATTAGTGCGACACCAGCGATCCTTTCTTGTCTTGAGGAGCCATGCATGCAAGACACGGGAACCCAAAACTTGGAGGTGCGTTATGAAAAGAACCGGAATACTGATGATTTTCCTGGCGACGTTCCTGCTGACCGGCTGCAGCAGCAATGTCGGCAGCGCTGGCCTGGGCGCTGTGGGAGGGGCCGCCGCCGGAGCCGGTGGCTATGAGTATCATTTGAAGCGACAAAAGGACAAGGTCGAGCAAGACTACAAGGATGGGAAAATTGCCAAACCTGAATACGATATCCGCATGGATCAAATAAGAAGGGATTCATTGTTCAGGTAAACCTGCTCTGCGCGCAGGAGTCGTCACCTTGTCATGCAAAAACCGAAGCCCGGGGCGGAAACATTGCTACAGGGCGATACTCCTGGCTTCCATAGGATAACAACGAAGGGCTGCCCTCGCATATCGCGGGCAGCCCCTTTTGGTCAAATTTGATTGCAAAAATTTATTTCGGAATTTCGCTAAGCGGAATCCCCAGGGCCTTGGCAACACCTTCGCCGTAAGCCGGATCAGCTTTCAGGCAGTTGCCGATGTGCCTGATCTTTATCATCTGCGGTGCATCCCCCATGGCACGCGCCGTATTGCCGAACAGCGCTTCTTTTTGTCCCCGATTCATAAGCCGGAACAGGTTGCCGGCCTGACTGTAGTAATCATCGTTGTCTTCGCGGTGATTCCAGTGAGCTGCGGCGCCTGACAGCTCAAGAGGCGGCTCGGCAAAATCGGGCTGTTCCTGCCATTCCCCATAGCTGTTTGGCTCATAGCCAAGGGTGCTGCCGTAATTGCCGTCAACCCGCATCGCCCCATCACGATGGTAGCTGTGGAATGGGCAACGGGCTTTATTGACAGGTATCAGGTGATGATTCACGCCGAGTCGATACCGTTGGGCGTCGCCGTAGGAGAACAATCGTCCCTGCAACATTTTATCCGGAGAGAAGCCGATGCCAGGCACGATGTTAGCGGGATTGAAGGCAGCCTGTTCCACCTCGGCGAAATAGTTATCCGGGTTACGGTTAAGTTCAAACTCGCCGACATCGATCATCGGATAATCGCCATGGGGCCAGACCTTGGACAAATCGAAGGGATTGAACGGGCATTTGACGGCCTGCTCATCGGTCATGACCTGAATCTGCATTTTCCAGCGTGGGAAATCGCCCTTCTCAATGCTTTCATACAAATCACGCTGGTGGCTTTCTCGATCCTTGCCGACAATCGCTTCCGCTTCTGCGTCGGTCAAGCACTTGATCCCTTGCTGGGTTTTGAAATGAAACTTGACCCATATCCGCTTGTTGTTGGCATCAATCAGGCTGTAGGTATGGCTGCCGTAACCGTTCATGTGCCGGTAAGAGAGCGGGATACCTCGTTCGCTCATGGTGATGGTGACCTGATGCAGCGATTCAGGGAGCAGCGTCCAGAAATCCCAATTGTTCTTGGCGCTGCGCAGGTTGGTGCGTGGGTCGCGCTTGACCACATGATTGAGATCGGGGAATTTGAGGGGGTCTTTAAGGAAAAACACCGGCGTGTTGTTGCCAACCAGATCCCAATTGCCTTCCTCGGTGTAATATTTCATGGCAAAACCGCGAATGTCCCGTTCAGCATCGGCTGCACCGCGCTCGCCGGCCACGGTGGAAAAACGCACAAACATCTCGGTCTGTTTGCCTATTTTGGAGAAGATTTTGGCCTTGGTATACCTGGTAATGTCGTGGGTAACGGTGAAGGTCCCATACGCTCCGGAGCCTTTGGCATGCATGCGCCGCTCAGGAATCACCTCGCGATCAAAATTGGCGAGTTTTTCCAGGAACCATACGTCCTGCAACAACGCCGGTCCGCGAGGCCCGGCAGTCATGATGTTGTTGTTGTCGGCGACGGGCGCGCCGGCGTTGGTAGTCAGCTTTTGCGGCTTGTCGGTTTGCTTCTCTTTCATACGCTCTCTCCTTGGCTCAAAGCCTGTTCTCCTTTTGATCGAGACAGTCAAGACGTGGACCTGACGACAATGGCACCTAAGCATTATTTAACAGATATCTATAGAGTGTCAATGTTTAATAATAATGATTATCCATAACAAGATAAAAAAAGGGGGGAGAGGGTTACTTCTTTTGACAATCGGGACAGATCCCGAAAAATTCGAGCTGATGCGAAAGGATCCGATAACCGGAAGCTTGAGCCACCTCGGTGGTCAATTGGTCCAGCAAACTGATATCAGGATCCATAATGGCCTTGCATTTTGTACAAATAAGGTGGGGGTGGGGATACGGCTTGTTGCCATCATAACGGTTACGGCCATCGGCGAACCCGATCTCGAGAATCTCATCGATTTCTTTGAGGAGATTGACGGTCTTGTACACCGTGGCCAGACTGGTGGTGGGAAAATTGACTTTCACCTGCTCGTAGACCCGTTCGATGCTCGGATGCTCGTCACTTTGCAAAAAGGTTTTGATAATGGCCACCCGCTGCGGCGTGATGCGGCACCCATTTTCGCGGAGCTTGTCGACGATGTCATTCAGTCGGTCTTGTGAGCTTTTCATAATCTTGCCATTCGCTTACTTAACATATCCGGAAGATATTTCCCGGCAAAGAATCACAGAAGGCACATGCAATGTCAAGTCTGTATAGTCCTTTATCAATCGCACACCAAAACACTGTCTGCCGGAGAAACCACGAGGCCACAAGCATGGAATCTCTTCTCTGCGATAACTATACAACCAAGTTGCCCCCTATGCCAACCTGCCTCCTTTTCGAGGCACCGCGTATTCCAGCAATCAGCCCTTGCAGCGCGCGAACATTTATGTTCTATTTCGATGGGAATATCCCACTTTAGCGGAAGATTCGAACTGACGACCCTCAGGATCCACAATCGGAGTTATTCATTTTATGACCACAGAAAAAATCGCGGTCCGTATTACCGAAAGCGGCAATACCCTTGAGGTTGAAGTTCTCAGCAAACAGGCAGATCGGATAAAGGTGATCCTTGGGGAAGGGGACCACAGCGTCAAATGCGAGCTGACTCCGACCCGAACGGGACGCGCTTATGCAGGCACGGTGATGGGAAGGGAAATAGTTTACGAAAGAAGTCGCGCGCAAGTTCAAGCCGACCTTGAAAAGGCGCATAAAACCTCACGGCAATCCGGGCTACGCTGATAACCAGGCACAGACACATTTAAAAAAATGTCGAGTCCCATTCCTTTCATTTTTTTGCAGAGGTAACCGCGCACCTATACTCCGAAGCCCCGCGTTACCAAGCTTCTGAAAAACACTCCAACATGCCCGGCAGCCGACCGTGACCACATCGATCACGACTCCGGCCTATGCCCTATTAACTTTGCCCTCCAACATCGGAAAGATCATGGACACTACGCTGTTTTCCCAACTTGCCCAGGAAATCATCAACTTTCACGCCTTCGACCTGCTGACTATTGGCACCCTGGCCATACTCGAAGGGATTTTGTCGGTCGATAACGCCCTGGTACTGGCTATCCTGGTGCGTAACCTTCCCCGTAACCAGCAAAAACGTGCCCTGACCTACGGCATCGTCGGCGCCTTTGTGTTTCGCTTTATCGCCCTGGTGTTCGCCGCTCATCTGATGCGCTTCGGTTTTTTCAAGCTTATCGGCGGCGGTTATCTTGTCTACCTGGCCATGAAACACATGTTCTTTTTTTACAAGGAAGATGCTCACCAACTGCGTGACAAACCCGCGGCCAGTTTCTGGAAAACGGTGATTATGGTAGAGTTGACCGACATCGCCTTTTCCATCGACAGTATTACCACAGCCGTCGCCATGACCGACAAATTGCTGGTGGTATGGGTCGGTGGCATCCTCGGCATCATCTTCCTGCGCTTTGCCGCGAGCTTCTTCGTCCGCCTGCTCGAACGCCTGCCGCGCCTGGAGGACCTGGCCTATCAACTGATCTTTTTTATCGGCACCAAGCTTTTTCTCGACGGCTTTCACGTCGAGATCAGCCATGGCGTGTTCTGGATGATGATGGGCATCATCGCTGTGCTTGGAGCTTCCCTGGTCTACCGTGACTACCACCAACGTCGCACCCACACGCAACACCAGAATCATCTACTGGAAAAACTTCAGCGTGGGGAAATGTCCGTCAATGAGGCGCTTGAAATCGACCCGGTGCCCCGCGAAATCATTGCATGGCTGCGCGCCAACGGACAGTTGGAGATACGCGAGGTGTCCACTCCGACATAGCCTACGAACGCTGACAACGGTAACGGTCTGTTATACTTAAAACATGACCCGACGAGAGCGTTTGCGATATCTGATTGCCCGGGAAGCGGCCCGCCTCATGTACGAAGAGCAGATCAAGGAATACATGACCGCCAAGCGCAAGGCGGCGCGTGCCTTCGGTCTGGAAAAACGTCTGTGTCTCGGGCACCACCTGCCCTCCAACAGCGAAATCCATGCGGAACTGCAACGTCTCATTGCCTTGTACGAACCCGAGGTGTTACCGGATCGGTTGTTGCAAATGCGGGTCCTGGCGCTTAAATACCTTGAGCTGCTTGCGCCGTTTCGTCCATATCTGATCGGCTCGGTGCTTTCGGGCTGCGTCACCCAGCGCAGCGACATAGACCTGCACCTGTTCGCCGAAGATCCGGAAGAAGTGGAGTATTTCCTTACCGAAAGGCAGCTGGACTTCACTTCGGAAATCGTCACCATCCACAAAGGCGGCCGATTTCAAGACTTCCCGCACCTCTACCTGAAAGACAACGGCGTCGAACTGGAATTGTCCATCTACCCCCCCAGGGACAGGCAAAACGTTCCCCGAAGCAGCATTACCGGCAAGGCCATGCAGCGGGCCGACGCCAAACAGCTTCGCAACTTGATCGCCCGCTCCCTGGGTGCCCAGGAAAAAGAAGAGTGACCGGGGAGATTGTTGTTCAGGAAGGAAGATTGAAGTATGGTTGATGCGACACCGCAACGATTCAGGTGAGAATCCAACCATTGAGTCACAATAGAAAATCACCACGAAGTGCACGAAGCTAGAGGCCTTTTGCCCTTTCCCCTTCGTGCGCTTCGTGGTGAAGACACCGACCAACGTCAGGTCAATAGCGTACTCGCACCCGGTAAGTCAGCACCGTCCTGCCCTCGGCCGGGATGGCAATCTGCCAGGATGCCGTATGGGCATCTTTTTTGCCGTGGGGGTGACTGGCCTGAAGAATCTGCCAGTCACCCGGCATCGGTTCCTCGACCTTGACCGTAACCGCCGCGCTTCTGGCGTTTTTCAGTTCCAGCCGATAGGCGGTTTCGATGACGGTCTCCTGCGGTCCACCCGAAATTTTTTTGTAATCGGTCTGTATCCGATCCGCTGTCACATCGAAGGCATCGCCGAGTCGCAGACGAACCTTTTCGTTCTTAGGGGTGTGATCGATGCTGTCTTCACCCACAAACTGGGCATTACCGTTACTGTCCTTTTTGTAAACCCGCAAAATACCCTTGGGCAGAGGCATCCCCAGGCCGGATTTGGCCGTGTTGGCAAATTCAAGATATACGGAGGCCTTGAGCTTTTTGCCGAGATCATTGTAGCGACCCCGATAGTAATAATCACTGCCGCGCAGCAGATATTCCTTGTCTGCGGGGATGCCGGAGCCACTCAACAGCGCAACCTGCTTGACTTGATTTTCACGAATGGTCGTGGGGCGGTCCAGGGTATAGAGATGGTAATCGAGCAGACTCTCCTCGGCCATGGCCGGCGCGGCGGTCATGACCTTCATCGCGCGCTCCTCAAAGTCCCGCATCGCAAGATCCTGCCGCCCCGCTCGATGAACATCGCCGGCCACCAACTGCAGGCGCGCCTGCTCGTAGCTGGCACCACTCTGGTTGTTCAACGTCACCCAGCCCGACAGAGCCAGATGCGTATCCTGACCATCGAGTTCGGCCACGTAATCAGCCTGCCAGGACAGGCCTCCAGTAAGATAACTCAACTCCAGATCACGGGGCCCCGCCTTCCCCGCCAACACCTGTACCACAAGGGTCGGGCGATCGCGAAGATTGGCCGGCACATCGGGGTAAACCAGGCGTCCCGGGATACCGGTCTCGATGCGGTCACCCATTCGCAGCACCACTCCGCCGTTAGCCGCCAGAACCTGGGCCGACTCGAAACTTTCCGCGCCGGTCTGGGGATGCACCCGCACCACCTGCACCGTGCGCCCTACGTATTTTTCCAGCAACTTACCGGGGGTGAGCAGATCGAAATCGAAACTTTGCTCCACAACCCGGAAGTCTGTGGCATTTTTCAGGCTGCGCAACAAAGCCGTTTCCGGTTGCATGCCCGCGGCCACCTCGCGCAACGCCAGCAGGCTTTCACCGGCCGGCAACGTTACCCGGCGCAGATCCTTGATCAGCGCCAGGTTACTGTTGTAAATGGTCACCGCAACCTGCTGCTGATCGGCAAGGGTGCTGCGCAATTCGGTGAGTTGGGCGCAGACGCAAGGCACGTTGCCCAAAAGTCCGATGGATAGAAGAACCATCAGCGCCAAAAGTTGCATACGTTTCTTCATCGTTATCTCCTTTGCAAGCGCCGCAGGATTGGCTTTTCGCTATGTTCAAAAAACAAACGCCGGGGGTGGCAGGTGCTATTTTACCAGAGAGCGGGATAAATACCTCCCCCCTCCGGAATAACCATCTTGCCATCTCCCGGCTCCGAAGCCATACAGGAATGATAAAAACATAACCTTTCTAACGCCTATGGACCTGCGGGCGGGGTAGCAACCGTCGATTCCGCCGCAGAGTCCCCATACGGACAAAAGAGAGGATGCTGCATCACGGTCACACAGCGGGCTTCAACCCCCCATGGAGGCGGTTCCGATGACTGGACCTCCAGGACCTTCCCCTGATCATTGTGGCGCACATACAAACAGCGATCTTTAGTCCACAGCACCAAGGCACTGGAATCAACCTGATGATAGCGTGCAATAGCCTCAAACGAAACCGGCGGCATCGTTTTCCGTCGCTGATCGCGTCCTGCAAAGCGTCGGTGATTGTACCAGGCCCAGCTGCGCAGGACTATCGCCAGAAAAAGCACCACCAGTCCATAATCGCGCAACGTCCCCAAAAGCACCCGTCCTCCACCTTTCTCGATCATTTCGTGGGTAAACAGATGGATCCCGATCAACCAACCTACCAAGGCCAGAAGGGGACGCAGCAAAGTTAAAAACAAACACCAGAACCCAATGGTCAACAGACCTTGCGCGATACGCTGGCCGCGCTGTTGAGCTTCCGGCTTGTCGATGATGATATCGTCTTTCATCCCGCCCCCTAATGTATACCGCGATCGGTCGAAGCCCAGATCGCCCGTTCGCCGCGTTTTTTAAGCAGTGCCTTGGGCAAACCCACGACGATGGTCAGCATATTGATCAACCAAAAGGCCAGCGGGTACCAGATCATCACATAGTAGCAACGCCCCAGACCACGCTCGTAACGCGAATCGAGCCACATCGCTACGGCAAACTGCAACAGGCAGGTCAAACTCAGCACCACCCCGGCCCATGCCGGAATAAGAACGGGGAGTTGCAGATCCACCGGCAATGGCAAAAATAAACCCCATATCCAAGCAAGAAAAATAACCAGCATCGAGTACGACCAGACAATGCTGGTGAAATATTCGAAGTAAACACCCCACATGCGACGCGCGCGCCAGTTGAACATATGACGCAGATACCGCAGCAATACCTCGCTACCACCTTGTGCCCAGCGCAAACGCTGCTTCCAGAGACCCTTGAGGGTTTCCGGCATCAATATCCAGCACAATGCATTGGGTTCAAAGCGGATATCCCAGTGGCTCAACTGCAGTCGCCAGCTGATATCGATATCCTCGGTGATCATATCAACACTCCAATAACCGACATGATGCAGGGCCGATTTGCGAAACGCTGAAACCACGCCGGACATGGTAAACACCCGTCCGTAGACCCGCTGGGCCCGCTTGATGAGTCCCAGAATGGCGGAAAATTCACCAACCTGTATTTTGCCAAGCAAGGTGGAGCGGGTCCGAATACGGGGGTTGCCGGTTACCGCCCCAACACGTGGCCCCGCCAGGAAATGGCCGACCATCCAGTGGGTGGCGTAAGGATCCAGCAGTGCATCCCCGTCAATGCAGACCAGGTATTCCCCCTGAGCCACCAAAGCAGCCATGCGCAGCCCCATGGCTTTACCCTGATTGGAGGCGAAATGCACCACCCTCAGCAACGGATTTTGCTGCGCCATCGCATCGAGTATCGGACCGGTTTCATCGCTACTTCCGTCGTTGACGGCAATAATTTCAAAATCGGGATACTTCTGCTGAAACAAGTAACCGATGGTATCGTGCAGATGCGCCGCTTCGTTGTGGCAGGGGACGATGATCGATACCTTCGGATACGACGGCAGCGGCGGCGGATCATCCGGCAGCGGTTTGTGGCGTTCCCGCCGCAGATAATAGTCGAGCCCCCCGATCATCCACAGATAAGCCATGAAAAGGGGGTAATAAAACACGAAATCGAGCAATACACGCAGGCCGAGGGCTATCATTTCCATGTTCATTCCCCAAACGGCTCGGTGTTAAGAGATATAGCCGTGTGCAGTGGTTCTGCGGCAGGATGATCGTTTAAAAAATCATCCGGGTAATAACCGAAATTAACCGCCCCCAGTCCCTGCAACAGACGCATTTGTCGAGAGAGCCTTTTCGTGGGAACAAGTGTTTTCGGATTGCGCCAGTCGACGCTCTGCAATTCAAAAACCGTTTTTTTCAAACCCTCCGGAACTCCCTTCACCGCTGTCACCACTTCCTCAAGCCAGGCATCCGCATCCGCGGCCTCCTCGAGGTACGGCATGGCCATCAACGCGGTGTAATCGTAATTTTTCATAAACAGCTCAAGATTCTGACTAAAACGCATTTCACCTTCGGCGCCGAGCGCAGCCCTGGCGTAGAGGTTGCGGGAGGTTTTGACTTCAGGCCGGAATACCCGTACCGCATCGGCCAGTTCCCGGGTAAAATCGATAAGATATTCGGTTTTCAGACGCGCCCAGCGCCGCACTTCTTCGTCGTTTGCCCAAAGGGCCGCCGGATCGGAAAGCAACCCATGCGCCTGTCGCCAGGCCATGGCGGCCGGATGGGCATCCTCAAAGGCCGACAGCAACGCATCATCATGAAACAGCAAACCGTCAAAATCGGCATGGCGACCAAGATCAGCGTAAATCGCCTTGACCATGTTCCGGACCTCCGGCACGAACGGGCTCAGTCGCTGATAATCATCGGGGTCGGCAGCTGCGGTATTTTGTTCAGGTTGCCAACGCTGCACCAACCAATCCGACTTGGCGTTGGCGAATCCGAGCACCGGCAACCAGGCATAGACTCTTACCCCCGCGCGGGTCTTGAGTTGCCAGGCGACGCGGTTGAACAGGTCGGCACGAACAGGCAAGGCCCGGTTAGGGAAGTAAAGAGCATCGGCGATACCGTTCCCATCCTGATCGGCGAACGCCTGCAGATAGACCGTGCTGATCTGCATGGCCTTGATGCGTTCGATCAGTTTGCCCAGGTTGCGTTCAGTCTGCTGCGGATCGGGATCGTAAACGTAATCAAGATCGACCTGCACCACACGCTGCGGTCCACGGGCCAGCAGATGCTGAATCCGCCAGGTGAGGGACGACAGTTTCATGCTGCCTTCCACCAGCAACCGGTTAACCCCGAACAGATGCCCGGTATCGCCTGGACCATCGCCGAGGCCCATATCCACGATCATCCCCGCCTGGCCGGCCGCTTCGATTCCCGGTAGGGAAAACTTGCCAAACGGCCAGACCATGACCCGGGGGCGACGTCCCAATTTTTTTGCCAGCAATCGGGCGTTTGCTTCCAGATCGTCACGCACCCGCTGCACATAAGCGGCATCATCCTCGTACTTCTGCGTATCCGCTGCATAGACCCTGGCGGTGAAAGCCGGCTGCGTATTGCCCTGAGGATTCGCCAATACGCCGCGATGTCCGTCGTAACTGTGCGAAGCGATCTCTACAAGACCGGAATCGGCCATTTCCCGCAACTGTTGCCAGGATAAAAACTTTTCCCTGGGTACGGCCTTTCCACCGTAGTCGACGGTTTCGCCAGGCGCCGCGTCCAGCCAGCTGCCGACCACCGCCAGCACGGCCGGGTAGCCATGGGCCTTAAGCAGGGGATAGACCTGGGTGTAAAATCCGCGATAACCATCATCGAAGGTCAGCAGCACTGCCTTTTCCGGCAACGACTTTTTCCCCTCGCGTGCCTGGAGCAGATCGTCGATACTTACAGGTTTATAATCATGCTGGCGCAGCCAGCTCAGCAAAGCGACAAAACGATCCGTTGCCATGGACAGATCATCACCGCGCCCCACGTCGGTTCGCACATCGTGAAAACACAAGCTGATAAAAGCATCGGCCCGCACCACGGAAGGCACACATACCATAACCAGCAGAAAAAGCCCCAGAATCCGCATGGCTAAAACCTCCAGTTCAGTTCAAGGTGACAGCCCAACTGATTCTCGCCGTCACCATCATAGGTGCGCCTCGCAAAGCTGACGCCGTATAACAAAAAGAAACGCGGCGAATACTCCCAGACGTGCTCGTAGCGTACGGCCGCCGTCGGATCCGTACCGAAATCCTGTTGCCAGTAGCCACCCACACTTACGGCCAGACGATTCCGGAAGGAAAAACGGTAGTGGCGATAAAGCAACCAGTCGTTTTCCAGAGTCAGGGTCAGGTCGGCATCCTGATCCGGATTGAAATAAGGCGTATCGCTGATACTGTTGCCCGAAGTATAAAAATCCAGACGTCCGTTCAGGCGGTAGTGGGGCCACACGATCAATCCCTGCTCCACACCGGCCAGCACGCTGTAACGGAAGTTGTCGTCGCTGAAATCCATGAACTGCATATTCATATACCAGCGCTGCAGTTCATCGCGGCGATACGCCACCCCCACACCCGCAGCGTCTGCGTGGATGCCATGCTTCAAGGCCCGCAGCGGGGTGTCACGACTGAACACTTCAAGCTCGAAAGGCACCGACCACACATCATCCGGAAACCAGGTGGCCGCCAAACGGGTACCGATTTTTTCGCCGCCGGATGCATTCCAGGTCAACTCCGCCGTACCATTAAGATTGCGATGACGGTATTCGATGCCGGCACCGAAACGCTGCAGGGTTTTATCCCCCTCCGGGAAGGTGGCCTGATTCAGGTAGGTACTGACAAACCCGCGATAGCGGTACGCCACCGGGGCGGAAAACAGGGTAGCAGCCAGAGACAGATCGTGGCTGCCGAAGGTCGAACCGCTGCTCCAGCCGCTGGCCACCGAGACGTGCAATTCCCTCATGTTGTGGGCTTGCCATAAACGCTGCAGGCGCTGTACGCTCTTGTGTTCCGGATATTCTTCCCCGAGTGCGCCGATGAGGTGTTCCGCCTCGGCAAATTCGGCCAGATCAAGGCGGTTTTCCGCCCATCCGGTGCGTAAGGAAAGGTACTCCGGATCAAGGGCCAGCCCCAAACCGAGGGTCTCTTCGGCCCGGCGCGGCCAGCCGCGCGCACCGTACAGGCCTCCCAATTCACCGATAATATCGATATTGCCCGGTGCCTGATTATACATCGGTGTCAGACGCGATTGCGCCCCGGCCAGGTCCCCGCCAAACCACTGGCCCATAGTCGCCAGCAATTCCGTATCAAGTCGGGAAGGATCGTCACCGCCATGCGGAGCCTTCGCCCGATTCGTGCGCAGTGTTTCCGCCAGAGCGATGGCGTGTTCAAAATCTTCCTGCTCCACATAAGCAAAGAACAGGCCCTCGGATGCTTCGTAGTTTTGCGGATCGAGCTGCAACACCCGCTGATAAAGTTCACTGGCCTGGCGAGGCTGCTCCAGATAAAGAAATGCGTCTGCGGCGGCCTGCAAGGCATACCCCGGCAGGGAAACCTGTTCGGACTTCAAAGCCTCATACTCGTCCACGACCTGCGCCATCAACACCCTGTCGCGCAGTGCCACCAGGCGATCGATACGCGCCTGTCGAGCATACTTTTCGGCCGGCGGTTGATCAGCCAACGCCGCCTGCAGATTGCCCGCCAGCATGCCTAAAGCCCGGTCGGTTTCGGCAAAGCGCAGTTCCGGCTTATCACTGCCGTGACTGCCCCAACGCACCACCAGTGCAGCTTGAGCAGCCTTGAGACGGTGCAGTTCATCGGCGTTCAACAACCCGGGCTGGCGTGTTGCCAGTTCTTCTGCCAGGAAGGGCTCCCCGATGGCTGCCAGGCTCAGAATCTCAAGACGCTGGGCCCGCTTAAGACCGGGCTGCCACTGTAAAATACGCTGGTAATGCTGCAGAGCGGCCACATTATCCCGGCGCCCCTCCGCCGCATAGGCAACTGCAAACTGGACCTCGATATTTCCGGGATAGAGTGCTTCAAGTTCTTCGGAATACTTCGCAGCCGTCTGATGCTGGCCTGCATCCACAAGCGTGTAGAGCAACCCCAACCGTAAAGAAGCATAGGTGCCGAAGCGTGCTATCCCTGTGCGATAAACGGCTTCGGCCTGGTCAAAGGATTTCAGATTGCGAAGAGATTTGGCAGCAGCTTCCAGAACGTACCGCGGAGCCAGTTGCGGGTCCACATGCGCGAATATCGAAGCTACCTGAGCGTCGTTGCCGGCCCATGACAGGGTAACGAGATAATCATAGATGACGGGAAAATTTTCGGGATCGCTTCGATAAAGTTCGTCAAACATTGCCAGGGCGCTGGCAAAGTCCCCTTGGCGAGCCAGCTCCACGGCCTGACGGTGCGCCACTGCCGGGGGCTGTGCCCACGCCGTCGCAGCCATAATCACCCCCAGGACAGCAAAAAGCAGTTGCCGCGCCACGGCCGGTTTCAACATCCGCCCGCCTGCCCTGCGAAGACCTCGGGCAAAACCTCTATACGAGCCAATTGTATGCAACACGCTCCCTCCCCTTCAAAACCCTATCGGCAAACACACGAAAAAATTTACGGCAAAATTCAACAAGATTAAGCTGTCAGAATCTATCAATAAGTAACAGAACGTCGCATATTACCAAAGATTTCTAAAATTTTCATTATAGAAACGAACCATTTTAGTAAGGATTTAAAATAAAAAGGGAAAGGAGGAATAATCGGGAAGGAGTATAGGAATAATCCGTGTAGCCTATCTTATGCAGGCTCAAGCCCGGCGAACTTGACCAGCAACTTTTTCAAACCGACGGAGGGGAATTGCACCACCACCTTCTGCTGATCTCCGCTGCCTTCAAGACGGCGCACAATGCCGACGCCGAACTTGACATGACGCACATGCAGTCCAACCCTCAGCCCCTCTTCCGCTTCGGGAACCACCTGTACATCCTCAAAAAACACCTCTTCATCATCCAGGGGGGCCGGTTCAAGTTGCTCAAAAATCGAAGCAAGATTGTGCACCACAGGCTTCTGCAGAGCGGGCTTCACCTCTCGGCCAAGAAGATGTGCGGGAATTTCAGCCAGAAAACGGCTGGGCGCATTGTACTGGTAATCGCCATAAATACGGCGCCGGCGGGCATGGGTCAGATAGAGCTTCTGCATGGCCCGTGTCATGCCCACATAACAGAGGCGACGCTCTTCCTCAATATCGTCCCGTTCTCCGGCAGAGCGGCCATGAGGAAAAATGCCCTCTTCCATACCGGTCATGAACACGACAGGAAATTCGAGTCCCTTGGCGGCATGCAAGGTCATAAGGGTCACCCGGTCGAGGCTGGTATCGTAGGAATCAAGATCGGTCACCAACGCCACCTGTTCGAGATACTCCTGAAGGGAACTCTCCGTCGCCTGATGCTCTTCCATACTGGCCAAGAGCTGTTCAAGGTTTTCCAGTCGCCCTTTAGCTTCATTTCTTTCGCCCTCCGTCAGGGCCGACTGGGCTTCCTCGCGCAAGCCCGGAGCATACCCGCTTTCTTCCAGCAATTCAGCCGCCAACTGCGAAAACGGCACGTCCTCCATGCGTTTTGCAAAGCGCTCCATAAACTGGGTGAAATCCTCGACCTTGCGGGCCGCAGCCCCCTTTAGAGCGCCGCGCTGCAGGCACATACGGCAGGCCGCCAAAAAGCCTCCCGCCTCCTCTTCGTACTCCGCAATACGTCCGGTGGTTACGGCACCGATACCTCGGGCAGGTACGTTGATGATGCGTTTAGCCGACAGGGAATCAGCAGGATTGGCCAAAGCCCGCAGATACGCAAGCACATCCTTGACTTCCATGCGGGCATAAAACTTTACCCCGCCGACCATGACATACGGCAGCCCCTCGCGCACAAGGGTCTCTTCCAGCACGCGCGACTGAGCGTTGGTCCGATAGAACACCGCCACATCGCGCAAATGCCGACCGGTTTTGCGCAAACGGGAAATTTCCCCGGCGACAAAACGGGCCTCTTCCAGATCATCGGACACATCCTCCAGGGTAATCGGTTCGCCGGTGGGATTATCGGTCCACAGGGTTTTCCCCTTGCGCCCGACGTTGCAGGCCACAACCTGGCCTGCCGCTTCAAGGATGGTGGAGGAAGAACGGTAATGCTGTTCCAGGCGGATGACGCTGG
>DIKU01000161.1:12665-19167 GCA_002424645.1 Pelobacter sp. UBA5610 | reverse complement strand
ACCACGCACAGATGCCGGCCATCTCCGGCCAGTGCCTTGACCATGTCGTACTGAACCTGGTTGGTGTCCTGGAATTCGTCAACCAGCAGATGCGCAAAACGGTGGCGGTAAGCGTCACGAACCTGGGAATATTCCCGGAACAGGCGCACCGTCTGGAGCAACAGATCACCGAAGTCCATGGCATTGGCCTGCTGCAGACGTTTCTGGTAGCGCTCATAGACTCTGGCCACCTGCTCGCCGCGGTGCCCTCCGGGGATAAACTGATCGGGCAGCAAACCGCGGTTTTTGGCCTGATCGATGGCGGTCGCCACGGCGCGCGGCTTAAGATCTTTTTCGGCGATATTCAATTGGGCCAGGCAATCCCTGATCAGGCGCTGCTGATCCTGATCATCGTAGATGGTAAAATCGCGGCCATAGCCAAGCACCTCCCCATCCCGACGCAGGATCCGCGCGCAGGCAGCATGAAAAGTGCTGATCCACAAACCGTCGATATTGCCGACCAGGCGCTGCAGGCGTTCGCGCATTTCGGCCGCGGCCTTGTTGGTAAAGGTCACAGCCAGAACCTGCCACGGCTCGACCCGCTGCTGCTGAATCAGATAGGCGATACGATGGGTCAGGGTACGGGTTTTGCCAGAACCGGCCCCGGCCAGTATCAACAGCGGCCCATCCTCGTGCAGAACCGCCTGGCGTTGAGAAGCATTAAGGGACGTCAGCAAATCACTCATCGTCTTCATCCCCCATGGAACGTGCCATCAGGGCCCGATTATAGGCCGAGACCATGTCACGCCGGCTGACAATGCCGATCAACTTGCGACCGTTTTGCTCATCCACCACCGGCAATTGTTCGATATTGCGATAGCCGATTTTGCGCATGGCGCGATCGAGATTATCCTCGGTCCCCACGGTGATGACATCCACCGTCGCCAGTTCCTTGACTACCACCAGGTCAAGCAGATCCCCCTCAAACACCACCCCCATGAAATCCTGCACAGAGATAATCCCGGTCAGCTCGCCCTTGCGATTGATCAACGGAAAGTTGGTGTGCTTGGTACTGGCGATAAAGTGGTTGAACTGCCGCAGAGTCATATTCTCAGGGATCGATTCGGGATCGCGGGTCATGACATCACCGACCCGCAGAGACATCATGATATTGCGCTCTTTACCCGCTTCCAGGTTAATGCCGGCCCGCGACAACTCGACGGTATCGATGCTGTCTTTCTTGAGATGGCGACTGATGGCGGTACCGACCACGCAGCATAGCATGATAGGGATAATCAGGTCGTAGGACCCGGTCATTTCAAACAACAGGAAAATAGCGGTCATCGGCGCATGGGTGGCTGCAGCCAGAAAGGCCCCCATGCCGACCAGGGCATAGGGTCCGGTAGCGGGTATCGTTCCGGGAAAAAGCACCTGCAGGGTCTTGCCATAAGCGCCGCCGGTAACTGCGCCGATAAACAGCGAGGGCGCAAACAGTCCTCCAGGAAGCCCGGACCCGAGGGTCAGGGACGTCGCCACGGCTTTGATTACCACCAGACCGGCCAGCAACCATAACACGCCATTGCCCAACAGCACATTTTCAATAAACTCATAACCGTTGCCAAACACCTGCGGAAAAGCGACACCGATAACGCCGACCAGCGCTCCACCGAATATGGGCTTGACCAGTCGGGGCATTTTCAGAGCGGCAAACCGATCAACAATGCGGTAATGCATGGTGATGAAAAAGACGGCCATCACCCCTACAAGCATGCCGAGCACCAGATAACACGCAAGCTCCCAGGGGTTGGCCAGCATGTAGACCGGCGCCCGCAGAGCCGGCAGGTTGCCCAGCAAAGCACGGGAAACAACAGTGGCAATACCGCTTGAAATGACAATGGAGGTGAAGCTGGTGATCTCGAAGGACGACAGCAGCACGATTTCGTGGGCAAAAAACACCCCGGCGATAGGAGCATTAAAGGTTGCGGCGATGCCTCCGGCGACCCCGCAGGCCACCAGCAGTTTCAATCGATTGCCGCTGACCTTGAAAACCTGACCGATCTGACTGCCGATAGCGCCACCGATCTGTGCGATCGGACCCTCCTGACCGGCAGAACCGCCCGCGCCCAGCGTAATGGCGCTTGCCAGCCCGCGCGTCACGATAGTACGCCCCGGAATCTTGGCCCCGCGCAGGTTGACCCGCTCAAGAAAATGAGCAAAACCGAAACGCAGATCCTTGGCAAAGAAAATTCCAAAAGGCAACATCAACAGACCGGCACTTACCGGAAACAGCACCGACCACAACCGTGCCGCGCTCCAGTGCTCAAAAGAGATATGAAAAAATTCCGTACCCTGCTCTATCACCAGCCAGTGAATCAAATCGATGGTCTTTCGAAAAACGAAATTACCCAATCCGGCCATCACGCCGACCCCCAGCGCAAGGAGCGCCATAAAGGTCTGTTCGCTGACACCTAAACGATTTAAAACAGATGGAAAACGTGATCTGATCCAGGCAATAGCCTCGGAATTGGGCATGTATGACATTGATACGACTCGTCGTCTTTAGATAGTTTTTAACCGAAAGCGGTACGGGACACCGCGAAAAAGGCGGAACGACAAAGACCATTCAGCACGATTAACGGGCTATAGTAGAATGTTGAAACGGCTAAATCAACCTTCTTGCCTAAAAAAAATCCCCTTATATCATATTGTCCAAAAAACGAAGGGCCGCTCCCCGGGAGCGGCCCTTCAACAACCTCTACAATAACATCCTTCTCAATCCTGTTTTATGATTCGTCCGATGCGACGTCCAAATTCGCGACAGGCCTCAAGAGTGTCCTGCTCCGGCACAAACTGCACCCGCAGAGGCTCCTCGAGCATCTTCACATCCATCTCGGCGAGCAACTCATGCACCATTTTAGGCGCCTCGCCGCTCCACCCGTAGGAGCCGAAAGTGGCGCCCAGCTTNNTTCTTGGGCTTGAGTCCCTTCAGGTAGGTCAACACATCCGCGAGAGTCGGAAAAATCCCGTTGTTGAGGGTCGGCGAACCAACGATCAAGGCCTTGGTGTCGAAGGCAGCGGTAACGATATCGCTACGATGCACAGTACGCGCATGCATCGGCTGAGCTTTCACTCCCTCCTCCCACAGACCGGCGACGATTTGCTCGGCCATGGCCTCGGTGCTGTGCCACATGGTGTCGTAGACCACCAGTGCCGTGTCCTGAGGTTGTTGTTTGCACCATTCAACATAGGTGTTGATGATTTTACCGGGATCCTTGCGCCAGATAATGCCGTGATCGGGACAGATCATCTTGATAGGCAGCTCCATCTTGATGATTTTATCCAAAAGTTTCTGGATCAGGGGCGCAAACGGCCACAGGATATTGGCAAAATATTTCTTGGCATGCCACATGATGGCATCGTCGATTTCATCATCGAAACGTTCCGGACCGGCATAATGTTGTCCAAACCCGTCGCTGGAAAACAGAATCTGATCTTCCTTGAGATAAGTAAACATGCTGTCCGGCCAATGGACCATGCGGGTTTCCAGAAATTGCAGGGTACGCCGCCCCAGATTCAACTCTTCACCATCGGCCACTTCGCGCAGATTCAATCCGGCGGGGAAATGACGGCTCAGATTTTTAAATCCCATCTTGGAGCAGTAGATAGGCTTGTCTTTACCGATGATTTCCATGACCGCCGGCAAACCGCCCGAGTGGTCCATTTCGGTATGATTGCTGATAACGATATCGATTTTGGAGGGATCGACAATCTTGGAAACCTTTTCCAACAACTGGCCGGTGAATTCCTTTTTTACCGTGTCGATCAGAGTAATCTTCTCATCGATAATCAAATAGGCATTATAGGTCGATCCCAGATCCGTCGAATAGCCATGAAAATCCCGCACATTCCAATCTATGGCACCGACTTCGTAGACGCCTTCAGCTAATTTTTTCGGTATCATATCCAAGTAATTCCTTTCCATTGACACATCGCGACTTTCGACGGAGCATATAAAAAAAACGACCCCAGACAGATGACCTGTCTGTGCCGGATGTGATTTTTTATCTTGAACAGGCCAAGGGCCCAGTTCGGTGATGGCTAAACGGTTCCGACCAAAAGACGCAGGTCGGAACCGTTTTAAATGTTATCAGTCTTCCAATGCAAACATATCTTTGGCTGCACCGCATACGGGGCAGACCCAGTCTTCGGACACATCCGCAAAAGCGGTGCCGGCGGCTACGCCATTGTCGGGATCACCAACAGCGGGATCGTACACATAACCGCAAATTTCACATACATACTTTTCCATGGCAGTTTCCTCCTAGGGTTGAAAGGGATCGGGCAAAAAATTTGCTTCTGAAGGTCTCCCTAATTTATACGGAAAGACCGTTAATCACCATCAAAAAGTATTGACCTCTATTTCAAAATAAGCCTTGGGATGGTCGCAGACCGGGCAGATGGCCGGGGCCGCCTTGGCATTGAGCAGATGGCCGCAATTGCGACATTTCCAAAGTTGTTCGTCTGCACGATTAAAAATAGTACCTGCCTCAACAGCCCTGAGGATCCGCTCATAGCGTTCCTGGTGAGCTTTTTCCACACGACCGATATTTTCAAACATGCGGGCCAGATCGTCGAAGCCCTCTTCACGGGCTTCCTGCGCCATGCGGGGATACATATCGGTCCATTCTTCGTGTTCACCGGCAGCGGCAGCTTTCAGGTTCTCCATGGTGTTGCCGATACCCTGCAGAGCCTTGAAGTGCAGTTTAGCATGCTCTTTTTCATTGTCCGCGGTTTCCTGAAAAATCGCTGCAATCTGCTCGAAACCTTCTTTTTTAGCCACAGAAGCAAAGTAGCTGTACTTATTGCGGGCCATGGACTCGCCGGCAAAAGCTTCCAACAGATTCTTTTCGGTCTTGGTGCCTTTCAGTTCGGACATTATAACTCCCTCTCTTTCAACATTAAAAGATTATTTTCATACAGACATTCAAAGTCTGCGGTCCAACATAATCACAGGGTTAATCGGATGAGGCTTTTTCATGATGTCGGCATTGCCTGCAATATCCGACCAGGGTGACCGCGTAATCAACGATTTGGAAGCCATCATCCGTCATGGCGGGCGGCTTCAAAACACCAAAATCCCTGTCCTCAAAATCGCAAACCTTGCCGCAGTCGAGACATACCAGATGGGGATGCAAAGTGACATCGGCATCGAAATGAGCTTTGGATGCACGGCTGTCTACCTTCCGCACCAGCCCTAACTTAACGAAAGTTTCAAGAACCCGGTACACCGTGGTTCGGGACATGCCCGGCATTTGACAACTAAGGTCGTCATACAATTGGTCAGCTGTGGGATGATCTCCCCGAACAGCCAATGCCCGCATGATCGCCCGCCGTTGCGGAGTCAGACTGACCCCCCGGGATCGGCATACTTCCTTAAGCTGCTGTTGCTTTTTCTCCTCTGACATCGCCACCTCATATGGTTGGATGGTAATTTATTGCATTTGGTATTTAGTGTCAACCTAAATGTAACCGCTTTGGTCTTTTTTGTCATAAATTTTTAGCCACCTGAATTTTCGGAGTTTTTTTGCCGGAGGAACAAAAACAATTCAAAACTTGATCGACGTCAAGACACCCCGTCCTTCTTTGCTGTAGGTTGATAATCACGAAGGGGCAACATAGAGACTTTACCCATTTACAAGCTGTTTTCATCCTGCGGTTCAGAATGAAAACAAACTTTCCAGGAGGAACCCATGTTCTGTCATCAATGTGAGCAAACAGCAAAAGGCATCGGTTGCAGCGCGGCCGGCGTATGCGGCAAACAACCGGATGTCGCCAGCTTGCAGGATCACTTGTTATACGGATTGCAAAGTCTTTCCTTCTACGCCCACAAAGCACGCAAGCTCGGGGCTACGGATAAAACCCTCGATCATTTCGTGCTGGAGGGCCTGTTCGCCACGGTAACCAACGTCGACTTCGATGCAGAGCGGCTTATTGAAATTCTGCAACGCTGCTACACCCTCAAGGAACAGGCCCGTGCGCTTTACGAAAAGACATTCCGGGACCTTAACGCTATCAAAGCGCGCACCTTTGAATCCGACCAGCCCGCCTGGACCCTGTCTACAGACCCGATGGCGCAAGGCTCTCAATACGGCATCGAGCAATTGCATGCCGACCCCGACGTGCGGTCGGTGGTAGAGATCCTTATTTATGGTCTCAAGGGGATGGCGGCTTATGCCGAACATGCCGAGATCCTCGGCAAGACCAACGACGAGGTGTTTGAATTTTTCCACCGTGCCCTGCACGCCACCACCGACAAGACCCTGGGACTGGGCGATTTTGTCGAACTGGCCATGGAATGCGGCAAGCACAACCTTACCGTCATGGCGCTGCTGAATGAAGGGCATGTGGAACATTACGGCCACCCGGTCCCCACCCAGGTCAACCTCGGCACCCGTGCCGGCAAGGGAATTCTGGTTTCCGGCCATGACATGAAAATGCTCGAAGAGCTGCTCAAGCAGACCGA
>DIKU01000161.1:9611-12622 GCA_002424645.1 Pelobacter sp. UBA5610 | reverse complement strand
AAAAAATATACGCATCTGGCCGGCAACTTCGGCAGCGCCTGGCAGAACCAGCACAAGGAATTTCCTGAGTTCCCCGGCGCCATCATTTTCAACACCAACTGCATCCAGAAGCCGGCCGAATCCTACAAGGACCGCACCTTCACCTGGGGTTGCGTGGCCTGGCCGGGTGTCAAACATGTGGACGGCTGGGATTTCTCTGCGGTCATCGACAAGGCCCAGACGCTGCCTGAGCTGCCTGAAGAGCCGGGCCAGGACATCCTGGTCGGCTTCGGCCACAATGCGGTGCTGGGGGTGGCCGACAAGGTTATCGAAGCGGTCAAGGGCGGAGCGGTGAAGCATTTCTTCCTGATCGGCGGCTGCGACGGTGCCAAGCCGGGCCGCAATTACTACACCGAGTTCGCCGAAAAGGTTCCCGAGGACTGCGTCATCCTGACCCTGGCATGCGGCAAGTACCGCTTCAACAAGCTGGAGTTTGGTGATATCGGCGGCATCCCGCGCCTGCTCGACATCGGCCAATGCAACGATGCCTACAGTGCTATCCAGATCGCGGTAGCACTGGCCGAGGCCTTTGAGTGCGGCGTTAACGATCTGCCGTTGTCGATGATCCTGTCCTGGTACGAGCAAAAGGCGGTCGTTATCCTGCTGACCCTGCTGTTCCTCGGGATCCAGAACATTAAACTCGGACCCAGCCTGCCGGCCTTCGTCACGCCGAACGTGCTGAACTACCTGGTCGAAAACTTCAACATCGCCCCGATCACGACCCCTGACGAAGACCTTAAGGCGATACTCGGATAAACATCATTGACAAGCCTCCTCTGGGTGGGGCGTACCCTCCGCGCCCCGCCCTTTTTTTCCGGCCTGTCACCTGATTTTTTACAAAGGAAACAATTATGAATATCATAAAACTGGAATCGGCTCCGAAGGTACCGGTACCCTTCGACGCCCGCATCATGCACAGTGAAGGCCCCATCGAAGTCATACATATTTTGCTGCAACCCGGCGAAGGCGTGCCTCCCCACGACAATCCCTTTGACGTGCTGTTCTATGTGCTTGAAGGTCAGGGCGAACTGACCATCGAAGACCAGGTCCAGCAGGTTGACGCCGACCGCCTTATCGCTATTCCCACAGGCACCCAACGCGGCTGGAAAAACACCGGCAGTGCACCGGTACGACTTTTGGTCGTCAAGCTGCTCGACAAAAACTAGCAGCCCACCACCGGCACCGTCAAACAGGAAAAGCCCGCATTTGCGGGCTTTTCTCTATTTTCACCTCACGCTGTGTCTCGCTAGAACGGCCTTATCAACCCCAGAAAGTCCCTATTGCATCCTCTTCCACCACCTGCAGCAAGGCTTCAATGTCCCGATGAGGCGCGCAAGGTTCATAGCGTTTCCACTGGGCGTTGCGATCGGCCCAGTACACTATCCAGTTGCCATTCCCGGGACTTTTCCTGAAACGGGCTATACGGGTTGAAACCCAGGTAGAAGGATCGCTGTATAGCGGACGGCTTTCGAACAATTCCACGTCCGCATCCCGAATCCTGAATTCAACACGAATCTGATCGCGGTATTGCTCTGGAACACGCCTGTCGCAAAAGTGATTAAACAGCTTTTCTATCCTTTTGATTTCAAATTCCGAAAGCGTCAAACACTCCCCCTATCTTAGCCTGGTCTATTTTAAAAACAGCAAATACGAAATTCATGGAGCCACAGTTGTTGCAGATTTCAATGCCTCCATTAACTTCCCTATGGCCGTTATCTGGGCCTCTGCCGCATCCTCCGCCCAACTGTTGCCACAACCGGGTCCATCCATCAAGGCCTCAGCCAAAAAGTCATTTTCCTTGAGAAGTGCCCGCTGCGGGTCCGTCAAGGCAGGTCCACCCCACGCCACCCCCTGCCGTATATGCAATCCTGCGGCGTGTAAATGCTGTCCCGTAACCTGCCAGGCCCTCTGCGCCCAGGCCGCTTGCGCCATCAGCTGATAATGAGAGGCCAAAGCCCTATGCGTCAGGCGCGCCGCATCGGCCAACTGCGGCATGCTCAGCACGCCACGGGCACTATCGCTCACCAGTTTATCCAGATCGACAGTAGCATCGATCAGCATATCCATCGCCGCTGCGGCCGCCCTGGCTCTTTCCAGCCAGACGAAAGCCTGCACCGCTTCAAGCGCGCGAGCCGCTTCGGCACCCAGCCCCGACTGCAGAGAGGTCCGCGCCAGAACCAGATGATATTCCGGCTCTCCGATCAGGGCAAACATCGTATCGTTCTTGACTGTCAAAACGACTTCGTCCGGGGATCTCCCGGGCGCAGGCATCGCGCCCCATCCTTTTATAACCATGATTGTCGGCAACCCCAGCGCGGCCACTACCGCCAGCCATAAAATCTGCCGTTGCATAGGTATCCCCTTTCTTCCAATCCCTGCTCATCCACTCTGTTATTCTAACGCCATGCCACCTGCCACGCCAAGCGCCTTGCGACCAAAAAGCACCCGTGGCCCAGAAAAAAACCACGCCAAACGAAATGATTTATTATCGTTTTCAACGCTTTGGAAACCCCTAGTTTGATACGGATTTTCCTCCTGAATGAATTTTTTTTCATCCAAATGTGCATTTTAGGGATGACTTTTCGATACGTTTGCTATAAAAAGGACAGAACTTTATCTGGATTAAAAATAATAGCCATTGAACTTCCAAAACAATCCTGCGCAGAAACTGGTGAACCGCCCAATAAAACGGATCAGGTTTAATCTATGACAAAAATGCTCTTCTGGATGGCATTCTTGTGCCTGTGGGCTACGGCTTCCATCGCAGCCCCCACCGCCACGGACCACCCAACGGCATATGCGCTTCAGCTTTCCGCCTACGCACGCCAAGCCGATGCGGAAAAGGCCGCCTCGCTACTGGAGGATAAAGGTGTTGACGCCTACGTCACCACCAACCAGAAGGGGCTGTACGTGGTAAGGGCCGGTAACCACGGTTCCCGCCTGGAAGCTAAAGAAGAAGGCGCCAGATTAAA
>DIKU01000161.1:0-9536 GCA_002424645.1 Pelobacter sp. UBA5610 | reverse complement strand
TCCGCCTACGCACGCCAAGCCGATGCGGAAAAGGCCGCCTCGCTACTGGAGGATAAAGGTGTTGACGCCTACGTCACCACCAACCAGAAGGGGCTGTATGTGGTAAGGGCAGGTAACCACGATTCCCGCCTGGACGCCAAAAAAGAAGGCGCCAGATTGAAGGCCGAACGCGCCATCGGCAATTTTCTGGTTGTTGCGGTCCGCTCCTCCGAACCCGCCGAAGCCGTCGTAGCCCCTGATGAAACGGTCACCTCTGAAACGGTTCAGGGACAGGAGGATCCGCCGACTGTTACGGAAACGGAATCACCCGACCCCGCATCCGTCGTGGCAACCGCCGAGACTCAGACTCCCTCCGCAAAAGACAAACCGGCAGAAGTCCCGGCGAAGGCTTCGGCCAAAGCCCAAATGGTCGCCGCATTTGAGGCCATGGCGAACCAACCCATGGCACCGCACCCGCCTGGTTTTCGTGCCGCCCAGATAGCCCTGGACTATATCGGTGTGAAATATCGCTGGGGTGGCATGTCCGTTGAAAAAGGCATGGACTGCAGCGGCTTTGTCAAAACGGTCTATGCCCTGTGCGGCATTAACCTGCCACGCACCTCGGCCGAACAGTATCACCGCGGCAAACCGGTCAAAAGTGATGAACTTGCCGTTGGCGACATGGTCTTTTTCGGAACAAAAAAACGCGTGAACCATGTAGGCATTTACATCGGCGATGGCAAAATTATCCATGCGCCACGCTCCAAGAAAACCATCCGGATTTCGAGCATGCAAGAGGGCTACCTGCGCAAGAAATTTATGGGCGCCCGCAGGCTCCTATTAGGGGAATAGCCCCGCTCAAGCTCAGGCCGTAAATACCATCACGGCTTGCTCTCACTTTCAGTTTCTATGATCAGGCCTGCGTGCCGCAATTGCACGCGGGCCTGTTTTACATTCAACCGCCATCCTCACGCGATCGTCCGCTTCCGAATTTGAGTATGGCAGAGGTCAGCAACCGTTCGCTTCAACCGCACCAACCACCGTTGCCGACGGCCCGGTTTCCCGGGGGAATTTTCCCCTGCGCAATTTTTCTCAAGAATGTTATATATAACTGCACCAGAAGCGGTAACCACAATTTTTTATTACTCCAACGATTCAAGGCGTCATGATACCTTACAGCTCTATTCTGCTTGAAATTGCCATCCCTGTTTTTCTCATGCTGGGAATGGAACGCTTTGCCGTCTACTATTTCCTTCGAACCCCCAGGCAGATTGAATGGGTGCGGAAACACAGCTGGCTGCATCCCAACGCCATCAGCCGGGCACGCTACCCCATGGGTTTCGTTTCGGTTCTACTGCTCTACAAGGGCTATCCCCATCTGTGCTTTCTTTTCTTCACCTTTTGGATGATCACCGACATCACCGATGGCGATATCGCCCGCAAGTGTGACCTGCATACCGAAGAGGGCGCAACGATCGATCCTCTCTCCGACAAACTCATGTATGCCCCCATGCTGGTTTACCTGGCTTGGTACGGCGTTCTCAATCCGCTACTGGTCGGGTTGTTCCTCATTTTTGACATTACCGGCCAGGTTTCTCGACGCTTCATTACGGTAAAATCCGCCAACCTTTTCGGTAAGGCCAAGACCTTCATGGTGGTGGTATTGCTGATCGTGGTCGGACTGGAGTGGATCTATAGTCCCCTGCCGTTCTTGGCGCGCGCCATTTATCCATTGCTGGCCATCTGCACCGGGCTGGCATTTTGCTCGACCTTCTTCAAGGTTATCCCCAACTACTGGTACGCCAACATTCTCAGCCTGCTCAATCTTGTCTGTGGACTCGCCGGTTGCTTGGTGGTTCTCAACGGGGGGCCAGCGGTATATGCCTTGGGCCTGGTGTTCCTCGGCCAGTTTCTCGACCTTTTTGATGGCCGCGCGGCGGAACGTTGGGGGTCCACCCCGAAGGGAGAGATCTTTGACGACGTGGCTGACGGAACCAGTTTTGGCCTGACCGTGGGCCTGATTATCATGGTCACCTTTTCCAAACTCTGGGTAGGTCTCCTTATCGGGGGGGTCTACTTGATTGCCGTCATCTACCGATTGATCCGCTTCGTGGTTGAAAAACGCAAAGAAGGTGTACTTGGCGGCGTTTCGACTTTTGCCGGCTTGCCGTCACCGGCCGGGGCCCTGATGGCTGGAACGACATGCGTGCTGATCCCCTACCAACTGGTTTGCGGACTCCTTGTTGTTACCACGTCATTGCTGATGGTTTCCCGTGTTCCCTACCCTCACTTCGGCCGTGCCGTTCTTCCCAAAATACCCAAAATCGTCAGAGTATTGGTGCTCGGCGCATTCCTGTTCATGCTTGCCCTGGGCGTGCGCCGCGATCACTATCTGGCACCTCTGCTCATCGCCTTTACGGCCGCCGCCATTTATCTGATTTCACCGCTGATGGGAAAAATGTCACACAAAACCACCTGAAAACCCAGCGGATTCAAAAATTACAGCTTTCATAAAAAAAGGGCACCGTCCAATGACAGTGCCCTTTTTGCTTTCCTCCCCCAATCGGCTTACCCCGGATAACGTGCTACCAATTTTCCGTCTTGCTGACAACGCATCCCATCGGAGCGTTGCAACACCACGTACTTATACAATTTTCAGCCCTGATCAGGACGCTTACAGCAGAGAAAATAAGATGGGCAGCGTTGCAAAAGAGAAAATAATCCCCACCCCTATCAGAGCTATGGCCAGTTCGCTCTCCATTCCGGCGACCACCGCCAGAGCACCGGCGGTAACCATCGGCGGCATGCCGGCTTCGAAGACCGCAATGTCAACATGCAGTCCGTCCATGCCTGCCAGCCTGCAGACGGCAAGGGTCATAAGCGGCGCGATCAGCAACTTGATAACCAGGCCGCAGCTCAATGGCCCGAATACGCTTCGTTGCAACCTCCAGTTTAACTGCATACCGATGGCGGTCATCACCAGCGGTGTCAGGCTCTGGGAAATACCATGCAGCGTCGAGGACACCATTTCGGAATAAGGCCAGGGGCGCAGGGCAAGTCCGACCGCCATCGCGATGCTCGGCGGGAACAGCACGGCGCGCCGGACAATCGAGGAGATCTGCAGCTTACCCTCCCTGCCGTAGAGTGCCAGGATCAATGACCCGTAAAGGGCAAATATCACCATGGTGCCGACCTGATCGTAAACAATAAGGTAGGGGATGCCTTTCGGTCCGAAAAAGGCATTCACCATCGGCACCCCCATAAAAGAGGTATTACCGACCGGCACAACCAAAAGCAATACACCGGTTTTGGCACGACTCCAGCCGAATTTGCGCGCGGCCAGCAGAATCAATCCCACCGACAACACCAACATGGCCCAGGGCACCACCGCCACCAGAAGCGCTTCTCTGCCCAGATGCAACTGCGGCATTTTCAGCAAGATCAACGCGGGCAAGGAAACGTACAGGGCAAACATGTTCAGCACTTGCGCCGAATCTTTGGGGAAGGCCTCCAATCTACGAAATAAAAGACCGAGCCCTACGAAAATACCGATCAAAATAAAATTAGTCATAACTCTCCACGCCCCCGAAAGGGATTTTCACAAGAGCCGTATCTTAGTCCACCTACATATCGTATACAAGTTTTGTGCGACAACCGGAGAAAAAGGGAAAACCGATACGAAGCCCAAGATGAATGCGCGTGTTTGTGGGGCATCAACGGCATGTTACCAGACCTGAAAAAGCCCCATCCCCTCTCAAAGGGATAGGGCTGCTCCTTATATCAAATAACAAACCGCGCAGGATACTGAAAACTCAGTCGATCCCGTGTGAAACCAGCTCCCCGATAAACAGGCTGCCGTTGTGGACGAAAAAGCACGACGGGAGCCCCTCTGCCAACTCTGCGATACGCGCGGCGTAAGCGTCCTCCTTACCCTCTTCAGGAAGCGCCAGTCCCAGAATAACCAGGTCAACGCCGGAGCTTTCCGCATGGATCATCTCCCGCACGCTCCTATCCTCGGACTTGATCAGAACCTCTATTTCCGCGTCGATGCGGATTTCCGGAATCAATTTGGCGAGAACCCGTCGGGTCTGCTCCTCGGCCAATTTGTTGGAAGCGATACTCAACACCCGGATACGGGCATTGCGCCACTCGGCATTACGCGACAACAGATAGGCCAACAGCAGCATTAGATCGCCGTTACGCTGAAGACCGCCCCACCAGACATGGATGGTGCGACGTTCACCTTCCTGTAAGGGTGCAAGAGGCTCGGCCCGGCCGATAAGCAGGGATTGGTTCAGATAATTAAGAGGTCGAATGACCCGCAGGAAATGCGCCAGACGCTCCAGATCGTTCGGCCAACCGAGGATAACGGTATTGCTTTCGATTCCGGCGATGCCGTTGGCCTGGGCGACAGCCAGAATGCCTTGCTCGATGTTGGCCACCACGTCAACTTCACCGAAGGCCACGATCCCTTCCTGCCGCAGAACTGCGTCGATCTGCCGCTCCCGTTCATGCACGTCCAGGTCCAGGTTGAGAAGATCCCCCACCACCAGTTCACAGGCCGTAACCACGCCGCGATTCTGGCTGAACCATGCTCCATAGCGCACCAACGGCAGGCGCCGATCGATGTTGCTGACAAATACCAGAATGTGCGGCCGCCAGTTGCGCGCAGTCATGGGTCGCCGGGAAAGCCCTACCAGCGCCCATCGGATAACCGCTTCGTAAAGGTCGCGCCGCACATCTCCCCAGTCTTCGCGCCGCTCATGGCGCCGCAGCAGCAGCCAGAGACACAGTACCACCATCATCGCCACCAGGCTGGCCTTTACATTGATCAGCACCATCACGCCGATACAGCCGAAAGCCCCGACCAGACTCAACCACCATGGAATCTGCACCTGAGGACGCCATGACGGATTGCCGGAGAGCTTCTCCAGGGTAGCCACCAGATTGACCGTGCCATAGACGCTGAGAAAAAACATACTCACCACCTCGGCCACGGTATTCAGATCGCCGAGGAATACCGCGCCCAAAGCGATGACCAGCGCAACCACCAGACCCGCGATCGGCTCTTCCCCTCGCGGCGAGGCGAGTCTGCGCGGTGCCATGCGATCCATGGCCAAAGCCTGCAGCGTGCGGGGGGCCCCTAGTATCGAACCGACCGCTGAAGAGAAAATCGCCCCCCAGAGACCCGGCAATATCAGCCAGGGACCCAAAAGGGCAATGCGGGTCCAGATCAGAGAATCGCTGCGCAAATCCGCCGGGTCGGCTCCCAGGCACAACAGTACCGGCACCACCAGGTAGACGGCAAAGCCGGTGAGGGTGGCCAGAACCGTGCCCTGGGGGATGGAACGTCGCGAATCGGCCAAATCCCCGGACAAACTCAAACCGGCCATGATGCCTGTGACCGCCGGGAAAAACACCGCAAAAACCGTCCAGAAACTGAACTCGCCCGAACCTGCCGACACCAGCAGCCGATCGGGGCTACCATGCAGCAGGCTGCCCGCAGCCAGCGCCAACATCGATACCGCGATCAACAGCAGGATAGGCACCTGCAGACGCAAAGCCCCACCGGCTCCGCGAAAGGCCAAGACCCCCACCAGCAGAATGATGACGAAAGCCGCCGCCTGCACGGGTATCCCCGGCCAGACAAAGCGCAACGATTCGGCCAGACCGTAAGCATACAGGGTCACCGACAAGGTCTGGGAGAAAAACAGCGGAATCCCGATGGCAGCGCCGATTTCCAGCCCCAGACTGCGGGAAATGATGAAATAGGCACCGCCCACACCGACGCGGCTGTTGGTTGCCACGGCAGAAAAACTCAGAGCGGTGACAAACGTGATGGCATTGGCCAGCACCACGATCAACAGCGCCTGCCAAAGACCGACATGGCCGATCACCCACCCGAATCGCAGATACATGATAACCCCGAGGATGGTCAGGACGGTCGGGGTAAAAACGCCTATAAAGGTGCCGAGTTTGCCGGATGCACCGGAAACAGATGCCGGGGTGCGCTGAAAGAGTTTGGACCAGATGTCGACAAGATGTGGAATCATTCAAAATCCTGATTAAATTTATTTGTCCTGCAGTTGAAACGCACGCTTAAAAATAAAACGTTTCCCTGAGAAAACACAAGCAACCTTGCAACGAACGCAGCGTGAAATCAAGGTATTATCCATGGACAAATCGGTCCAAAGGGTGAGAAAACTTTATAAACTGGCATGCAGGTCTTGAATCCTCCATGCCAATTCAAGTAAAGTGCAGCAACCTGGAGCGCTGCCGTACCGGTGGAGATGCAAGTCGACAGGATTCCCGCAGCCTGATGCATAAAAAGCATTTCACCGGATCACCACGCCGTTGAACTCATGCATTTACCATTGCAATCAAGGAGATTCACATGCTCGCCTACATCAAAAAAAACATCCTGTTGTCCGCTGTCTGCACGCTTTGCCTGAGTCTGGTCGCATGGCCGGCGCTGGCCAATGATCTTGATCTGTTTCGCGGCCAGCACGGTGTGATCAAAATTTCCGGTGGCACCGCTCACATCCCGGTCATGAAAGAAGCCGCCAAGCAGGTGATGTCGGCGTACCCCGATATTCAGATTACCATTGCCGGCGGCGGTTCCGGGGTCGGCATCAAACAGGTCGGTGAAAAGATGGTGCAGATCGGCAATTCCGGTCGCAAAGCCACCGCTCAGGAAATCCAACAATACGGCCTGGTGCTTTTCAAGTGGGCCATCGACGGCGTCGGCGTGGTAGTCCATCCTGGAAATCCTGTCCATGCCCTGACTTCGGCTCAGGTGCAGGCCATTTATGCCGGCAAGATAACCAATTGGAAGGATCTCGGTGGCGTCGATCGTGCCATTAATCTGTATACGCGCGACGAGGCCAGCGGCACCCGCGAGGTATTCTGGAAAAAGGCTCTCAACAATGGCGAGATTGCCGCCGGCGCTAATGTCGTCGTCTCCAACGGAGCCATGAAGACCGCCATTGCCAACGATCCCTACGCCATCGGTTACGTGTCCGTCGGTCACATCGATACCTCGGTACGACCGGTCTCCCTCGATGGGGTAGTACCGACCAATGCAACCGTCAAGGATGGCAGCTATCCGGTAGCCCGTGGACTCTACAGCATCACTGCGGGTGAACCCCGGGGGGCGGTGAAGGCCTTTATCAACTTTCTGTTTTCGCCCAGCGGTCAGCAAATCGCGGCAGCCAAAGGGTTTATTCCGGTTCGCTGATGGCGATGCTGTCCCGCACCCTTGAGCGCCTGTTCTTTCTGGCGGCAATCGGCAGCGCCCTGCTGACTGCCGCCGTTTTTCTGCTGTTGTGCCAATTGGCCAAGCCGCTGTTTCAACACGGCGGACTGGGAACCCTGCTTTGCTCCCCATGGAACCCCGGGCATGGACAGTACGGCATCTATCCGATGATCGTCGGCAGTTTATCCATTGCCTTTCTCAGCGTGCTTATCAGCTTTCCGTTCAGCCTCGGCTGCGCTTTTTTCATTACCCACTTCGGCCCCCTCGCCCTGCGGCGCAAGCTTCTCAACCTGGTACGCTTCATGACCAGCATCCCGACGGTGGTCTACGGTTTCGTCGCATTGTTCCTACTGGTGCCATTCATGCGCGAATTTCTGACCGGCGGCAGCGGCATGAATATCCTCACCGCCTCGGTGGTGCTGGCCATACTCATCGCCCCGACCATGATCATCTTCTTTGTCGACAGTCTGCAAAGGGTGCCTTTGTCGTATCGGCAGGCGGTCGATGCCCTGGGCGGCAGCCCGGCGCAGCAACTCCTGTATGTGGTGCTGCCAATGGCCTGGCCCGGCATCCTCAACGGCCTGCTGCTTGGGCTGGGAAGGGCTATGGGGGACACCCTCATCAGCTTGATGCTGGCCGGTAATGCCGTCGCAGTGCCGACCGCCCTGACCCAGGCGGCTCGCACCCTCACCGCGCATATCGCGCTGGTGATGGCGGCGGATTTCGCCAGCATGGAGTTTCAGTCGATCTTCGCCTGCGGCATCTTCCTTTACCTGTTCACGGCGCTGTTGATCGTGGCCCTGCGACTGGTTGGCCGCCTGTCGCCGCGGGGGCTATAATGGTGCGCCTGCTGGCAAGATTCTTACCGGGTTTTTCCTGGTGTTGCGCACTCGCTTTGACAGCTGCCGTAGCGACCCTGGTGTGGTTTCTGTTGCGCGGTGGGCTGCCAGCCTCCAACGTCGAACTGTTGTTCGGAGGCACCCGGGCGATGGATGCACTGATGCTGCGCCGGCAGGTGTTCGATGGGCTGTTTCCAGCCCTGTTCGGCACCGTGGCACTGGTGTTGCTGGCCGTGTCCCTGGCGGTGCCGGTCGGCGTGGCGGCCGGTATCTACATGGCGGAATACGCCGGAGACTGGAGCAAAGCACTGCTGAGCCTGGTTTTCGACCTGTTGGCCGGCATCCCCTCCATCGTCATCGGCCTGTCGGGATTTGCCCTGGCCATCGTGCTGCATCGCAGCTTTGACGGTCGGCTTGGACCCTGCCTGTTGCTATCGGCCCTGGCGCTGGCGTTCCTGGTATTGCCCTACCTGGTGCGTTCCACCCAGACCGCTCTGGAGGGGGTCGATCCCCTATTGCGGCATACGGCCTTGACCCTCGGGGCATCGAAACTGCAGAATATCTTTCTGGTGCTGCTGCCCAATCGCCTTGCCGACCTGACCGGCGGCATCATTCTGGCAGTGGGGCGCTGCGCCGAAGATACCGCCGTGATCATGCTGACCGGCGTGGTGGCATCGGCCGGGGTGCCGGATTCGATGCTGAGACAGTACGAAGCCCTGCCGTTTTACGTCTACTATATGTCCTCCCAATACACCGGTCCGGAGGAGCTGCAAAAGGGCTATGCCGCCGCCATCTTGCTGATGATGATCTGCTCGCTGCTTTTCGTCCTGGCCTTTGTGGCCCAGCGCCGCCTGAAGAGCTGGCTTTTATACCGATGAGAGCACCCATGCAACCGACCACCAAAATCCGCACCGACGGGTTGACCTTTTATTACGGCAAGTCGCCGGTTCTGCAGGATGTTTCCGTCGAACTGGAGGAACGCCGCATCACCGCTATCACCGGGCCTTCCGGCAGCGGCAAATCGAGCTTTTTATCGGTCTTGAATCGCATGTGGACCGAAATACCCGGCGTACACCTCCAAGGCAAAGCGCACATCCGTCTGGGCGGGCAGCTGTACGATCTGTGTGACAAGCGGCTGCCGGCACAACACCTGCGCCGCAAAGTCGGCATGGTGTTCCAAACGCCCAATCCTCTGCCCATGAGTATTTATCGCAATGTCGCCTTTCCCCTCAAGCTCTCTGGCTGTCGGGACCGCCCGCAGATCGCCGCGCGGGTGGAGAGCGCTCTGCGGCGCACCCTGCTGTGGGATGAGGTGAAGGATCTGCTGAAAAAGGACGCCCGCCAGCTGTCCGGCGGCCAGCAACAGCGGCTCTGCATCGCCCGCAGCCTGGTTCTGGAACCGGAAGTGCTGCTGCTGGATGAACCGACCTCGGCCCTCGATGTAACGGCCAGCGCCGGTATCG
>DIKU01000106.1:564-8227 GCA_002424645.1 Pelobacter sp. UBA5610 | reverse complement strand
GATTATCCAAAATGTAGTTTTTGAGTTGATGCCTGGATAAGGTTTTAAAGTTGATTTTTTGGTGGTAATTGAAGGCTGGCAAGCCGGCTTTAATTTGCAATGGTCGCTGCTGGCTTTGTTGTTATGGGGGATAAATCAACCATGCGTCGATGACGTGGCCGCTGAGTTCTCAAAAATGGGCCATGATCCATAGCTACAAGGCTCTGGGTCGTTTTTGGTGATCTGTGTCCTGGTCGTCTCTAGAGAATTTTCCCTATTTAGACGACCAAATAAGTAAAGTTCTTTCTACTCTTTTATTTATGATGTATACAAAAAATGTATGGTTTTTATTAAAAGCCTTGTCATTCTTTTCGTGATTTGTTATATCACCTGCATTGAAATTTTAAATTTAATGATTCCACCAAATCTTTCCTGTTAAAAAAAATTAAAATACAATTTTATATGGCGTGGCTAATCGAAGATAGTCACTGCATATCGTATTTTTGTATTTAAATTGATCTACCTGTAATAAGGCAATCTTGCAAAGTTATATAAGATGCTTTGTTGTCTTATTTTATGGCGTATTTTTGTATCTTCTATGTTGTGTAGACACATTTATTGGTAATTTCTTTAAACCATTAATTTTATGTGCGCGGTACGAATCATATCGTGAGTTTGCATATTCCTTTAAGTAGTCAATAAATAGATATTTTAATAGTGACATGCAAGTAGGCAATTTATTTAATCCGTGAGTCCTTTTTCTTAGTGATTGGAAATGTTTTTATGAAAATTCAAGGAAAAATAACCGCTCTTGGAGTCGTGCTTATCGCTCTTACCGCTCTAAGTATCGTTTGTGTAGCCATTTATCAAAAAGGGCTTCTGGAAAAGCGGATAGATAAAGAAATCGAGTCTCTTGCTGAACAAGAGGGTTCGAAAGTTGCGGAAAACATTTACTTGATGTCTCAGGCCATGGCTGAATCCGTCACCAGTCAGGTGCAGGCCAATTTGAAGGTAGCTCAGGAAGTTTTAGATAATTCCGGAGGCATCGCTCTTTCAAATGAATTGGTAAACTGGTCGGCAATCAATCAATTCACCAAGGAACAAACGTCCATTTCTCTACCCAAAATGCTGGTTGGCAGCGCATGGTTGGGGCAGAATACCCGATCGGACCTTGCAACCCCGTTGGTTGATAAAGTAGGCGATTTGGTGGGCGGCACCACTACCGTATTTCAACGCATGAACGAAGAAGGCGATATGCTGCGGGTTGCCACCAATGTACTTAAAACCGACGGCAAGCGGGCTATTGGTACCTTTATCCCGCATACTAATATGGATGGCCAACCGAATCCCGTTATCAATGCCGTGCTCAAGGGGGAAACCTTCATCGGCAGGGCTTTTGTCGTAAACGATTGGTACATCACGGCTTACAAACCGATATTTGACAAAACCGGGAACCGGGTTGTCGGGGTTTTGTATTTCGGTGAAAAACAAGAAAAGGTTCAGAGCCTTCGTAAAGGTATCCTGGATATCGTTGTCGGCAAGTCGGGCCATGTTTATGTCGTCGGGGGTTCCGAGGACCAGAAAGGCAAAATCCTTCTTTCAAGAGACAAGAAAGTGGAGGGTGAAAACCTGTTGTCGGCTACCGATATGAATGGTTCCCCTTATATTGAGAATATCGTGACGAAAGCTGTGTCTCTGGAAAACGCCTCCGGTAAGATCGGCACCTTCGTTGAGAGATATGTGCTTAACGATGCCGAGACGGGAAAGGCTTCGACCAAGATAGGGGTGGTCTCGTATTACCAACCGTGGGACTGGGTTATCGTTGCCGAATACGACGCCAAAGAGATCGAGGACTTGATTGCAAGCGTTAATGGCAATCTCCGCAACATGATGACGTGGATAATCATCATTGCCGTGATTGCGGGATGTTTTACCATCGTTGGCGCTTCAATGGGTGGTCGCGCCATCAGCAAGCCATTGGGGCAGGCCGTGGCGATGTTGCATGCGCTGGAATCAGGAAAACTCGACCAGCGTCTTGATATCCGGAGCAAGGATGAAATCGGTGAATTGGCCGGCACCATGAATAAATTCGCTGACAATTTAAGCGACGAAATCCTGGCGGCGTTCCAACGATTATCCGAAGGGGATTTTACCTTCGTAGCTCACGGTATGATCAAGGAGCCTTTGGCGAAGACCAACCGGGCCTTGAATGAACTGGTTATGCAGATTCAGCAGGCCAGCAATCAGATTACATCGGGTTCCCTGCAGGTAGCCGATAGCAGTCAAGCTCTCTCGCAAGGGGCAGCGGAGTCTGCCAGTTCCATGGAGCAGATTTCCGCATCCATGATGGAACTCGGAACCAAAACCAAAAATAATGCAGAGACTGCCACTCAGGCGAACGACCTGGCTCACAATGCTCGTAGGGCTGCAGAACAGGGCAAGTCCCAGATGGAAGAAATGGTGGTCGCCATGCAGGATATCAATGCTTCCAGTATGGATATCTCCAAAATCATCAAAGTTATCGATGAAATCGCTTTCCAGACCAATCTACTTGCACTTAACGCCGCGGTTGAAGCTGCCCGGGCCGGTCAACACGGCAAAGGTTTTGCGGTTGTGGCTGAAGAAGTTCGTAGTCTGGCGGCACGCAGTGCGGTAGCCGCCCAGGAAACAGCCGATCTGATCGAGGGATCGGTGAGCAAAACTGAAAATGGTACCAGTATCGCCGGAAATGCCGCTGCCGCTCTGGATCAAATCGTGGTGGAAATCACGCGCGTAACCGATTTGATCAGCGATATCGCCTTGTCATCCCGGGAGCAGGCGCAGGGTATCGTTGAGATCAATCAAGGTTTGGGGCAGATAGACGCGGTTACTCAGCAAAATACCACTTCTTCGGAAGAAAACGCCGCTGTGGCTGAGGAACTTTCCGGACAAGCGGGTTCCCTGCAGGAGCTTGTTTCTCACTTTAAACTTGCATCGGAGAAACGCCAGCTTACCTGATGGAAAGAAAGGCTTCATGGCAGGCTTTCTGAACAGTGATAAAATCCCCGCCCTCCGGCGGGGATTTTTGGTTTTATAACCGGCACCATGAAAAAGAGATGTTTTGGTATGGATTCAACTGTTTTGGCTGGCGTGGGGATGTGTATTTCTGGCGGGGAACCTTGATTTTGCAGGACATGCGTCTTAACGGCACTTTTTTTTAGAAGGGATTCCCACCTGAGACGGCGCCATAGGCCCCCGTTCCGAAAATCGGAACGGGGGCTTTTTAATCATTGTAACGGTATCTTGACGGGGATGAGGCTGTATTATTTTACCATCGCACGTGCTTCATTGATTGCGGGTGCCGCTTTTTTCTTATTTCCTCGAAGAAACCATTCGACCGCTACCGGGCTGGCAACGAAGATGGAGGAGTAGGTGGCGATGGCTACCCCTGCGACCAGGGCAAAAGCAAAGTCATGAATAACTTCGCCGCCGAAGAAATACAGGGCCAGGGCCGCAAGGAAGGTCGTCAACGAAGTGATGATGGTGCGTGACAGCACCTCGTTGAGGCTGCGGTTAAAAATGCCTTCGATCGGGTCCTTGCCTCCCATTCGCAGATTTTCCCGTGTTCGATCGAAGACCACGACGGTGTCGGTCAGTGAGTAACCGGCAATGGTCAATACGGCCGTAATGAATAACAAGTTGATTTCCTTGCCCATGATGAAAAATACCGCGAACATGGCCAGGATGTCGTGCAGGGTGGCGGCGAGGGCGCCTATCGCGAAGTTGAGGTCAAAGCGCCAGCCCACGTAGCAAAGAATACCTATTAGCGAAATGGCTACGGCGATGAGGGTGTCCTGTTTGAGCTTGTGGCCGACGGAGGGACCGATTTCGCTGGATGATTCGACCTCAAAGGTTTTACCCGGCATGTCCTTGTGGAACGCGTTTTTGATCGAATCCGCCACGCTGCCTTCGTGCCGGTGATTTCCAACCTTGATCAGAAGTTTGTTTTCGTCGCGGATATCCTGAATGGTAGCTTCTTTGAAACCATTGCTGGCGAGAATGTCCCGGGCCAGATCCAGCGAGGGAGGTTGGTCAAATTTGAGCTGTATCGCGGTGCCGCCGGTAAAATCGGTGCCAAGGTTTGCTTTCCCCCGGTAAATCTGAGCGATTCCGACCAGGCCGGTGAGCACGATGACTCCCGAAAGAAGAAAACCGATGGAGCGCTTTCCAAGAAAATTGAAGCGCAAAGTCTGAGACAGGCGGTTGCCGATGTTGCCGAAGGTGGTTGATTTTAAACAGTGCTTTTTATGCATCAGGTCAAAAATGACCCGGGTTGCCACCAGAGCGGTGAACAGGTTGATAAGGATGCCGAGGCTGAGTGACACGGCGAAACCCTTGACCGGTCCCGTACCGAACAAAAACAGCACCGCTGCGGTGAGCAAGGTTGTCACATGGGAATCCATGATGGTTAAAAAGGCCTTGTCGTAACCTACGGCAAGACTAGCGCCCATTGTCCTGCCAAGACGCAACTCTTCCTTTATTCGCTCAAAAATCAAAACGTTCGCATCAACCGACATGCCCACCAGCAGGACGATAGCGGCAATACCGGGCATCGTCAGCGTAGCGCCCAGTGCGGCAAGCGCTCCCATCAGGAGGGTGATGTTAAGTACCAGTCCGAGATTGGCCACCATCCCGGAGAAGCGGTAGTAAGCAGCCATGAAGGTAATCACAAGCAGGATTCCTACGGCTCCGGCGAACAGTCCTTTATGGATCGAGTCCAGGCCGAGGGATGGTCCGACGGTCACGTTCTGAATGACCTCGACCGGCGCCGGCAGGGACCCCGCGCGCAACACGAGAGCGAGATCGGCGGCTTCCTTTTCGTTGAAGACGCCGCTTATTTGTGCGCTGCCGCCCGAGATGCGTTCCCGAATGACCGGCGCGGAATAGATGGTGTTGTCGAGCACGATGGCGAAACGCCTGCCGACGTTTGCTGCGGTGACCTGGTCAAAAATTTTAGCACCGGAAGAATCAAACTCGATGGCCACATAAGGGCTACTTGTCATGGGATCCATGCTCACCCTGGCATCTTTAAGCAGGTCGCCGGTGATGAGCGCACGCTTTTTGACCGCCAGAGGAATTCTTCCTGTTTCAATGCCCAGGGAATCCACCTGCTTCTCCATGAGAATTTCAGTATCATCAGGGAGAATGGATGCGGGGTTGGTGGCGTCGATGGTCTCATCGAGCAACCTGAATTCCAGACAGGCGGTTTTTCCTATCAATTCAATGGCCCGCTGTGGTTCCTTGATTCCCGGGAGTTGCACCACAATGTGATTCTCTCCTTCACGCTGAACCAACGGTTCAGCCACCCCGAACTGGTCGATACGGTTGCGAATGGTTTCAAGGGATTGAAGCACGGTACGGTCCGTCAGTTCCTTCTCCAATTTTTCAGGCAGATGGACTTGTATTGGCACGGCACCTGTTTGTGGGGGGGATTCGATGATTTCGAGTTCCGGATGAGCTTTTGCAATCATAGTACGCGCTGCAGCAGCGGTTTCCGCATCATAAAGCGAAAGCTGCAGGCTGGTCGTACCGGTACTGGTTATCCGTTTATATGGGATGTCCGCTGCATCGAGTGCGTCTTCCAGGTCGGTAGCCAGGCGGTCGAGGTAACCTTGAATGGCGACATGGGTCTGAACGGCAAGTACCAGGTGCGAACCTCCCTGCAAGTCGAGACCGAGGCGGACTTTTTCCTGGGGGAAGGGGGCCTTCCACCAGGATGGCAGATGGTTAGTGAGTGTGGGAGCCAGATACAGAATCGATATAAATAAGGACAAGAGGGTAAGCCCGCTCCTCCATTTAAGTTGGTTGGACACGTACGTGTTCCTTTCAAAAAGTCCCTGGGAACAAGCCCTCAGAGATCCTTTGGCAATAAGGACTGAAAGTGTAGTTATATCCCTTTGAGGTCTTTTGGATGCATGCGTTTGCCCGGGCCATTCAGGATGCTATACGGCAAAAAGCCTGCAACCTCCTGGGTGAGGTAGAGGGCAAAACACTCTGTTCGTCACAGACCGATGATATAACCGGTTCTTGGTAATGATGGTCGTCAGGAAAAGGTCTGGAAAGGGGGCGCTCGGCAGAGCGTGGAGAGGATGAGATCGGTGTAGGCGATTTTTGGGATGTCAACAGTGACTGCGATTCGCAGGTCTGTAGGGATTTTTGCCGTAAGGGTCGGGGCGACGTGAAAAAGCTGATCGGTTTGGGAAAAACCTGAAGACGGTGCGTCGGGTCCAACCTTGATGCTGAAACAGACTTTTTTAGTGGTTTGGCTGACGGCAAGATCGGAAGGCAGTACTCCGCCCGATATGCCAACGATAAAAATCAGCAGAAAAAAATGCAGCAGCGGTTTTTGGTAGCGGGCAAGGAACCCATATTGTTTCATGCGAAAAACGCTAGCACGAAAATGTTTCCGGTTGCAAGAGGGATTAATCGTCGAAGAACCGGGACAGAATAAATAGTCTTTGAAAGGCATCCATGTTTTCCATCAGTCCTCTCCCGATTCTTTTGGATAAACCCTGTTAATGCTATTGAAAACGCCGCGCAGTACCGTTGGGGCCAGCCCCCTGGGCTTTGTATATGTTGCACGAACGGTAAAAAAGCCAGGCATAAATATTCCAACAATATATCCGCCGAGCGCCTGGAAAAATATCAGTTCAGAGTTATTTTGCGGATTTGTTCAGCGAGTTCACTCCAGTTGCGTCGGCTGTAAAGAGTAGGAAGGCCCAATTGTTTGGCTTGGGATTTGAGCTTGCGGGCGGCGGTGTGATGTAAAAAGTCGGTGAAGAACAAGACCGCTTCGACGTGGCCGGGAATGGTATTCTTAGCCACCTTGCTGTTGCGGGCCGGCCAGTGAGTGATACGGGTGGCGCCGATTTCCTCAAGGTGGGGAATGATTGCACCGATACGATCTGCACCAACGATGAGAATGGACATGGGGGCGTATTCCTTTTCCGTATAGAGTCAATGATGAGGGACCGGTATCGACCTTATCAGAAAATGAAAACCATTTTCAAGTAAAATGTGCAGTGATAGCAGGGAATCGATCGGTGTGCAAAGGGTTCAGACGGTGATGGTAATCGGCAGATACAGGGGGCATGTGCCCCCTGTATTGTTTTGACCTTATTTCAGATAGGAACAACAGTAGTCGGCGACTTCCCTGATCTTGAGGGAAAATTTGGAATTTGCCGGCACTTCGAAACTCTGGCCTTCACTGAAGGTCTGCCATGCGTCGGCACCGGGCAACAGTACTTCCATGGAGCCGCCGAGCATTTCCATGATTTCGGCAGCTGCGGTATCGAATTCGTATTCGCCCGGCATCATGATGCCCAGGGTTTTTTTAGTGCCGTCGGCGAACAGGACAGTGCGACTGGTGACTTTCCCGTCGAAGTAAACATTGGCTTTTTTGATGATGGTAACATTTGTGAATTCGGACATCGTTTGGTTCTCCTGACATGTTATGAACAAAATGGGCCCTGTAGGGCGTGATAGTTAAGAAAGTTGTTTGCCGGGCTAAAATGATTTTACCGGGTGAATCATGGTTTGACTGTTGGTGAATGTCAAATAAAACCTTATTGAATTAGCCAGCCAGAGCAAAAATCACCCGTCTCGGAGTTGATCGGTAAAGGCACTATTCACCCAAAGGGTGCCG
>DIKU01000106.1:0-497 GCA_002424645.1 Pelobacter sp. UBA5610 | reverse complement strand
GGGGGGCTCATGCAAAAAGACCAGGCTCAGCGTCGCGCTGACCGTATCCGTGCTTTCGGGGAAGAACTGGAAACGCTGGAAAAAGAAGCTATTCTGGTTCTGGATGACAAACAGAAAACGCTTCTTCACAAACATCACCAAGCGCTTCTGGCGCAGTTATCCTCTTTATACGACGTCGATATCAGCGGTGCCGATAAACAGTTGAGTTGGAGCATGCGCATCGTTTCCTTCCTCGGCGCTCTGGCGTTGTCGGCGTCCGTTTTCTTTTTCTTTTATCGTTTTTGGGGATGGCTCGGCACCCCGGCCCAGGTCGGAATTTTAGTCGCAGCGCCGATGGTCGCCGTCAGCGGGGTCGATTTTGCCGCCAGACGTGAAAAAACTCATTATTTCGCCTCCCTTTTCAGTCTTATAGCGTTCACTTCGTTTGTGCTGAATCTGTCCGTCCTGGGCACCATATTCAATATCACCCCCAGTCAGAACGCTTTTCTGGTGTGGGG
>DIKU01000093.1 GCA_002424645.1 Pelobacter sp. UBA5610 | reverse complement strand
ACAACTGCGCAGCGGTACCGCCGGGCATGGCAGCGCCCAGTTGGATCTTTCCTATCCGTTACGCAAGGCTTTTTTTGCCCGTACCGGCGGTTTTCTGCATTTTCAGCTATTCACAGGATACGGAGAAAGCCTGCTAGACTACAATCTGGATCGTGGCACACAGGCGAGGGTGGGTTTCTCAATTGTTCGTTGATTAAGGTGTGAACGATCAAGCTCTGTGACCACGGAATGGAGTTTTAAAAAATGAAAAATGCAAACGTGCCATCGTGGTCTCATGCTTCCCCTATTTCCCACACCAACCCGATCAATCCCAAGGTAATGTATAGATGGTTGCGAAAACTGTTTATGGCCGATGGACTTGGGTTAAAGCTATTTCTGGGGGCCACCCTAGTGGGAACAAACTTTGCGTTTATGCTTGGTATCCTGCGGTTGTTAACCGAGGCGCATTTGCGGCAAGTCGATGTTACTGATCATTATGCGCTGGTTCGCTATGCGTATCAGCTTTCAGGGCAAGTTCATTATGACTTGGTGGGGATGATTATTGCTTTTTATCTTCTTGTTTATGCCACAACGATACTTCTCTATCCTGTTTTGCGCCTGCATCAGAACGCGTTGAAACGACAAGCTTTGGACAATATGAGAGCCAGGGGCGAGACCTTGATCATGCTGGGTAGCTTGATAGCAAAACGGGACAGCGACACCAGTGGGCATAATTACAGGGTCACTTTGTACGCAATTCATTTGGCCGGAACGCTTCGTATTCCTGAGACCAAGATGCACGATCTGGTTGTCGGCGCCTTTCTTCACGACATCGGGAAAATCGCAATTCCCGACAAAATTTTGCTCAAGCCGGGTCCGCTTGATGAAGAAGAAACCAGAATTATGCGGACGCATGTTGCGCAAGGCCTTGATATCCTCCGCCACAGCATTTTTCTACGCGGGGCTGAGGCGATTGTAGAAGGGCATCATGAACACTATCTCGGCACGGGATATCCAAACGGCTTAGCCGGTAAGGCAATTTCGCCTATTGCTCGTCTGTTCTCTATTGCTGATGTCTTTGACGCCTTGACCTCCGGGCGTCCTTACAAGCCGCCTTACTCCTTGGATGAAAGCCTTAGGCTAATGACGGAGGAGTCAGGAAAAGCCTTTGATCCGGAGTATCTCCAATCGTTCTTGTCGCTGGCCCCAAAACTGCATCAAAGTTACGCCGCCGCATCCGAAGAATTTCTTGCCGGTGAATTAAAAAAGCTTGCAGAGCCCATTCTCGTTTCCAGATGGACACGTGATCAGCTTTGAGGGATAATATGAAAACAATGCGGTCTGTCATCAGAATAGTCGTGTGCCCTTTATTTCTTAGCAGTGCGTGTCCGGGTTTGTCAGGCGCGGGGGGAGGTTCTTGCCAAAACTGATGGAGGAAGGGCGGAACGATATCGCTAGCAAGATGATCACACGAATACTGCCTTTGTTCCAGGCCGTGACTTTTGGTAAAAAAACATGACAGGAGAGTCGAGACAATCAATTATGTGCCAGCGCGTCGATGCCAGGATCGGCCTGGCGCTAGGCGGCGGGTCGGCACGCGGCCTAGCGCATCTGGGCGTCATCCGTGCACTGGAAGAGGCAGGAATCAAGATAGATTTCATTGCTGGCACCAGCATTGGCGCTTTGATCGGCGCGATTTATGCCGCAGGCAAGGTGGACGCTCTGGAAGCAACCTTCCAGGATTTTGAATGGATGAAAATCGTCTCATTTTTTGATGTCGTTTTTCCAAAGTCGGGGCTGATTGACGGCGTTAAGGTGGGTGAACTGGTGCGCGCCCATATCCGTGCCGATGCCATTGAGACTCTACCGACGCCTTTTTGTGCCGTCGCGACGGATATCCAGACCGGCGAGGAGGTTGCCATTCGACAGGGGGATGTCATCGAAGCAGTGCGGGCCAGTATTTCCGTGCCCGGCATCTTCACCCCGGTGCGTCTTAATGGCCATATCCTGGTGGACGGCGGCCTCACCAACCCGGTACCGGTGAGCGTTGTCCGTGCCATGGGGGCCGAAATCGTGATCGCGGTGGATCTCAACCACGACATCGTTGCCGGCAAGAATCTTAAGTCGCAGCGAGTAAACATGCCGGTCGCCACAGTGGATGGGGAATTTGACATGTTCAGCCGCTGGATGGAGGGCTATCGCCAGTCCATACAGGAAATTAAGGCCAAATTGCTTGACCATGGAGCGCCGGGCGCGATGCAGTTTTCGCGCTGGCTTTCGTCTGGGGAGTCATTGCCCAGCATATTCGAAGTGCTGCTTGCCTCAATCAACATCATGGAAACACGTATTACTCAATATCGTTTGGAGGCTGACCGGCCGGACATCCTTATCCAGCCGTTGTTGGGGCACATTCGTTTCCTGGATTTCGGTCGCGCTAAGGAGATTATTGAGATCGGCTATGAGAGCGCGCGGGGAAAAATCGGTATCGTATAAAAAATCTGAGAAGACTCAGGTTGTTGTTGAAAGTTGGTCGGGCAATACAGTCCATTCCTTTTATGGTAACCTAACTTACAGAGGAGAAGGCAATGACCGCGCAGACACAACGGAAAAATCAGAGCAGAAAAATAGAGCATGAAGCTCGTGTCGCCGTGGCGGACGGGGTAAACATCCATGAGACCGTCCGGGATATCACCTTGAAGGCGCTGAGCACAGGCCACCTGGATGTACAAAAAAGTCAGGAGGTCGTTCAAGCTGTGCTGGAGGGCGCGAGTCTTGGAGCAAAGGAGAAAGGCGCCAGGGTCGACCATGCATTGCGGGAGGTGATGACCGGTGTGGACGAGGCTTTGGCGAAGTCGGCGGAGGCTTCCAAACTGGCCATCGAAGAGGCGGCTGGTCACATTAAGGAATTCGGCTCTCAGAATCTCCAACGTGGGCTGAATGATTTGCGGACACTGGAGGATATGTTTCTGGAGTCCGCAAATGATATAGCCCGGGCCTCGGATGACACGGTAAGGAATGTGCTGGGCGATTTGGTACAGCACGCCCGCAATACCGGCACTGCGGTGGGTGCGGCGGCGAAAAAGGCGGTGGAAACGCTGACCCGGCAACAGGAAGAGAACATGCGCGAAAACGTGAGTGTCGGCGCCGACATGGCCAGGGAGGTGGGAATAAAGATTTCCATGGCTGCCGCCGGTTTTTTAGAGGGGATTGCTGAAACGCTCAAGAAAAAGGGCACTAACAAAAAGGAATAGTGATGCCCTCCGTTTTATGGGAAACCCTGACTGCTGCCCGCGATCTGGGGCGGCTCCACGATATCGCCTCAATCTTGGTCCGTTACGGATTCAGTGATATGGTTCGTCGGTTGGGGATGGCCAGTGCCTTGGAACGCGCCGGCAAGATGCTACACTGGCAAGAGGCCGGTGAACTGGCGCGATTGGAGCCGCCCGCGAGAGTGCGGCGAGCGCTGGAGGAGATGGGGCCGACCTTTATCAAATTGGGGCAGATCCTCGCTACACGCATGGACTTGTTTTCCCCTGAATGGATCGCTGAATTCGAAAAATTGCAGGATAGGGCGCCGTCAGTACCGTTCGTCCAGATCAGGCAGCAGTTGCTGGAGGATCTAGGCACTGTGCCGGAAGAGGTTTTCGCCGAACTGGTTCCCGAGCCGCTGGCCGCAGCCTCCATTGCCCAAGTCCACAGCGCCCGATTGCGGGGAGGGGAGAATGTCATTGTCAAGGTCCGGCGCCCCGGCATCCGGCCGATCGTCGAAGCTGACCTGCGGCTCCTGCTGCGCCTGGCGAAAATTGTCGAGGCCGAATCCCCGGAGATGTTCCGGTTCAGACCGCGAGAGGTGGTGCGTCAGTTCACCCTGTCTCTGCGCCGCGAACTGGACTTGGCGGCAGAATGCCGCAATGCGGAACGGATTGCCCATAATTTTAGCCTCCACGACGAAATCGTCATCCCAAAAGTCTATTGGACATGGACCGGCGAACGGATGAACGTACAGGAAACTATCAGCGGGATCCCCGGCCGCGATCTCACAGCCGTAGGGCAGGCCGGCCTGAACCGGAAAATTCTGGCTCAACGCGGCGTCCAAGCCGTATTGAAGATGATTTTAGTGGATGGTTTTTTTCACGCCGACCCTCATCAGGGCAATATCTTTTACCTGCCGGAAAACCGAATCGCCATCATCGATTTTGGTATGGTTGGACGATTGTCTGTCGATCGCCGCAGTCAGGTGGTGGACCTGCTTCATGGCATGGTGGAGAGGGAGGCCGACCGTGTTGTCGAAGTGCTGCTCGATTGGGCCGGGGAGGCAAAAATCGACCTGGACAGTCTAAAATTAGAAATTGATGGCCTCGTTGATCAGTATCATGGCGTTCCCCTGAAAGAACTCAATATCAGCACCATCCTGACTGATCTGACCACCCTGCTCCGTGACTATCATCTTATTTTGCCGCCGGATTTGACGCTGTTGATTAAATCGTTGATCACCTTGGAAGGGATGGGGCGACAGCTTGATCCGGAGTTTGATATGGTAACGGAGTTTTCACCTTTCCTGCGCCGGGCACTCCAGGCTCGTTATGCCCCGGATGCCCTTGTCAAACGGGGATGGCAAGCGGTTGTCGACGGTCTCGACATCCTTACCGGTTTGCCTCAGGACTTGCGACAGCTCTTGCGTTCCGCCCGGAGCGGCAGACTCCAAGTGCACGTAGATGTGACACGGTTGCAGGATTTTGGGGACCAACTGGACTGCGCCACCAGTCGTCTGACTATGGGCGTGGTCATCGCCGCCCTGATTATCGGTTCGGCCATCGTTATGACCGTCGAGCGCGGCCCTGTATTGTTTGGCCTACCCCTGTTCGGTCTGCTGGGATTTATCAGTGCGGCAGTGGCCGGAATCTGGCTGCTCATCTCCATCCGGCGCAGTGGAAGAAATTTCTGAGGGTGAAAACCCTAGGTGTAATTTTATGGAAAAGCAAGTGCGAAAAAACAAATCGTTTTGGTCGAGTTGGCAGTAGCCGCATGGTGGATATGGGGGGCGGTAGAACCTCTTCCCCGATTGACTGATCTGAAATGAAAGGCGTCAGGCACGTCTTGGCTGGTTGAGGAAGAACAATGATCGAACAGCGGAAAAAATGGTTGATCAGAGCCGTGGGGTCTATGGCAATTGGCATTTTGGCTGTGGTCGCATGGCAACGATATGGCGGCAACGAAAAGAATGAGGGAATTTCCAGCGGCAATGGCCGCATCGAGGCGGTTGAAATCGACATCGCCGCCAAAA
>DIKU01000026.1:651-7499 GCA_002424645.1 Pelobacter sp. UBA5610 | reverse complement strand
CTTGAGCTACGCCAACCAGGCGGCTCTGAATTTATGGAACTACGATACCGAGCAAGAGCTACTGGGTAAAAATATTGTCGATATCCAGGAAGACCCACACAAGGCCACGATGATTCTGGAAACTCTCAAGGAACGCAGCGTCTGGCATGGAGAAAGCAGGGGAAAGAAAAAAAACGGTATCGGCTTTGATATGGAACTGCAGGCGCAGGTGGTTAGCAATCAGGATGGAGAACCTTTATCCATCATGGCCTATGCTGTCGACATTACAGACAAAAAGAAAACCGAAACACAGATAAAACTCCTGGCTTATTTCGATAGCTTGACGGGGCTGCCGAACAGGACCTTGCTCAAAGATCACATGGACCTGGCCCTCGGTCACGCCAGACGTTTGAATAAATTCGTCGCGGTTCTCCTGCTGGATCTGGACAACTTCAAACATATCAACGACACCCTGGGCCATGCAAAAGGCGATCGGCTCATTCAGGAGGTATCCAGCAGACTTCGCAACGAGATTCGCAGTTGCGATACCCTTGCCAGATGGGGAGGGGATGAATTCATCCTATTGATGACTGACGTGGACGACGTCCAGAGTACGGCCATCGTCACGGCAAAAATCCTCCGAGTGCTAAACGAAAAACCCTTTACCATCGACAATACGGAAATCATTACCACTGCCAGCATCGGCATCGCCCTTTACCCGCAAGACGGACAAGACCCCGAAACGCTGCTCAAGCAGGCCGATACCGCCATGTACGAAGCAAAAAAGAAAGGTCGCAACGACTACCACTTTTTTTCCTCCCGACTGGCACAACAAACAGACCAGCGACACCGCATGGAAGTCAACCTGCGCAGAGCCCTTCGACAAAAAGAAATGTTTCTGGTCTACCAGCCACAGATCGATCTCGGCCTCGGGAGGGTTACCGGGATGGAAGCTCTGGTGCGATGGCAGAGCCTGGATGATGGACTTATATCGCCCGCACAGTTCATCCCGGTAGCCGAAGAGACGGGGCTGATTCGCCCACTGGGTGAATGGATTCTGCATACAGCTTGCAGCCAAGCCGTCCTCTGGCAGGAAAACCATCTCTCCCCCCTGCGCATCGCCGTCAATCTCTCAGCCAAGCAGTTTCACCAACCCGACCTTGTCCAGCGCATCAAGGCAACACTGCGAGAAACCGGACTGCAACCTCAGCTGCTGGAACTGGAACTCACCGAGAGCGTGTTTCTGGAAAACATGGATGTAGCGATAGAAGCTCTTAGAGAGCTGAAACTACTCGGCATTCAATTCTCCATCGATGACTTTGGCACCGGTTATTCCTCGCTTAGTTACCTAAAAAAACTCCCCATCGACCGTATCAAAATCGCCCATGAATTCGTGAGGGACATCAGCACCGATGAAGGCGACAAGGCTATCGCCAAGGCAACCATTGCCATGGCCCAAAGCCTCGGGCTGAAACTTATCGCTGAGGGCGTGGAAACCCATGAACAATTATCGTTTCTTCTGTCGCATGGCTGCAATGTGATGCAAGGCTACTACTTTGCCAAACCGATGGCATCCGAAAAAGTTCAGGAGTTCCTCCATTCAGAGTTCAAATTCAAACTCGACCTGCACGATTGGTGACCTGTACGATGGATTCTGAACATGCTGGGCAGGGTTTCGCCAAACACGGTGAAAGATCGTGCTGGCGATCCTGTTTCAGGCTTAAATCTCGTTTGACCTCTAGGCATGATCAGTGAATCTTTGCCACCATGCATCAAATATGATAATGAAATATCATAACAATCATTCAACGATTGACTTCTCTCTGCGAATTCGGCGTTCTCCGCGGTAAATTTATTTCAGGATATTGTCCGATTGCATAGCTCTTGAAACCTTTCACCCGAGGGTCACCCAACGTGAAAAAAGCGGATATCGGACTCATTGGACTGGCGGTCATGGGACAGAATCTGGCCCTTAATATTCGGGACCACGGTTACAAGGTGGCCGTTTATAACCGGACCGCCTCCAGAACCGAAGAGTTTCTTGCCGGAGTTGCCGCAAACAGCGATATCACCGGATGCTATTCCATAGCCGAGCTCGTAGCGCAACTGCCACGACCACGCATGGTGCTGCTGATGGTAAAAGCCGGCCAGGCAGTCGATGACACCATCGAACTGTTACGTCCCTGTCTTGAAGATGGCGATATTATTATCGACGGCGGCAATTCTCATCCCAACGACACCAAACGTCGCGTAACAGCCTTGTCTGAACAGAACCTGCTGTTTGTGGGCTGCGGTATTTCCGGCGGCGAAGAGGGCGCCCGCCGCGGGCCTTCCCTGATGCCGGGGGGCAATGCATCGGCCTGGCCCCATATCCGGCCGATTTTCGAAGCCATCGCCGCCCGCATCGATGGTCAACCCTGTTGCAGCTGGATCGGTCCGCATGGCGCGGGACACTTCGTCAAGATGGTACACAACGGCATCGAATATAGCGATATGCAGCTTATCGCCGAAGCGTATCATTTGCTGCGTGTTGGCTTGGGACTGGATACCATTGAGCTGGCCGAGCTTTTTAAGCGCTGGAACGAAGGCCCTCTCAACTCTTACCTCATCGAAATTACCGGACGCATCCTTGATGTGCGCGAAGCGGACGGCTTGCCGCTGATCGATTCGATCCTCGATACCGCCGGGCAAAAAGGCACCGGCCTCTGGGCGGGGATTGAGGCGTTGCAACTGGGCACCCCCCTGACTACGATCAGCGAAGCGGTATTTGCCCGGGCTCTGTCATCCCGGCGGGATGAAAGAGTACTGGCCTCGACGCTGCTTTCCGCCACGACACGATCGCCTGAAAAGGTTGATGGCGATTCCGTAACGGCGCTCCACGACGCCCTGTATGCCGCCAAAATCATCTCCTACGCGCAAGGTTTCATGCTCCTCAGGGACGCGGCCGAAGCCTTTTCCTGGCAACTCGATTACCGGAACATCGCCCTGCTCTGGCGCGGCGGATGCATTATCCGCAGTATATTTCTTAACGATATTGCCGAGGCCTTCGAAGCCGAAAATCACCTGCAGAACCTGTTGCTCGCCCCCTTCTTTGCCGGGCAATTGGGCAAGGCCCAGGCCGGATGGCGCAAAACCATAATCGTGGGAGTGGAACTCGGCATCCCACTGCCCGCGCTGTCATCCGCACTGGCTTTTTTCGACGGCTATCGCTGCCCCCGTCTGCCGGCAAACCTGCTGCAAGCTCAGCGCGACTACTTTGGCGCACACACCTACGAACGCACCGACGGACCACGCGGAACCTTCTTCCACACCGACTGGGAAAGCTTCGACACCCCCCACAAGGACCGCCATGACTGACCCCTGCACCTTTGTAATTTTCGGCGCGACCGGCGATCTGGCCCGCAACAAACTGCTGCCGGCCCTTTACCACCTCGATGCCGCCGGTCGCCTCCATCCCGACACCCGCATTCTGGCCAATGGTCGGCGGCATCCTGACCGCGACATCTGGCTGGCCGAAATCCGTTCCCATCTGGCCGGCGCAGTTCGCGGCGGACTGAGCGACGAGGTTTTTGCCCGTTTTGCCGCACGGACCGATTATATGCGCGGCGACCTGCGCGATACGACCTTTTACGACACGCTTTACCGGAAGTTGTCGGATAATAATGATTTTCCGGCGGATCTGGCATTTTACATGGCCCTGAGTCCAGCTGAATATGCCGATGTCATTTCCAACCTGGACCGGGCCAAACTGTTGGATGAAAACCGGGGCTGGCGACGTGTTGTGATCGAAAAACCTTTTGGCTCCGATCTCAAAAGCGCCAGGGTCCTGCAGCAGCGGCTCGCCGCACATCTTCGCGAAGAACAGATTTTTCGTATCGACCATTACCTGGGCAAGGAAACGGTACGCAACATCCTGGTATTCCGCTTCGGCAATGTGTTGATGGAGCCGCTCTGGAACCGCAACACCATCGACCATATCCAGATCATCCATGCCGAGCCGCAAGGCATCGGCGGGCGTGGTGCGACCTACGAAAAATCAGGTGCCATGAGCGACATGATCCAGAGCCACCTTTTACAACTGCTGACCTTCGTCGCCATGGAATCACCTGTGTCCATGGCTGCCGATGCCATTCACGCCGAAAAGCTCAAGGTCCTCAAATCAATTCGCCCCATACCATCCGATAAAGTCAGAGATGTTGCGGTGCGCGGTCAGTATGACGCAGGTACAGTAAGTGGAAATGCCGTCATCGGCTACCGGGACGAGGAGGGCGTAGCCGGCAATAGCCATACCGAAACCTTTTGCGCTCTCAAGCTGCATATCGACAACTGGCGATGGGCCGGAGTCCCCTTTTTACTGCGTACCGGTAAACGCATGACGCAAAAACAGGCATTGGTGGCCATCTGTTTCAAACAACCGCCCCAGCAGTTTTTCCGCGCCAGTCATGTACATTGCGAAGCTTCCAACTGGCTTTTGATCGGCATCCAGCCTCACGAATGCATGCGACTGGAGATGACCGTCAAAGCCCCCGGTGAAGCCCTCGCCACCCGTCAGACTGGCCTTGATGCCAGTTTTCGACGAGCCGACGAAATCGTCAACGACGCCTATGAAGAGTTGCTGCTCGACATTATCCGCAACGATCGTTCCCTGTTTCTGAGCTATGAAGAAGTGGAGCAGGCCTGGCGAATCGTCGATCCGATACAGCAAGCCTGGTCCCGACCGGGGGAAGATCTGCATGCGTACAAGGCAGGTTCGTGGGGCCCGACCGAAGCCGATCGGCTGTTTGACGATCCGTGCCGGTTCTGGCGCAATACACTGGAGCCGTGCGGTTGCGGTATAAAACAGCTGTAAGCTGTAAGCGGTAAGCGGTAAGCGGTAAGCTGAGGTTACAAGCTGGGAACCGAAGCATCGAGTAAAAAAGAGGAGAAAAAGACCCATGACAAAGGGTCAGACCATTCACTGGCACCAGTTTCCCGATGCTGCTGCCGTTGCTGAAAATGCGGCTAGCCGGATATTGGCAGCAGCATCCAAAGCCATCGCACAACGCGGCATTTTTCGGCTGGTACTGGCCGGTGGGCGCACTCCTGAAGCAACCTACAGGTTGCTGGCCAAAGCCGAGGCCGACTGGCGTCAATGGGAGATCTTTTTCGGCGACGAGCGATGCCTGTCGGCCGGACATCCGGACCGCAACAGCACCATGGCCGCAAAAGCCTGGCTCGACCATGTGAGCATCCCCCGGGAGCAGATTCGCTTCATCCCGGCGGAACTTGGTCCGATCGAAGGTGCTCGACTTTATTCGCCGGTGGTAGCAGAGTCTCTGCCCTTTGATCTGGTTATCCTCGGTCTCGGTGAAGACGGACATACCGCCAGCCTTTTTCCAGGGCACCGCCAACCGGAACACGCACTCGTCGTCGCCGTCAGTAAAGCCCCTAAACCGCCAGCCCAAAGAGTCAGCCTTACAGCTAAAGCCCTCAATAATGCACGGCAGGTCCTGGTACTCGTTACCGGCCTCGGCAAACAAGGCGCGGTGACAAAATGGAAAGAAGGTAAAAACATTCCTATCGCCAGAATCACCGCCTTGGACGCACTGGATGTCATGCTGGATGCTGAGGTCGGATACGTTTCCACGACATCGCGCCATTAAATGTTGCATCCGAGCAGGGGATCTCGTCAAACCAGCAAGAATCTGACTTCCCCCTTACCTGTTTCTTTTCTCGATGCATAAAAAAAGCCGGCGAGACAATGGTCCACCGGCTTCCTCACGTCGATCAGATACGTCTATTTTTTTAAAACTTGAACATTCCAGCAATCTGACTGGAAAGTCGTTCTGCTATGACGTTGCAGGCTTCCAGTCGATCCATGCGTGTCTGTTTGGCTTTTACCACAATGCGGGTGCGATATTCCTGCCGTTTGGCCGCAACATTGCGGGTAGTATGCATAGTCGTGCTGGTTCCATCCTGCACATTCGCTACCTGGACTCCCGTGACCCCACCTTCGACCTCTTCTTTAACCTGTAGGTCTACGAGACCCAAATATTCGTCAACATGGAAAATTCCGCCAACCAAAGCCTCTCCCCCAGCCATAGCAGCACCTGTAATCAAACCTGCCCCACCAACTCCGCTCCATGAGCTGCCGGTGATTCCGGCAATCGTTGCGCCAAGAACCGCTCCGCCAAAACCTGCCTGGAGAATAGCTCCTTCGTCCATCCCCTCTTTCTTTTCCCCCATATAGAGCAAATTTGCACTGACAAGGTATGTCGCATCTTTGGCTCTATTGGTGACGGTATAACCCATCGCTTCGAGCTTTCCTCGCAAAAGTTGAGCAAAATCTACATCTTGAAAATCGCTTGTATTGGCCACACGGACAAAAAGAGTTGGATTATCGGTAAGAACCTCTGCATCCAGAAAAATCGTGTCGGACATTTTTGCCTCAACCGCCAGATCTTTGGCTTTGATAGCCCTGACAGCCGATGAACAACCTACAAGAGGTGCCGTAAACGCAAGAATTAATCCGAGTAATACTAATTTCAACAACTTTCTGTTCACTTACCCTCCTTCGTGGCGTGATGCCACCTTTCCCTTAATTATAAATATGAGACTTACACCATTAAACAGTACCTGCCGACGTTTATGAACGAATACATATCCATTGGATAAAGAGGAGAACTATCCATGGCCAAATCATCGATTACATGTAACAGAATGACTAATGAGATTATATATAGAAAGGCGAGCGCTTACATATCGTGCAGAGATGACTTATGCAGCACTTCTAAACAACCAAAAACATAATACATCGAATTCATTATATAAAAGTGAATTTTGGACTGATTAGGTATCATATTTTAACACGAAAGCATAATAAAAAATTT
>DIKU01000026.1:250-621 GCA_002424645.1 Pelobacter sp. UBA5610 | reverse complement strand
AAAACGTTTACACAGGCAAGACACTGCCACATTGCAAGGAAAACGGCATACATGCTATGTATGGCTGTATCACATGCCGCTTCAGGAGAATATCATTATGAAAATCAGTGAGATAATGATAACTCGCGTAGTAACCGTCGAAATGGACGACTCGCTTCGCTTGATCAGTGAACTCATGACAAATGCAAAGATCCACCATTTATTGGTGACCAACCGCGGCAAACTCTGCGGCATTATCTCCGATCGGGACGTGCTGAAAGCAACCAGCCCCTTTCTCGATACGGCGGCCGAAACGTTACGCGACCTTGAAATCCTGAACCGCAGGGCCCACCAGATCATGACCCGCAACCCAGTCACAGTCAGTGCCGATA
>DIKU01000026.1:0-134 GCA_002424645.1 Pelobacter sp. UBA5610 | reverse complement strand
TATCGACATGTAACGGCCATTGAGCCGACGATTTACGACTTCTGAATTTCTTGTCCCGACAAAAAAACAGGGCGGCAACCTTTGATCCGATTGCCGCCCTGTTAATGCTTTTGTATCAATGCTGTTTATGCAGC
>DIKU01000074.1:15713-27353 GCA_002424645.1 Pelobacter sp. UBA5610 | reverse complement strand
AGGACTGGGACGGGGCGTTTTTGGAACAAGGGGAGGAGACACCCCATGGGCTTTGACGTGAACGCCTTCGGCCTCTACCTGATTACCGACCGCAAACTGATTGCCGAAGGAAACAGCTTACTGGAAATCATTGAACAGGCCCTGGCCGGGGGTGTGCGCGCCCTGCAGCTGCGGGAAAAAGATCTGCCCTCCGACGAACTCTACAGCTTGGCCCTGGCGCTGAAATCACTGACGGCGCGTTATGCCGCCAGACTGCTCATCAACGATCGTATCGACATTGCTGTGGCGGTCGGGGCCGACGGCGTACACCTTGGCGAACATTCCCTGCCTACGGCCGTGGCGCGCCGGATTCTCGGCAACCAAGCCATTATCGGTCGATCCACCCACCGGGTGGAAGACATCGTTCAGGCCGCAGCTGAAGGTGCCGACTTCGTTACTTTCAGCCCCATCTATTTCACACCCTCCAAAGCGCCTTACGGCGAACCCCAAGGGGTGGACGCCCTGCGTCGCGCCTGCGTCGCCAGCCCCCTGCCGGTGTTGGCACTTGGAGGCATCCGTCAGGACCGCATTCGTGAAGTGCGCTCTGCCGGGGCTGCCGGTATCGCACTGATTTCTGCGCTTCTTAAAGCACACGATCCTGCGTCTGCGGCGCGATCTCTGCTATCGGAAATTTACTGAATTCCTCCTCCCCCCCTTGTAACCCCGCTCCTTCCCTTTAAACTTTTCCTATCTCCTCCCAAATTCTCGGACCCAACCCAAGAGGCATTATGGCCATGGCCCTGACCCTCATCATCCTGTTCCTGGCAATAATTCTTTTCGCTACCGAATGGCTTCCGATGGATCTGGTCGCCATGTTGATCCTTCTGGCCCTTTCCATTACCGGGATGGTTTCGGTTCCCGAGGCACTCAGTGGTTTCGCCAATCCGGCCGTGATTACCGTTGCCGCCATGTTTGTCATCAGCAGCGGCATCACCCACACGGGGGCCCTGGGTAAAGCCGAGGAGCACCTCATTCGGCTGGCCGGAGGCAACGAAATGCGCCTTACCGCCATCATCATGGCCAGCGTTGCCTTGTTCTCGGCCTTCATCAACAACATCGGTGCCACCGCGGTACTGATGCCTGTGGTGCTTCAGATTTGTCGCCGTCTCCACCTGAGCCCTTCCAAAATGCTCATCCCGCTGGCTTATGGTTCGCTGCTGGGTGGTGTCTGCACACTGGTAGGCACCCCTCCCAATATTCTCATGAATGCCTTGCTGTACGAATACACCGGTGAGCAATTCAGCATGTTTACCTTCAGTCCCGTTGGATTGGTACTCGTCGTAGCAGGTATCGGCTATATGGCCCTGTTCGGCAGAAAGCTTTTGCCCGTACGCAAATCAGGCAAGCTTACCGAAGCGTACCAGGTCAAGGAATACATCACCCAGGTTGAAATTTTGCCGGATTCACCGCTCGCAGCTCAAACCATTGCCGGCAGCGCCCTGGAGAATGATTTTCAGCTGCAGGTACGGGCAATCCTTCGCGGCAAGGAAAAATATCCCCAACCGCGCCGCAACCGCAAGCTGCGCGCTGGCGACATCCTGTTCCTGGAAGGAAACCCTCAGGGGATACTCAAGGTGATGGCTGCCAAAGGATTGCGTCTGCTCCCGGAACGCGATAATCCGCTGCCAAACCGTGGCAAGGAACTGCTGGTGGTGGAAGCCTCCCTGACGCCCAACAGCGAAATGGCCGGCAAAACGCTTCGCCAGGTGAGGTTTAGGGAAACCTATGGGCTTACTGTCTTGGCTCTCTGGCGCCAGGGCGCGCCGGTGGTTAAAAAGGTCGATCATGTGGTATTGCGGTTCGGCGATGTCTTGTTGCTACAGGGAACCGAAGAAGGCATCATGCATTTGGGACGGGAGCACGGTTTTCTGTTGTTGGGCGGCGTCGCACCGGTGCCTTACCGCCCGCGCCAGGCGCCGATGGCGTTGATGATCCTGTCCGCCGTGATCCTGCTGTCCACCACGGAAGTTCTGCCCATCACCCTTGCGGCCCCCTTCGGAGCTGTGGCCATGGTCCTGAGCCGATGTTTGACCGTTCAGGAAGCCTACGAATCGATAGACTGGCGCATCATCATCCTGATTGCGGGAACGCTGCCGCTGGGTTTGGCTCTCGAAAACAGCGGTGCCGCCAATCTGCTGGCTGAACGACTGCTGCAAGGGGTCGGAGGCTGGGGGCCGGGAGTGGTCCTGGCGGCCTTCTTTCTGCTGACCTCCCTGCTGACGGAAATCATGAGCCATGCGGCCGCGGCGGTTCTTATCGCCCCCATTGCGCTGCACGCGGCACTGACCCTGCAGGTCTCACCTCGACCGTTTTTCATGGCTGTAGCTATAGCCGCCTCTTCCTGCTTCATGACCCCCATCAGCCATCAGTCCAATGCCCTGGTCATGGGTCCTGGCGGATATCGTTTCTCCGACTTTATACGCACCGGAGCACCGCTCAACTTGCTGGTGTGGATTTTCGGTTCATTGCTGATTCCATGGTTGCTCCCTTTTTGAAACGGTCCCCGATCGCGGCTTTCAATGCCTTATCCCTCGCCATCGATCAAACCCGTAAGCCAATCCCAGCCCGCCCAAAAACCCGCCGATATGCGCACCATGCGCTACCCCGGCTCCAGCCCCGCCATTAATAATAAAGGGCAGCAGGTTATCGAGAATCAGATAGACCCCCAGTACCAGACGGGCCGGCAACAGCACGGTGGTCATCAAAAATGGGAACAGAAAAATAAAGGTTTTTACGCGGTTGCGCGGAAACCATAAAAAATAACAACCTAACACCCCGGAGATAGCCCCCGATGCCCCAACCAAGGGTATCTGGGAACCAGGCGCAAACGCGGCAAAAAACAGTGTTGCCGTAACGCCGGTGAGCAGATAAACCAGCAGATAGGGCACACTTCCAAGGCGCGCTTCGACATTGTTGCCAAAAATATACAGAAACAGCATATTCCCCGCCAGATGCATCCAGCCACCATGCAGAAACATACAGGAAAACAAACTGGGCAGGGAGGGTGCTGCCGGCCTGAAACCGTAACGAAAAACGAACAGTTCGTAGGCAGACAGATGCTGCAAAACATCCTGAGTCGAGACGAACCCGCGAGTTCCATAGGTGCGTAAATACTCAAGTAACAGCGGATCATTCAGATCGACCCGAGCAAGCGACAGGGGGACCGTGACCGCCAAAAAGACGGCGAGGTTAATACCTATTAGCAGCCAGGTGACATAAGATGGCGCCATCGGATTGGGGGTATCCCCGTAAGGCAGAAACATGCCGACTCCTTATCCAGGGCTTAGCAGGCACACCCTACGGGGAGACGCTGCCAAATCATCAAACGAAAGAAAAAACGTGCAAATAAGAAACTAGTTATTTAACCAACGTCACGTCATCGGTTATCATATCCTACTAATTTAACACAAGCGATACATCGAAGAACCCTGTTGTGATTGTCCGGTCAGACGGTATCATTACATATATTCTTGGAGGTTGGAATCTTGTCACTCCTATACACACTCGACCTTGTTGGCACCGCAGCTTTTGCAGCATCCGGCGCATGGGCCGGCATCCGACGCAAAATGGATCTGTTCGGCGTCATGGTGCTAGGGCTGGTCACCGCGATCGGAGGCGGCACCCTGCGCGATCTGCTCCTCGGGGATAACCCTCCGTTCTGCTTCAATAATGAACTCTATCTTTACCTGGCGCTGGGCGTTTCGTTATTCACCTTTGTCATGTATCGACACCTTGGCAATCTTCGGCAGCCATTGCTATACTTTGACGCCATCGGCCTTGGTACTTTCGTTGTTATCGGCACCGAAAAAGCCATGCACTTCAACCTTGGATTTCTGGGAACGGTGATTATGGGTGTCATAACCGCTACGGCCGGCGGGATCATGCGCGATGTCCTGGCCAACCAAATCCCCCTCATCTTGCGGAAGGAAATCTATGCTTCAGCATGCCTGGCCGGGGGCGCGCTGCTGGTTGCGCTCCTCCACCTTGGCACAACCCGCTCGGTCGCACTGCTGATCGCTGCGGTAACGGTAATAAGCGTACGCCTGTTGGCGATTCATTACAACTGGGCCTTGCCCCGCGCCCAAGATTGAGTTTTTTCCAGGAGGAATGTTATGTTTACTGTCCGATTGCTCGATGACTCTATTTTTCAGGTCGGAAAAATTCTCTGCGTAGCCCGCAACTACAGTTCCCACGCGACCGAACTCGGAAATGAACCGCCCAAGGATCCGGTTTTCTTTCTCAAGCCGTCCAGCAGCATTATCGGTCCCAGGGAGAACGCCATCATTCCTCCCTACAGCCAGCTCTGTCACCATGAAATCGAATTGGCCGTGCTTATAGGCAAATGGGGCAAGAACATCCCGGAACAGGAGGCCATGAACCATGTGGCAGGATACGGCGTCGGTATTGACCTGACCCTGCGTGACGTGCAGCAAAGGCTCAAGGAACAGGGGCTGCCATGGGACCAGGCCAAGGGTTTCGATACATCATGCCCGCTGTCCGATTTCGTACCGGCAAGCCGGGTCCCGGACCCCCATGCATTGCGCATGACTTTGTCCGTCAACGGTGAAATCCGCCAGGACGGCAACACGGGGGATATGATCCATCGCATTCCTGCGCTGATCAGCGCCGCCTCGGCTATATTCACCCTGGAAAAAGGTGACATATTGCTGACCGGCACGCCCTCGGGCGTAGGCCCCGTCGTACATGGGGATCAGATATGTGCTGAGATCGAGGGGGTAAACTGGCTCAACATCGGCATACAATAGCCGACCTGAAATGGAAAAAGGATAGAGTCTGCCGGAATTAACAACCGATTATCCGTCGCGACGCGCCTGGTTGGCAAGTTGGTGAGCCAGGCGTGTCGGTTCCGGAAGCCGATAACCGCCCAGGCAATTCATGACCACCTCGGCGGAATCCGGTACATTCAGCAAATGCCCTGGAGATACGTACAGCGGTTTGACCCCGCTGCGTGTAGTCAAAACGGTGCCTACCACAACATTTTCAAATAGCAAAGGTACGCGATCCCCGCGTCGACGGCCGGGGGAATCGTGCTCGCCGCATAATCTGCTTTTTGCGCAACCTACTGTAGGCCGGTCAATCCACAACCCAAGGTGACTTGCGAGGCCCAGATGACGGGGGTGGGCAACGCCTTGCCCGTCCACCAGCACGACATCGGGTATCGCTTGCAGTTTTTTAAATGCCTGCAAAACCACGGGTAGCTCCCTGAAGGACAACAATCCCGGGATATAAGGAAAGGTCACTCTGGCGCTGGCTGTGACCTGTTCCACGACCCTCATGTCAGAATACTGCAAAACGACCACGGCTGCGAAAAATTCCCCCCCGCCACGTCGGTAGGAAACATCCACGCCCGCCACATACTGAACGGCATCCGGCAACCGGCAATCAAGGCGAATGCGTTGCGCGAGACGTTTCTGCAGGGCGATGGCTTCTTTCGCCATCAGATCCCAATTATGCAGCTCTGGAAATTCCACAAATACTCTGTCGCCTCCGAATCGCCAAGCCCGTCCACCATAAAACTTTGGCCCCCGGATCAGAAAAATGCATGGATGCATTCTGGTTCGAGGGCCAAAGAATCGAAGTTACGAATAGCGCAAATGGCTTAAAGGATCACTGCTTGCAGCGCAGAAGCTTGCGTCCTGCCTCAAAAAGAATTTCAACCTTGTTGGGAGGAAAGATTTCCACCACGATCCCGACGCCAAAAATGGGGTGACTTACCGCTTCTTTGACCTTGAAAGAACGGTCCATGTTGTAGGCCACAGCCTGCCCTGACTGAAGTTGCGTAGCAATTTCCTGCCACTGCTCGGCATCTTGCTGGATCGCCTTGGGCTTGCGAGCCGTACCTGGCTGGCGGGTTTTAGCCGTCGTCGCTTTGGGGGCGCTCTTGACTTTGGGAGCGCGGTAGTTGTGATCCCCGTCGCAGGTATTGCACCGCACCCTTACCGGTACAGTGCCAACCAGGGCGATAATGGTGTGGTTCGTCACGGCCTTGCAACGGGTGCAACGTGCCTCGATAAAATCTCCTGCCGTCAACTGCTTACTCATACATCTCCTCAAGACAACGAAAAAACCACAGGAAACGCGACCCTGTGGCACAGCGTAGTACGATAATGCTTTGAACTTATCACCCCTGTTCAGAGACTGTCAAGGGCGTCACAGATCGCATCCAGCGCGACGGCCGGAATTAAAAGCGGCCCCCGATCGATTTTCAGGGGCCGCTGACTTTCACCTTTTTAGAGGGGAGGGGAAATACTTACCCGCGCTCCTCAAGCAAAGCCGCATGAGCTGCTGCAAGCCGTGCGATAGGCACCCGGTAGGGCGAACAGGAAACGTAGTCGAGTCCGGTGTTGTGGCAGAAGATAACACTGGCGGGATCGCCACCATGCTCGCCACAGATTCCCAGTTTGATGCCGGGACGGGTCTTGCGACCCTTTTCGCAACCGATACGCACCAACTGCCCCACTCCGTCCTGATCGAGGACCACAAACGGATCGTTGGGAAGAATATCACGCTGTACGTAGAACGGCAGGAATTTCCCGGCGTCGTCACGAGACAGCCCGAAAGTAGTCTGGGTCAGGTCATTGGTACCGAAGGAGAAAAACTCGGCTTCGGTAGCAATTTCATCGGCGGTAAGAGCGGCGCGCGGCAGCTCGATCATGGTGCCAATAAGATATTTCACCTGCACGCCGTAACGGGCAATGATGTCATCGGCCACACGGATAGCACGAGCGCGGAGCATTTTAAGCTCGGCAACGTGACCGACCAGCGGAATCATGATCTCGGGTACAATTTCAAAACCTTCCTCGACAATCAATTCGCAAGCGGCTTCCATGATAGCCTGAACCTGCATATCGTAGATTTCGGGGAAGGTCACCCCCAGACGGCAGCCGCGATGACCGAGCATCGGGTTGAATTCATGCAGATAATCAACCTTCTGCTTAAGAACCTTGGCGGGCACATCCATGATGGCAGCCAGTTCTTCCTGGTCTTTATCGGTATGGGGCAGGAACTCGTGCAACGGCGGATCGAGCAGACGGATGGTAACCGGAAGACCCTTCATTTCACGGAACAGGCCAAGGAAATCCCCTTTTTGCATAGGCAGGATTTTACTCAGGGCATGTTTGCGTCCTTCGACATCCTCGGAGAGAATCATCTCACGCACCGCCATGATGCGATCGCCCTCGAAGAACATATGCTCGGTACGGCACAGGCCGATGCCTTCTGCCCCGAACCCACGTGCCACGGCAGCGTCATTCGGTGTATCGGCATTGGTGCGGACCCGCAGGCGACGGTACTGGTCAACCCATTCCATCAGCTTGCCAAAATCACCGGTCAGCGTCGGCTGCACGGTATCGACGGAGCCCTTCATCACCTCGCCGGTGGAACCGTCGAGGGTTATGACATCACCCTTCTTGAAAACCTCGCCGTTTTCAGCGGTGAACAACTGTGCCTTGTAGTCAACCTTGATGGAACCGCAACCGGCCACACAGCATTTGCCCATGCCGCGGGCAACAACGGCAGCGTGGGAAGTCATGCCGCCACGGGCAGTCAGAATCCCCTGGGCAGCGTTCATGCCATGGATATCTTCCGGACTGGTTTCGATGCGCACCAGGATGACCTTGAGCCCGAGCTTTGCGGCGTTTTCCGCATCCTCGGCAGAGAATACGATTTCACCGCTGGCGGCGCCGGGAGAAGCCGGCAGTCCGGTTGCGATGATTTCCTTGTGGGCCTTGGGGTCCAGGGAGGGGTGCAGGAGTTGGTCGAGCTGCTCAGGAGCTACGCGCAACACAGCTTCCTTCTTGTCGATCAGACCTTCTGCCACCATGTCCACGGCAATCTTGACGGCCGCGGAAGCAGTGCGTTTGCCATTACGGGTCTGCAGCATATAGAGTTTGTCCTTTTCGATGGTGAACTCTATATCCTGCATATCGCGATAATGTTTTTCAAGAAGTTGGCGAATATCGAGCAGTTGCTGATAGCATTCGGGCATCACTTCCTCAAGAGAGGGGAGTTGGCCGTCGCTGCTTTCCTTGTCGATAGGCTGTGGAGTACGAATGCCGGCAACCACGTCCTCGCCCTGGGCATTGAGCAGAAATTCCCCGAAGAAGTAATTCTCGCCGGTAGACGGATTCCGGGTGAAGGCTACGCCGGTGGCGCAATCATTGCCCATGTTACCGAAGACCATGGCCTGCACGTTAACCGCAGTACCCCAGTCGGCAGGGATGTTGTTCAGCTTGCGATACGTCATGGCACGCGGATTCATCCATGAACCGAATACCGCGTTAATGGCTCCCCACAACTGCTCTTTGGGGTCTTCGGGAAACTCGCGATTGAGAGTCTCTTTAACCTTGGCCTTGAACAGCGATACCAGCTGCTTCAGGTCGTCGGCGCTGAGTTCGGTATCGAGAACGACACCGCGTGTTTCCTTCATGTTTTCAAAAATATGCTCAAGCACTTCGCCATCCATACCCAAAACGACGTTGGAGTACATCTGGATAAAGCGCCTGTAGGAATCATAAGCAAAGCGGGCATCGCCACTCTGGTCGATCAAACCCTGCACGGTGGTGTCGTTGAGTCCCAGGTTGAGGACCGTGTCCATCATTCCCGGCATGGAGGCCCGGCTGCCGGAACGAACCGACAGCAACAACGGATTGGCGGGGTCGCCAAAACGCTTATCCATGGCCGCTTCAAGCTTGGCCAGGTTCTCTGACACTTCTTCGCTCACGCCATCGGGGTAGCGACGATCATTGCGATAGAATTCGGTGCAAAGCTCGGTAGTGAGGGTGAAACCAGCGGGCACGGGCAGGCCGATGGCCGTCATCTCCGCGAGATTGGCGCCCTTGCCGCCGAGCAGATTGCGCATTTGGCCACCACCTTCGGTCTGATTTGCGCCGAAGAAGTATACGTACTTTACAGCCATGAGAGAGTTCCTCCTGAAGGATTTGGTATTCGGTTATTCAACCGGAAAGTCGAACACCGGATCTGCGATTGATTTCAAAACCGCTCAGGCCGCGATTTTTGAAAAATCGGCAATTCCCTGAAATAGTCGAGCAACGACCGTCAACAAAGCAAGTCGATTATTTTTTACCGCCTCGTCGGGAGACATGACCATGACCCCTTCGAATAAGGCATCTACGGGCGAGCGCAGTTCACCCGCCGTGCGCAGAGCGTCCAGATAGGCGCCATCTGCGACATATTGTTCAAATTGACCGGATACACGTTGCAGGGCTTCCAGCAACAAGCCTTCGCAATCCGCCTCGAACAGGGCGGTGTCGACAGGCGTTTCCGTACCGGACTTGACGATATTGACCACCCGCTTGAAAGTTACGGCCAGGGCTTCAAATTCACCTTCTTCACGGAAACTGGTCAAGCCAGTTACCCGTTGCAAAGCGTCAAGAGGATCGTCAAATGCAGCGCTCAGCACGGCATCGACCATATCCTGGGGCTGCCCCTGGGAGGTCAGCATGTTGAAAAAGCGCAAGCGGATAAACTCCAGAACCTCGGCAGCCACCTCGGCGGCAGGCCGGGTAAGCTTGTCGCCAAGCAGGCCAAGGCTTCGCTCGACCAGCGCGACAAGGGACAAACGGTAGCCACGCTCAAGGATAATATTGAGAATCCCGATGGCACTGCGGCGCAAGGCGAACGGATCAGCGGTACCGGTAGGGATCAGTCCCACGCCAAAACAGCCACAGATCGAATCGATTTTATCGGCAATGGAGACAAACGCCCCGATATCATCCGTTGGCAGATCCCCCCCTGCCTGCACGGGCAGGTAGTGCTCAAAGATCGCCCGGGCAACACGAGGATCCTCCCCATCGAGCAGCGCGTACTCTCTTCCCATGACACCCTGCAGCTCTGTGAATTCAAAAACCATGCCGGTTTCAAGATCACACTTGGCCAACAGCGCCGCCCGTTCGGTCAACTCGGCTACTTCAGGCACCTGCTGGCGAGCCAGTTCCACAGCCAGAGTTCTGAACCGCATGACTTTTTCATAACTGGTGCCGAGTTTGGCCTGGTAAACGACGTTTTTCAACGCCTCCAGTCGGGTTTCCAACCGTTGTTTCCGGTCCTCATTCCAGAAGAACATGGCATCGGACAGACGGGCGCGCAGCACCCTTTCGTTGCCCTGCTGCACCACGGTCAGATCTTCAACACGGGTATTGGAAATCGTGATAAAGCGCGGCAGCAACTTGCCATCACCATCGACCACGGTGAAATAACGCTGATGTTCGCGCATGACGGTAATCAGCAGTTCCGGAGGCAGTTGCAGATACGTTTTTTCAAACCCACCCATGACCGCGGTAGGATACTCCACCAGGAACGCAACTTCGTCGAGCAGATCATCATCCGGGTTGAGCTTGCCCCCGGTGCGGCCGACAACTTCGTCAAGCTGCTCTGCAATGAGCTGGCGGCGGCGGGCCGGGTCGACGATCACAAACTGTTTTTCGGCGTCTGCAAGATATTGGTCCAGACTGCTGACTTCAAACGCTCCCGGCGCCATGAAGCGGTGACCGTAAGACACATTGCCACTGTTCAGATTGCCGTAGCTGAAGGGAACCACCTGGCCGCCGAACAATGCCACGATCCAGTGCATGGGCCGGGCGAAACGGATATCGAGATCCTTCCAGCGCATCGATTTCTTGAACGGAATAGCATCGATTATGCGCGGCAGCAGTTCGGGCAGCAATTCGCTGGTCGGGCGGCCCTCAACGACTTTGGAAACATATAGATACTCGCCTTTGTCGGTTTGCCGACGCTCAAGATCCGACACCTCCACACCATTGCCCCGGGCAAAACCCAGCGCCGCTTTGGTCGGATTGCCGTCGGCATCGAACGCCACAGCCACGGAAGGACCGGCAGCCGTTACTTCCTGGCGGGCCTGCTCGAGCGCCACACCACTTACCGCCAGAACCAAACGGCGCGGCGTGGCAAAGGTTCGAACCTCCTCAAAACCGATGCGACCGGCTTCGAGTTCTTTGCGCATCAGCCGTTCAAGATCAGCCATGGCCGGAGGTAAAAATCCGGCGGGAATTTCTTCTGTGCCAATTTCCAGGAACAGTTCAGCAGACATGAGCGCTCCATCATCTCAAAAAAAGCAAGCCACGGAAAACGGATTTTCCGTGGCGCGGTTACCTTAGTGCAAGGAATTTACCGGCCCTTGATCAAGGGGAAACCGAGTTTCTCCCGCTGGGCCACATAGCCTTCGGCACACATTCGCGCCAGATTACGCACCCGGCCGATATAGTGTGCCCGCTCCGTCACGGAAATGGCGCCCCGCGCATCCAGCAGATTAAACGCGTGCGAAGCCTTCAACACGAAATCGTAGGCGGGCAGCACGAGCTGCCGTTTGACGATGCGGGTACATTCCTTTTCATACATATCGAAGAGCTGAAACAGCATGCCGGCATCGGCCTCTTCAAAATTGTAAGTCGAAAACTCCACCTCGGACTGATGGTGGACATCCCCGTATTTGATGCCATCTATCCACTCAAGGTCATAAACATTATCGACACCCTGCAGATACATGGCTATGCGTTCACAGCCATAGGTGATTTCAGCGGAGACCGGTTTCAGATCGATACC
>DIKU01000074.1:10642-15636 GCA_002424645.1 Pelobacter sp. UBA5610 | reverse complement strand
CGGATATCGTGTCGCGAGGGACTGATACCGAAACTTTTAAGGGAATCGAGGTACAGTTCCTGGATGTTCATGGGCGAAGGCTTCATGATGACCTGGAACTGGTAATAATGTTGAAGGCGATTGGGATTTTCACCATAGCGTCCATCGGTCGGACGCCGGGATGGCTCGACGTAGGCCACATTCCACGGCTCTGGACCGAGAACACGCAAGAACGTAGCGGGATTGAAGGTCCCCGCGCCTTTTTCCATATCGTAGGGCTGCTGGATGATACAACCCTGCTTGGCCCAGTAATTCTGCAAAGCAAGGATCAGTTCTTGAAAAGTCACAAAACCTCCAGGCCCGACCAGCGGCAACCCTACTCATGGGTCACTTCCACCGGGTTCGGGATATACGATCATTTGAGCAGGCAAGCTTAGCCTGATTGCGCCAAATCTGTCAACCCGTTTGACAGCGCAACCCGGTAACTATTGGGCCCGCAACAGGCTCAAGCGCGCGGCAATTTTCTTACGGCAATCTGACCTGCAACTCAAAAAAACAAACAAAACAACTACTTCAATATGACTACGGCGATCACGTGCACAGAAAAGCCGCTTTCTCCAGATCAGGAACGGGTTTTCCATACCACTTTTGCAGAACAGGAATCCCCGCATCCCGTTTCATCAGGGCTTCTAGCGTATAGCGGCAACGCGCCTGCTTCCTTCGGACAACTGGTCGAGAAAGGAGAGCGATTTGATCGGTCGACACAGGTGCCTCTTCAGCATTGAAGTCACCGCGTTGCCGCCCTCCTGCAGAGTCTGCGGGCCGAAACGAAAACCCTCGAAAAGTGTAGGTGGTGCTTGAAGGATGCGTGACAGCGATCCCAGAGACAGAGGTGAAAGATGCTGCACATCCGTTCCGCTGGCACATTCCAGGCAAAGACCGCCACCTAGAGAAGCGGAAAAAGCCACCTGTTCCGTACATACCGGCCCCCCGCATCGTGAACAATGCAGGAGATGCGGTTCATAACCTGCGAGGTTAAGCATACGCAACTCAAATATAAGGCGGGCATCCGGCGAACCGCCTTGCCGATGAACATGATTGAGAAAAGCGTTCAAAAGCTGATAGGCCTCCGGTTGAGGACCGATTTCGCCCAGCAGATTTTCTATCAATTCACAACCGTACGCAGCCAGCGCCAATGCCAGCAGATCATGTCTTAACCCACTGCGCAGGTCGATAAGATCAGCCTCCTGAATCGTCACCAGATCTGCGCTCCGCTGAGCCTGCCACCGAACATGAACAGTGGAAAACGGCTCCAACGCCGCACCGAAGCGCTTTCGACTTTTGCGGGCCTGACGCGCAAAGCCCTTGATCAGGCCGCGCTCAAGACTGAAAAAAGTGACGATGCGATCAGCCTCGCCGTAATCCAGATGATGCAGGATCACTGCATCCGAAGAATAGGATTCCATGACGCCAGCGTACCTCCCAAATTCTCACCGGCAAAAACCAGATAAGCTCCTTAAATTCAAAAGCCACAAACCCGTACCACCATCCCGGTTTTTACAAACAGCACTTGTTATCGCCCATGGAACACAGCAACCGCATGGCAGAGCCGCATACAAACAGGTATAAACTCAGAAAAAAGCCCCCAGACAAGCCCCTTTGGCGTTTCAATGAAGATGCGACAAAAACAGCGTGGCGGTACCGAAATAGATCAGGATGCCGGTAATGTCGTTGGCCGTCTGCACAAACGGGCTGGAGGCAATGGCGGGGTCGATACCGACGCGCTTGAAAAAACTTGGCGCCATGACCCCCATGGTCGCCGCCACAGTCATGGCCGAGACCATGGCCAACCCGACCACCAGTCCCAGATAAATATTATGGTGCCACAGGTAAGCCACCAGCCCGACGGTCAACCCGCACACTGTTCCCATAATCACACCTACCCGCAATTCCTTGAAGAAGACTTTGCGCAGACATGAAAAGTCGATGGCGCCGGTCGCAAAACCACGCACCACGATGGTTGCCGACTGCCCGCCGACATTTCCGCCCATACCGGTGATAACCGGAATAAAGGTGATCAGGGCAATAACCGCTTCAAGAGTGACCTTGAAACGCCACATGAGATAACCGGTGATGATGCCACCGAACAGATTGGTTATCAGCCATGGCAAGCGCAGCCGGGCAACCTGGAAGGATTTGTCACCGTAAAGCAACTCCTCCTCGCTGGCGCCGGCCATCTTGTAGATATCTTCCGTGGCTTCCTCGCGCAAGACGTCGATGACGTCATCGACGGTAATCAGACCGACCAACTTGTTCCATTCGTCCACGACCGGCAAGGCCAGGATATTGTACCGCGCAACCAGTTGCGCAACTTCCTCCTGGTCCTTGTCGGTACGCACGCTGATCACATCCGTGACCATGATATCCTTGAGGATTTTGGATGGAGGCACCATCAGCAACTGGCGCAGCGACAGTACCCCGACAAGATGATTGTGGCGGTCGACAACATACAGGTAGAACACCATCTCCACATCTTTGGCCTGCTGCAATGCATCGATGGCCTGCTGTACGGTCGTATCTTCGGTCAGACAGAAGAACTCCGTCGACATAATGCCGCCGGCAGTGTCCTCGTCGTACTTCAACAGCTGCTCGATCTCTTCCGAATGTTCATCCTTCATGGTGCTGAGGATTTCTTCGGCGATCTCCTCGGGCATGTTACGGATGATTTCAACGGCGTCGTCGTACGGCATCTCCTGAAGAACTTCAGTGATGGCCTCCTGGCTGATCTTTTCGAGCAACTGGGCGCCGCTTACGTAATCAAGTTCCGACAGTACGCTGGCAGCGGTTTCGGTATCTTCGATCAGATTGAACAGCGTCTGCTGTTCCTTGGGTGTAAGGGAGGGAAACAGGTGAGCCACATCGGCAGGATGTGTTTTACTGAGGACTTTGGTGAGGTTTGCGTAAGCTCCGCGCCGGATAAGTTTTTTAACCGTCTCCAGAAGCATTTGCAGTTTCTGATCCATGGCGCCCCCTCTCATAAAAACATGTACAAAACATGAGAAGATAACACCACGGTTCATTCCGTGTCAACGCTAGCAAATGCTTTGGGCACACTTACCGGGGCGATTCCACTCCGTTTTGAGCATCCTCCTGCCCCGGTTCGAACACGAACTTCCAGTCCCTATAACTGGTTGCCTTGCGAAAGCTGTCGTATTCGGCGGGGAAACCGTCCTGGCGGAAAGGCATGCCGCCATCTGCGCTATAAACCCCGCGTATGCTCCCGGCATCATCACGCACCAACTCGAACGGTGCCCCCGTCATGGGATCCGGATATAAGCGTCGAAGGTGACGCTGCACATAGAGGGCGCGTCGATCCTCAAGCAATTCCTCCAGCCGTTTCGGATAGACGCCCCAGGCAGCATGGAAATCAGCGATGGCCCGCCGGTACTGATCGCCTCGAAAATACAACTCTTCCTCGTGTTCCCGTTGCACGATGGTTTTCCAGGAACTGCCGGCAACCCCCACAGTCAAACCCATGATCACAATGGCCGCCAACACCATCAGCAGAGTGCTGCCCCGTTCTCCATGCTTTGTTCGTCGCGCCATATCACGCCTCCCCGACGGAACGAGGCTGTCTGCACGAAAGGTAATCTTCCGGCAGACAGCCTCGGTCTTGCACGGGCAGAAACTACTTACGCTGCCAGCTGCCGTCACCCTTCTCGAGGTACCAGCCGGCTGCCGCCTGGGCCTGCCAGGAGTCAGCAAAGACATCCTGTACCTGCGCAGGAGTAGCGGTACGGTTGGGATTTTTGGCGATCTCGTTGGAAATCTCGCTATACAGACGCAGACGATCCTGATTTTCGGCATTCACCAGGCGCTGTGCCTGTCCACGCCCGCGCAGGTCGAGACCTTCCGTGGTTCTGACCTTGAGAAGACCATCCTGGCCGATACCAACCTGCCCACCGTCGAGATAGGGACGCAAATCACCGGTACGCTGCTTCATGGAATCCTTAATGGCGCGAATCTGCGGGGTGGTGATATTGATGTCCTCACCATTGATGCCCCCTGCTGCCCAGGCCGTGGAAGGACCGACAAGTATATGCAGCAGGCTGGTCGGTCCAGTGTCGGCAGACGGTTCCGGCTTGACCGGTACAGGTTGGCTGTCTCGTTCGCCCCAGACCTCGTTAACGATACGGTCTGCCGCGTTGCGCACCTCTTCGGCAGGGAAATAGATATTGATGGTCACACAAGCTGCCACCATGCAAAGAACCAGCATCGAACAAACCAGAGAACGTTTTTTCATAGATCCTCTCCGCAATCGCAATCCAGGTTAAGGTTTCAACTTCTTTAACGTCACTTCACTATATCGCCGGAACCGGACAAAATCAATTGTTGCGCCGGCCGGCGCGGTCAAGGCGCTTCAGGCGTCGCAGCATCTCGCGAAAGGAGATAGGCTGCTCCGAAGTCAGGATATCGATTTTGGGTGGCAGCACACCGCCATCCACCAGGTACCGCCGGCTGTTTGGACGGGCGCTGCCATGCAGGGTAAAGACGTCCTCCGACAACTCACACTGAATGCCGATACGGCGATAACGGTAAAAGTCGATAAACCGGTAAACACCCCGCGAAAGTGCCGCGGACAATCCACCCTGGCTGAGAATAGCCAGATTATTCAACGCCTTGACGCTGATATTACGCTTTCCTTCAAAACGGGTTTCCAGTCGCCCGGAAAAATGGGACGGCGTGGCGCCGTACAGCCGTAGGCCATGCACTTTCCCGTCGACCACCCCATTGATAGCGCCAAAGGCGAATGTCTGGGTCAACAGGAACAGATCGATGCCGGAAAGCTCGATATCGCCTTTGAATTGAGGTAGCCCCAGCGAAAAAGGATCCAGTTGCAGGTTACTCAGTCGCAGGTTGCCGCCGAACGCCTCGATGCGCAATTCGCCGTCCGAATGTAAAACTCCGTCCGCATAACGGATGTGTCCCAGGTCGGCATTGATGGATCCCTGCAT
>DIKU01000074.1:3065-10451 GCA_002424645.1 Pelobacter sp. UBA5610 | reverse complement strand
ACCTGGTCAAAGGACACCTGCCCGCGAAGCGGCGCCTGTGCGGAGAGATCGGCAACAGGCAGCGCGAGGTCCAGAGGGATCCGACCATGTCCGCCTTGCACCGTCAATCTGGCCCGCGGCCAACTGACCGACAGATTTCGCAGCCGTGTTTCACCCCGCAGATGCCAAGTGCCTGGCTTACCGGTCAGCGCAATATCGGTCTCCAGCGAGCCGGACAGGCCGAGATCGGCCAGCGCAGGACGCAGTTCACGCACCAGGTCTCGCCCCCGACCGTCCCAGGCCTTGGTCAGGTCGGCAATTTTAAGGGTACCGTTAAGACTCATACTAGCGGCCAGACGACCCCCCTGGGCGCGGATCCTGGCCATCCCCGGGATATCCAGCTTAAGGTCGATCAACTCCAGCCACGATTTTTCCGGGTGCCAACTGCCAAACACCGACACATCAACCGGTAGGTCACCCAGTTCCCCGTACCAGGAGCCCCACAACGCCTCAATAGCGGAGACCCGGCCATCCACGCGCATTTCCAAAGGTTGCCTGGAACCCGCCTGGCAAACCAGGCCCTGCAGATGGACACGCCCGCCCGCCACACCCGCCAGCCCATCGGAACTCATCAGATCCATCGGCCCAAGATCGAGATTCGCAAAACGCACTTGCCAGGCATCCCGTTCCAAACGTGCCTCGAAGCGGGCCTGCAAGGCGCCTTCACCGAACCGGTCGTGGGCAAGACGCGTGCGCACACTTCCGGCAGACAACCGGATACGTTGTCCCCGGAGAGCAACATGCCCGGTCAGAGCCACGTCACGCAAGCTTCCCTGCTTGGTCGCAACCAGACCGGCACTTACCGTCGCATCGGCCTGCCAGCCTTGTTTGTCACGGGTCAGCAGCGCTTTGGCGGCTAGTTTCTGCGCATCCAGCAACCACGGCGGCTGACGTTGATCCGTCATCAGTCGCCGCAAACGCGACCAAGGGGTTGGCGCCAGTTCGACCCGCAGCTGCCGCATATCGCCTGACAGGCTTGCCACCGGCTTGCCGGCCAGCAACGCGTTTGCACCGCCACGCCAGCGCCCCTGGGGATTTTGCAGCGTCCCCTTCAGCGTCAGCGCGGAAATATCGAATTTGGCCCCGGCAGACCTTTGGCGAACGGGCCTTCCCTGCAACGCATAGGACAGCGACAGGACACCGTCTTGCAACACCCCCTCGGCTTCCAGATCGGCGGCGCCCGCCACCGGCAGGGGAACACGCCCCAGCACCAGCTGTTGCAACCGCATGGGATCATCCACCGACAGGGCCAACGTCGCCTGTTGCGCCGACGCCCCAGCCTTAAACCGCAGAGCTCCGGCCGCGCCCCCCTCAAGAACAAACGACCCGGTTCCCTGCCAGTGGCCATTCCTTAACTTGGCTGCAAGCCCCAGGGAGGCAAGCGGCAGGTTGAAATCGGGAGACCGCAGCTGCCCCGTCGCCATGGACAAACTGGCGTCCAGACTTCCAGGGCGCCAATCAGCCGAAACACGCAAATCGTTAAGGGAAAAGTCCAAAACCGGGGGCAAAGGCGAAGAAAAGGCAAACACCGCCATCCAGGTTTCCAGGTCTTTGCGCGTGACAGTGCCAACATCAAGCGCTACCCGCAGACGGCCGCCGCCTTTCCCGGCCGGCAGAGACAACGTCACCGGCTCCCTCAACAGTGCCCGCTCCTGCCATCTGAGCGACGACACGGTGAGCCGCAAACCATGGCGCCAGAGCCCCGCTCCGCGGGCTTGGATAGCGATCGGGATATCTGCCATCAAGCGACCGCTGAGGGCGAAATCGAACTCGGTGCCACCGCGCAGTGAAAAATTGAGGTCATGAAAAGTCAAAGGATGAATGGGATGGGCATACGCGAAGCGACCATCACGCACCTTCAAGCTGCCAATGGTGAAGGGCAGCTCGGCGGGGATAACGAAAGGGGTATCGGATGGCGGCCCGGGGATCATTTCGATGTCGGGCGAGAGGAACTCAACGGTGGTCAGGCGCCGCCGCAACAGATCACGCAGCGTAGGGATTACCCGCATTCGCGCCAAAGTGGCGCTATAGCGGTCGGGGCGACGCACCGACAGACCGGTGAGGGTCAGCCCGCCGTCCTCCCAGACCAACCGGCGGGCCGCCACCTCGGCCTCAAGCCGCTCGGCCGCCAGACGCTCCAGACGTGGACGCACCATACCATCGAGGAACCGGTCGGAAAACAGCCATACCGTCCCCAGCACCAGCCCCGAAAGGATGAGCAGAAAAATAACCAGCGATAGCAAGCCTTTGCGGCGTGCCAACTTCATGCTGCGCCCCCGATGACGACAATCAATTTATCCGAAACCGGATCTTTTCCTTAACGGAAATCAACGGGCAGCCGGGCCGCCCATAACCAATCAGTGCGCTTCGCGCCAGTTGCGCCCAACCCCCATATCGACCAGCAGCGGCACATCCAATTCCACGGCATGCTCCATCTCCCACCGTACCAGTTTTTCCACAGCGGACTGTTCCGAGACGGGCACATCGAACACCAGTTCGTCATGCACCTGCAACACCATCTTGGCTTGCAGGTTTTCGGCCCGCAGGCGCTCATGAATCCGCACCATGGCAACCTTGATGATATCGGCCGCCGAGCCCTGAATCGGGTAATTGATGGCATTGCGCTCCGCATAACCACGAATCGCACCATTTTTACTGGCGATCTCCGGCACCGCGCAACGCCGCCCTAGCAGGGTTGTGACATACAGTTTATCGCGGGCTTCAGTTTTTTTGGTCTCCATGAACGCCAGGACCCGTGGATAACGTGCAAAATAATGATCGATATAGGTCTGCGCTTCCTTGCGGCCAATGCCGAGGGACTTGGCCAGTCCGAAGGCGCTCATGCCGTACAGTACGCCGAAATTGATGGTCTTGGCCTGGCGACGCATATCCGGCGTGACCATCTCCAGAAACACGTCGAAAATTTCGCTGGCAGTGCGGGTGTGGATATCCTCGCCGCGAGCAAAACTCTCCTTGAGGGCCGGTTCGTCGGCCATGTGTGCCAGAATGCGCAATTCCACCTGGGAATAGTCGGCGGCCAGCAACACATTCCCCTCGGCCGGCACGAAGGCTTCGCGGATACGACGCCCCTCTTCACTGCGAATGGGGATATTCTGCAGGTTCGGATCACTGGAAGATAGCCGTCCGGTAGCGGTCACTGCCTGATTGAACGACGTATGAATGCGGCCGGTTTCGGGATTGATCAATTTGGGCAGTGCATCGCAATAGGTACTCTTGAGTTTGGCGACGGAGCGATAATCAAGCACCTGCGCGGCAATATCATGTTCCTCCGCCAGGTCGGTTAACACTTCGACGTCGGTGGACCAGCCGGTTTTGGTCTTTTTGCCGCGGGGAAGTTTAAGATGCTCGAACAGCACCTCGCCGAGTTGCTTGGGCGAACCGACGTTAAACGGCCGGCCGGCCAGTTCGTGGATATTTTTTTCCAGGATGGCCAACCGCGCCTCCATATCCGTCGACAGTCCCTGCAGGAAATCAGGGTCGATGCGCACCCCCTGCCACTCCATATCGGTCAGCACCGTCACGAGCGGCATTTCCAGCTCACGAAACAGTTGGTCCTGCTGTGTTTCAACCAACTGCGGCTCCAACTTGTCGGCCAGACGCAGCGTAATATCGGCATCTTCGGCCGCGTAAACCGTGGCCTTTTCCACCTCGACCTCTTCGAACCCGATCTGGTTCTTTCCCTTGCCGGTCATCTCGGCGTAGCTGATCGTTCGATAGCCGAGCAACTCCGCGGCCAGATTGTCGAGTCCGTGGGATTTCGCCGCCGGATTAGCCAGATAGGAGGCCAGCATGGTATCGCAGCTCAGACCCGCCACCTCCAGCCCGGCGCGACGCAGCACCAGTAGATCGTACTTGGCGTTCTGGGCAATCTTGGCCAACTGCGGATCGGCCATCAACGGCCGCAACCTGTCGATCACCAGAGTGCGATCAAGCTGCTCCGGCACCCCCAGGTAGCGATGTCCCACCGGCAGATACCAGCCTTCCCCGGGCTTGATCGCAAACGAAAGGCCGACCAGCTCGGCACGGGTGGCGATGAGGCTGGTGGTTTCCGTGTCGAAGGCGAAGCGTCCGGCTTGTTTCAGGGCGCGCACCAGCTCATCCAGCTGCGCCTCGTCGGCAACGGTGCGGTACCCCTCGCCGTTGGCCCGCTCATCGCTGGAAAATTCCTGCAGCAGCTTGTGAAACTCCAATTCCTTGAACAGGGTCGTGAGTGCCTCGCGGTTCGGCTCGCTAAGGGCGAAATTGTCGTAATCGAGTTCCAGCGGCAAATCATCCTTCAGCGTAACCAGGGTTTTCGACAAACGGGCCTGTTCACCGTACTGACGCAGATTTTCCTGGCGTTTTTTGCCCGACACCTGGTCGATGTTGGCCAGCAGGTTTTCCAGCGTGCCGAATTGCGCGATCAGGTCGCGTGCGGTTTTTTCGCCGATCCCCGGCACTCCCGGCACATTATCGGAACTGTCGCCGGCCAGCGCCTGCACCTCCACCACCTTGTCGGGGGTACCGCCGAATCGCTCGGCCACTTCAGGCAGGCCCACCACCTGGTCTTTCATGGTATCGAGCAGGCGCACCTGCTCGTTGACGATCTGCATCAGATCCTTGTCGCCGGTCACCACCGTCACCGCCATGCCCCGTTCGGCAAAACGCCGCGCCAGAGTGGCGATGATATCGTCGGCCTCGAAGCCCTCCAGCTCCAGCCCGGGCATGTTGAAAGCCTGCACCAACTGCTTGATAATGGGGATCTGCGGGCGCAGGTCTTCCGGCATGGCGGAGCGATTCGCCTTGTATTCAGGGTAAATTTCCTTACGAAATGTCGGTCCCTTGGCATCAAAAATCACCGCCAGATGGTCGGGCCGTTCGTCACGAACCACCTTGAGCAGCATGTTTGTAAAGCCGAATACGGCATTGGTCGCCACCCCCTTGGAGTTGGACAGCTGGCGGATGGCGTAGTAGGCCCGGTAGATATATGAAGAACCATCGATAAGGTAGATGCGTTTGAGCTGGTCAGCCATGAATTAAATTCCCTCGAATCAAAACTGCATGAATATCCGGTACGATACGAGTTTCAACATTATCCCACACGTCCTTAAAAAGCAATCGCAGCAAACGAGTGCCAGGAGAACCGCGGCAAAAGGCCGGACAGATATCCGGCGGCCTGAAACAGAGCCGTTTCCATGGCTAACTATGCAAAACAAGGGGAGCTTTGCTGCTTGCTTTTTAACCTCAATCAAAATATCCTTTAATTCTCTTACAGATGACTAACCTGCTTTTTTTGAATAACTCGTTACCCATGCGCTGCTATCCGAAAAAGAGCTTGTCATCGAGCAAATCGACCATGAAAGGACGACGTCCCACCCTGACAGGGTCTTTTGCCGGCGACGCCATGTTTTGCTTATGGCCGTCACGAAAAGACCGCCGGAAGGTTCCACAAGATGTGTACTGCACGACGGTTGACAACCGTCCGCTTAATGATTAGGTTGCCCTTTATATCCCGACACCCCACAAGGAGACCTCACCATGACTGAAGACCGGGACAACATTGAAGAGGAACAAGACAAACCTATAGAGGCTGACTTCAGCCCTGAAGATACCGACGATTCGGAAGAACCCCAGGAAGGCCTGGTAGTGGCTTCCGATCTGCTGCCTGCAACGATTCCGATTATTCCGTTGCGGCCGCGCCCCGCCTTTCCCGGGATTCTTACACCGATGGTGTTTACCGGCGCCCGGCATGTCGCCCTGGCCAAACGCGCCGTGGATACGCCGAACAAAATGATGGGACTGGTGTTGGCAAAAGAAGTCGAAGAGCCTGACAGCCAGGAAAACCTGCATAACTTCGGCGTGGTCGGAAGAATCATGAAAGTTCTGCATTCCGATGACGACAGCATCCATTTGCTGGTCAATTGCCTGGAACGTTTTTCCATTCGCGAACTGACCGAATCGGACGAGGGCATGTTTGCGCGTGTGGAATACCATTACGCCACCGAGTTGTCGGTCAACCCTGAGCTGAAAGCCTACTCCATGGCGATCATCAGCGCGCTGAAGGAACTGGTGCAGATCAATCCGCTTTACAGCGAAGAGATCAAAATGTTCCTCAACCGCCAGAGCATGGACGATCCCGGACGGCTGACCGATTTCGCCGCGAATCTGACCGCCAGCGACGGACAACTGCTGCAGGAGATCCTCGAAACCATCGACGTGCGCAAGCGTATCGACAAGGTGCTGGTGCTGCTTAAAAAGGAGTTGGAAGTATCGCGCCTGCAGACCAAGATTTCCAAACAGATCGAACAGAAGATCAGCGCCCAGCAGCGTGAATTTTTCCTGCGTGAGCAACTCAAGGCCATAAAAAAAGAACTCGGTCTGGAAAAAGAGGGCAAGGTCAGCGAAATCGAAAAGTTTCAAAAACGTCTGGCCAAGCTGACCCCCAACGCCGAAGCGCAAAAAGCCATTGACGAGGAGATCGAAAAACTACGCCTGATCGAGCCGTCCTCGCCGGAGTACAACGTTTCGCGCAATTACCTCGACTGGCTGACCATCCTGCCGTGGGGTAAACACAGCAAGGACAACTACAACATCGAGCGCGCCCGGCGGGTGCTCGATCGGGACCATTATGGCCTCAAGGACGTCAAGGACCGGATTCTCGAGTTCATCGCCGTCGGCAAGCTCAAGGGTGACATTTCCGGCTCGATTTTGTGCCTGGTAGGCCCGCCCGGGGTCGGCAAGACCTCCATCGGCAAGAGTATCGCCTCCGCCCTCAACCGGACATTTTACCGGTTTTCCCTCGGTGGCATGCGCGACGAAGCCGAGATTAAGGGGCATCGCCGCACCTATATCGGCGCCATGCCTGGACGCTTTATCCAGGCCATGAAGAGCGCCGGCACCGCCAATCCGGTGTTGATGCTCGATGAAATCGACAAGATCGGCGCCTCCTTCCAGGGAGATCCGGCCTCGGCACTGCTCGAGGTGCTCGATCCCGAGCAGAACAGCTCGTTCCGCGACCACTATCTGGACGTGCCGTTCGATCTGTCCAACGTGCTGTTCGTCGCCACCGCCAACCAGCTCGACACCATTCCGGCGCCGCTTCTCGACCGCATGGAGATCATTCGACTGGCCGGCTATATCCTTGAAGAAAAGATGGAGATCGCCCGCCGCTACCTGATTCCCAAAGCTCTGGAAAACCACGGTCTGCAAAAGGGCCAGGTTGTGATCCGCAAGGATGCTCTGCACGCCATCATCGACGGTTATGCCCGCGAGGCGGGGGTGCGTAACCTGGAAAACCGCATCAAGAAGATCATGCGCCATGCCGCCATGGAAATTACGCAGGGGCTT
>DIKU01000074.1:0-3022 GCA_002424645.1 Pelobacter sp. UBA5610 | reverse complement strand
ACCGAAGAGGAGGTATTCGAGGATGTGCCGGGCGTCGTTACAGGGCTGGCCTGGACCAGCATGGGCGGCGCCACCCTGCAGATCGAAGCGACCGCCATGCCCAGCAAAGGCAAGGGTTTCAAGCAGACCGGCCAACTCGGCAAGGTCATGGTCGAAAGCTCGGAAATCGCCTATTCTTATGTCATGGCGCATCTCGAGGGCTACGGCATCGATCCGGAGTTTTTTGACAAGCACTTCGTGCACTTGCACGTACCGGCCGGCGCCACACCCAAGGACGGCCCGTCGGCCGGCGTCACCATGGCGACCGCGCTGTTGTCCATGATTACCGGCAAGCCGGTCATCAAAAAACTCGGCATGACCGGCGAATTGACCCTGACCGGCAAGGTTCTGCCGATTGGTGGCGTCAAGGAAAAGATCCTCGCCGTCAAGCGCATCGGCATTACCACCGTAATTCTGCCGGAAGCCAACCGCAAGGACTTCGACGAACTACCCGACCATTTGCGGGCAGACCTGAGCGTCCACTTTGCCCGCGATTATCAGGATGTTTACAAAGTGGCCTTTGGGTAGGCCCCGGGGATTTCCCCCTGCAACCGAACCACCCTTTATGAATGATCAAGGAGTTGTGCCATACAATGACCGTTGAAGAATTAAAGCAGGCCGTATTCAGCCTGAGTCCGGATGACAAAAAAACCTTTATCCTGGAGACGCTGCCTGGACTGGCCAGAGACGCCATGCAGGACAGCAGTTTTCTGCTGCAGATGTTTCCGGTGTTTATGGGGATCCTCAAGGACAGCGGCATCGAATTGTCCCAGTTGCTGCAGTTGGCCACAGCCATGAGTGCTTCGCAGCCCGGCAAGTAATTTTGAGCATTGACGCCATGACGGCAAACTGCTAGGTTTACGCCATTATGCAGACAATGACCTTACAACTTAATCCGACCAATCGCCTTTGGTGGCGCTGGACCGCATCTTTTCCCGGTTCGCGCGCCTGCCTTTGATAATGAGCGTCGCGGACCTGCCGGTCCGCGGATGGATAAACAAACAAAAGCCGCGGCCATACGACCGCGGCTTTTTTTATGCTTACCCCAACCAACGAGGTACCACCCATGCGCGTTCTTTCAGGCATCCAGCCTTCCGGTTCTTTGCACCTGGGCAATTATTTCGGCATGATGAAGAAAATGATCGACTACCAGGAACACCATGAGTTGTTCTGCTTCATCGCCAACTACCACGCCATGACCAGCGTGCCGGATGGCAAGACGCTCGCCAAGGGCACCCTGGAAGCCGCCGCCAACTTCCTGGCACTGGGGCTCGATCCGGACAAAAGCGTCTTCTGGGTGCAGTCCGACGTACCGGAAGTACAGGAACTGACCTGGGCCCTGTCCAACTTCACCCCCATGGGTCTGCTGGAACGCTGCCATAGTTACAAGGACAAAGTCGCCAAGGGCATTGCACCCAACCATGGCCTGTTTGCCTATCCGGTGCTGATGGCAGCCGATATTCTTCTGTACGGAGGAGAGTTGGTACCGGTCGGCAAGGATCAGAAACAGCACCTGGAAGTGGCCCGCGACATCGCCATCAAATTCAACAACGAATACGGCGAGGTGCTGGTGGTCCCTGAACCGGATATCGATGACAACGTTGCCACCATTCCCGGTCTCGACGGGCAGAAGATGAGCAAAAGCTACAAAAACACCATCGATCTGTTCCTTGAGGAAAATGCCCTGCGCAAGCAGGTGATGCGCATCGTTACCGACCCGACTCCGGTTGAGGACCCGAAAAACCCGGATATCTGCAACGTGTTTCAGATCTACCGGCTGTTTCTGGACAAACAACAGGAGCAAGCCCTGCGCCAGCGCTATCAGGCCGGAGGTCTCGGTTACGGCGAGGTTAAACAGGAACTGTTCGAAACGGTGCGCGACTTTTTCGCCCCCTTTACCCTGCGCCGCGAAGAACTGCTGGCGGACAAGGACCACCTGCGGGGTATCCTCGCAGAGGGCGCTCAGAAGGCGCGTTACGCGGCCTCCAAAATCCTGCGCAAGGTGCGCAAAAAAACGGGTTTAGCCTACTAAAACACACGTGCCGGGTGCTGAGAGGATCGAACCCTACCGGTTCGGCTCAGCACCCGGCACCCTTTGCCAGCTGCCACTTTACAGGTATGATGTAAGTAAGGGAATTAAATCAGGTCGGATACATAAAGCCCATGTTGCCAAGGAGCCACCATGACCGTCTATCGCAAATGGTACTGCACCTGCACCGGCGAACCGATTGAACTGACCTACGACGAAATCCTGGAAGACGAACCGGTGGTGCCGGTATGCGAATTCTGCGGCGCGTCTCCATCTTCGGATCCAAAAAAAACGATCATCTATCGCGACGAGGAGAATTGGGACGACTGACGTCTCAGGCCTGCTTTTCCGCCGCGCGGGTAAAAAGCACAAAAGCCATGGCCGGGCGCTTGCTGGCTTCGCGCATAGCGAACTGCATGCCGTCATATTGCCACCCCTGGGAGGTCCATTCGTTCAGGATTTCCTGCAGGGATTCGTCCGTCACCAGACTGGTTTCCACCACCTTGTATTCCACCATATCGCTATCTACTCCTGTCTGAACTCTATCACTTGTCACTTGTCACTTGTCCCAGCTTACAGCTTCCCGGTTAGAATCTGGCGTTACCGGGCGTGCGCGGAAACGGTATCACATCGCGGATATTTTCCATGCCGGTCACATACATCAGTAACCGTTCGAAACCGAGTCCAAACCCGGCATGCGGGCAACTGCCCCAGCGGCGGGTATCGAGATACCAGTCCAGGTGCTGGGGATCGATGCCGACTTTGCACATCTTTTCCTGCAAGATATCCAGCCGCTCTTCGCGTTGGCTGCCACCGATGATTTCGCCCACCCGCGGCACCAACAGGTCCATGGCCGCCACTGTGCGGCCGTCATCGTTCAGGCGCATGTAAAAAGCCTTGATGTCGGCCGGATAATCGGTCACGAACAGGGGACCGCCAACCACCCGTTCTGTA
>DIKU01000058.1:41905-46121 GCA_002424645.1 Pelobacter sp. UBA5610 | reverse complement strand
AAAACGCCACCATCGACATGCTCGGTCATGCCAAGCGCATCGTCGTCGACAAGGAAAACACCACCATCATCGACGGCGCCGGCAGCGAAGCCGACATCCAGGGCCGGGTCAAGCAGATCCGCACCCAGATTGATGATACCAAGAGCGATTACGACCGCGAGAAGCTGCAGGAGCGCCTGGCCAAGCTGGTCGGCGGCGTGGCGGTAGTCAAGGTCGGCGCGGCCACCGAAACCGAAATGAAGGAAAAGAAAGCCCGCGTTGAAGACGCCCTGCACGCTACCCGCGCAGCCGTCGAAGAGGGTATCGTTCCTGGCGGCGGCGTAGCTCTGCTGCGTTGCATCAAGGTTCTGGAAAAACTTGACCTTCCCGGTGAGCAGAACTGGGGTGTCAACATTGTCAAGCGCGCTCTGGAAGAGCCTCTGCGTCAGATTTCGGCCAATGCCGGTGCCGAAGGTTCCATCGTGGTCAACCAGGTTCTCGGCGGCGCCGACACCTATGGCTTCAATGCAGCTTCCGACGAGTATTGCGACATGATCGACGCCGGTATTATCGACCCGACCAAAGTTGTTCGCAGTGCGCTGCAGAACGCTTCTTCCGTGGCCGGCCTGATGCTGACGACCGAAGCTTGCATCGCCGAACTGCCCAAGAAAGATGAGCCGATGGGCGGCATGCCTGGCGGCATGGGCGGCATGGGTGGCATGGGCGGCATGGGCGGCATGATGTAATTGCCCCACCCTCTGTCAGCGTAATAGTAAAAAGCCCTCCGGATTCTCCGGAGGGCTTTTTTGCGTTTGCAAGGCTGATAGTTTTACCTTGGTAAAGTGTGTTGAAACCTTCAGATTACCTGCAGGAGAAGGCTGCGGTCCTGGCTTAGCGGCGCAACCTCAATAAGGGACTCCTTGTCCCCTTTTTGCAGGCGCACCTGGACGGAAGCTTCGTCGCGTCCTTTGCCATTGCCGGCGATAATCGCGGCGGCCAGAGCGAGGTCGGCCTGGCTGGGTTGACCGCTTACCAGGCCCGTGGGACCGCGAAAAACGGTAGCGTGCAGCAATGTATATTCTGGTCGCACTGCCGCCTGCAGGGCCTCATTGCCTTCCTGGTTGCGGCCCAGAGTCAGTTTCGCCGCAGACGACAGTCGGTATTGGCGACCAAGTTTAAGGAGTTCGACGTCATGCACGGTGCAGTCAGGTTGATGTTCGAGCAGGTCACGCAATTTTCCGGTAAAGGATTTTTCAGTCAGCAGACAGCCACCTCCTGAGCCGGGGTATTCCTTCAGGCCCCATTGGCGTGCATACTCCTCCTGGGGTTTGCGTGACCGGCCCTGGATATCCAGTAACTGCTCTCGATCGACCAGACCCTTTTCTTCCATGGGGGTTACCGGCAGCAGTTTGGCACACAGTGGACGCAGGATGATGTCAGCGCAACCTGCATGTTTTGCCACGATCTGAAGGGCGTTGAAATTTTGACTCATAGGTCGTTGGCCCAAAACCTCGCCGGAAAAAAGAAAATCGAATTCCCCATTTTCGACGTGTTTGGCTGCCAGTCGAAACATCAGGGCGTGGCAGTCGATGCAGGGGTTGAGATTCTTTCCATATCCATAGCGGGGGGTTTTCAAGACGTCAAGGTGGATTTCGCCGATCTCCTCGACAATGAGCGGAATCCCAATTTTTTGAGCGGCCTGCCGTGCGCGGGCAGCACCGAAAAAAGGAGTCACAAAGACGATGCCGGTAACATCCACGCCTTGACGTTTAAGGGCAAGGGCAGCGAGGGTACTGTCGAGGCCTCCGGAAAGAAGGCCGAGTGCTTTGCTCATAATGTGATAAACCTCCGAACTTTTGCTTGCAGGAAGAAAGGGTGCATGGGTTGTTTGTTGCCCCGGGTTAAAACGAAGGCGTGTCCGCTGGTCATGCTCCGAGGGTTATGTCATACCCCTTGCTCTGCCGAGCTTTTTGGTGATATTGTTAACCGATAGAGATAAAACGTAGTTTCATTTTGTATACATAATCTGTTTTGCCAGGGATACTGCCACTGTGAAAAAACGAAAAAGTAAATTACAGGATAACTATGGGCGTACCATAGAATATCTGCGTCTGTCGGTAACCGATCGATGCAATTTGCGCTGCCGTTACTGTATGCCGGCCGAAGGGGTTGAAACTGTCGACCATGGCGATGTTCTCTCCTATGAGGAAATGCTGCGGGTGGTCGCGGTGGCCGTGCGCTGCGGGGTAAAAAAAATCCGCATTACAGGCGGTGAGCCACTGGTGCGCAAGGGCATTGTTGGTTTTATACACGACATGTCGTCTCTTTCCAAAAAGGTTGAAATTACCCTTACCACCAACGGAATTCTTCTGGCGGACATGGCGGCGGATTTGCGTAAGGCCGGTTTGAGCCGTGTCAACGTCAGTCTGGATACTCTGCGTGAAGACCGTTTTCTGGAGATTACCCGCCGCTCCGGATTGCAAAAGGTTATCGAAGGGCTACACGCTGCCGAGGCGGTTGGACTTACCCCCTTAAAGATCAACATGGTGCCGATCCGTGGCGTCAATGATGATGAAATTGCCGATTTTGCCCGTTTGACCCTTGATCAGCCCTGGGCAATTCGCTTTATCGAATTCATGCCTGTCAGTGGTGGACTCGAGTATACGCCGGACAATATGTTCCCGGCGGCAGACATCATCAAAGAATTGGAAAAAGTCGGCAAGCTTCTTCCTGAACTGCGACAGGGACCTGTGGGCCCGGCGCGCATGTTCCATTTTGCAGACAGCCCCGGTCATATCGGGGTTATCCCTGCCGTTTCCGAACATTTCTGCGGCGAGTGCAACCGCATGCGTATTACCGCCGATGGTCGTATACGTCCGTGCCTGTTTTCCACAGAGGAGGTTGATCTGCGCACTGCCCTGCGTCGCCATGCTGACGATACTGAGTTGGAAGAGATCATGCGTAACGCAGCTTGTGCCAAACCGGAGCGCCACCATATCGGCGAGAAAGACTTCCGGCAGGGCAAGCGCCGCATGCATGGCATTGGTGGCTGAAATCGTCCGATATTTTCGCGGTTCTCATTGTCTGCGGGGTTGGGCAGGGTGATGACATCGTGAGCAATTGCCGGTGCTTTTGAAGGCGGCATGTCCGTTGTGGCATGCTCCACACTGGGTGCCGGCTTGCATCTTTTTCATAGTGATGGTTTCAGCGCCTTTTCGCATGACCGGAAAGATGCCGGCCTTGTGGCATTCGCTGCAACCTTGTCGGTGCGTCTTCCCCTGAAAGGTGACAGGTCCGTTTTGTCCACCGGGCCAGGTCAAAGAACGATGGGACGGCACGGCCAGTGCCGAAACCGCCCATACCATGCTCATAAGCAACAGCCCCCAGACAAACAACTTCTTCACAGCCAAATCCCCCTTCAGTAGCGGCCTTGCGCGCCGGAATCAAAACTGACTTCTTAGCTCTTTTTCACCTTCTGCAGCTCGGCAGCGATCAGTTCCAGGACATGGCATACCCGGTGAGGTAATCCGGCATGATTGATGGTGTCCTGCAGCTGCATGATGCAGCCGGGGCAGGCGGTGGCTACAACCTCGGCCCCGCTGTCGCGAATACCTTCCGCTTTTATGTTCCCCAGTTGTTTGCTGATGTCGTAATGATAGACGGAAAAAGTGCCACCGAGTCCGCAGCAGGCTCCGGCATGTTTCATGTCAACCAGGCGCACCGACGGCAAAGCCGACAACAGTTTGCGAGGGGTTTCCTTTAACCCGTCTTTGCGCAGGTGACAAGGGATATGATAGGTCACCGGCTGCGGGTTGCTGTGGCGGGGCAGTGAACTAAGCGTTTCCTCGAGTCCCTGCTGGTACAGGAACTCATGGATATCCAGAACTTTTGCGGACAGTTGGGCGTGGTCCGGTCCGAGTTCACGGAAGTGCTTGGTGAGACCGCTGTGACAAGAGGCGCAGGCGGTGACGATAAAATCAGCCTTATGGGCGGTGAGGGCCTCAAGGTTGCGATCCGCCAGGCGGGCAGCACCGGGACCGTCACCGGCGCATAAAGCCGGCAGCCCGCAACAGCCCTGATCCTTGGGGATGAGAATGTTCATCCCCAGTCCTTTAAGGGCGGTCAGGACACTTTCGCCTATCTCGGGCATCATGTAGTTGATCATGCAGCCGGTAAAGAAGGTGACCAGCGGCTTATCGGCCTTCCCCGCGATAAACTCGGGGTGCCGCTGCCGGAA
>DIKU01000058.1:40720-41827 GCA_002424645.1 Pelobacter sp. UBA5610 | reverse complement strand
CGACCGAGCCGGGTCAGCAGGGTCATCAGTCGCGGATGTTGCAGTACCGTGGATACTCCGCGTCCGAACAGGGTGAGGCCCTTTTTCTGTGCAATGCGCCGGCGCAGGGCCAGGATGATTTCGTCCGTGGGGACCTGGTTGGGGCAATTCTTCACACAGCGGCCGCAGGCCAGGCATTGGGAAATGTCGCTGATGATGCGCTGGTCAAGATCAATTTTGTCGTTCAGCAAAGCCTCGGCAAGGGAGATCTTGCCGCGCGCTACCACTGCTTCGGACTGTACCTGTTTGAAAACCGGGCAGTGTGCCCGGCATGTACCACATTTAACGCATTCCCGGAGTTGTTGCCGGTAGTCTTCTATTTCCTGATGTTTACTCATTTGCTATCCACTAATGCGGCCAGGCCGCCTGATGTTGATGTCAAATCTTCTGCCGGAGGCATTCCGGCGGGTTTCATTCCGGCTGCTAAAGATCTTCCAGGAAGATCTTGCCCGGGTTGAGGATGTTGTTCGGGTCGAGCGCGCGCTTGATGGTTTTCATGTACGCCACCGTGGCAACATCGAGTTCCATGGGGATGTAGGGTGCCTTGCTGGTGCCGACGCCGTGTTCGCCGCTCATGGTTCCTCCCAGCTCCAGGGTTTTGGCGAAAATATCGCGAATCGCCGTTTCGGCTTTTTCCTCGTGTCCCTCGATGGAGCGGTTGACCATGATATTGACGTGAATGTTGCCGTCACCTGCGTGGCCAAAATTGACGATGGGGATTTCAAGGCGACTTGAGATCGCTTCGATGGCCCGTATCATTTCCGGCAACTTGCTGCGTGGTACGCAGATATCCTCATTGTATTTGTCGGGATTGACCTTTCGCAGGCTCGGTGAGACGCTGCGGCGCACCTTCCAGATTTTTTCGCTTTCCTCGTCAGTGGTGGCAATCTGGGTGTGTACAATGCCCAGGGGCGAAGCGATTTCGAGGATGCGAGCGGCTTGTCGTTCCAGCAGTTCGCGTTCGCCGTCGACTTCGATAATCAGCACGGCGCGGGCATTTTCAGGGATATCGAGCCCGGCGTTTTCGCGCACGCAGGACAGAGCCGTGGCATCCATGAATTCGAGGGT
>DIKU01000058.1:31116-40643 GCA_002424645.1 Pelobacter sp. UBA5610 | reverse complement strand
GGCAGCAGTTTGAGAATGATTCTGGTAATGACGCCCAGAGTCCCTTCGCAACCGACCATCAGCTTGGTCAGGTCGTAGCCGACCACCCCTTTCATGGTTTCGCCACCGGTACGGATGATGTCACCCAGGGGGGTAACGACTTCCATGCCGAGGACGTAGTCCTTGGTGACTCCATATTTGACGCAGCGTGGTCCGCCGGCACATTCGGCCACATTGCCTCCCAGGGTGCTGAACTTGAGGGAAGCCGGGTCGGGCGGGTAGAATAACCCCACCTCTTCAACGGCTTTTTGCAGGGTAGCCGTGACGACGCCCGGCTCCACCTCGGCGACCAGGTTGTCCTGGTCGATGCGCAAGATGCGGTTCAGGCGGGTAAGCACCAGTGCGATCCCCCCCTTGACCGGTACGCTGCCGCCGGTAAAGCCGCTGCCCGCGCCCCTCGGGTAGACGGGGATTTTTTCAGAATTGGCCATTTTAAGAATCAGGCTGATTTGCGCTGCGTCCGCCGGTTTGACGATCACATCGGGATAAAACTGCTGCTGGGTGGCATCGTAGGAATAACAGATGCGATCGGCTTGCTCGGTAGAAACGTATTCTTTGCCGACAATATCCTGCAATATGTTTACAAGGCGTTTTTCCAACATGGGTTGCAACGGGTCCTTCGCTAGTGAGTTTCTATCTGGAAAACATGCTTATCCAGCCTGAAACTGAGTTAGAGATAAAAAGGCTCTGTGTTGTTGAGAGACCTCTTGAGTGCTTAAGAGGGTTAATATAGCAGATAATCGGGAATCCAGTCCAGCCGCAGGTTGTTTTCATTGTTACTAATCGTAGACGCAATGAGATTGCGGAAGGGGCAGGGCGTCATTGACACCCGGTGGCAAAGACCATAGAATGTCGCCCTTATCGAGGAGAACAACGTTTGAAGATAAAGACTTGCTACATCTGCCAGCAATGCGGCTACCAGAGTCCCAAATGGCTTGGACGTTGTCCGGATTGCGGCCAGTGGGATGTCATGGTTGAGGAACGCCGCGAGCCGCCTTCCGTGTCGCGTTCTGGCGGCGGTGGCGCGGCCACCGTGGTGCAGCGTCTGTCCGAGGTGGCAACCACTGCCGAACAGCGTTGCCCCAGTGGGCTGTCGGAGTTGGATCGGGTGCTTGGAGGGGGGGTGGTGCCGGGCTCACTGATTCTTATCGGTGGCGCTCCCGGTATCGGTAAATCCACTTTGCTGTTGCAGGCAGTCGACCGTCTGGCTAATTCCGGTCCGGTGCTGTACGTCACCGCCGAGGAATCGATGCGTCAGGTTAAAATGCGCGGCGAGCGGCTCAACGTGAGCGCCAACGATCTTTTTCTCCTTCCCGAGACGTCCCTTGAGGCCATTCTGGAACGGGTGCGTGAATTTAAACCCCGGTTCCTGGTTGTTGATTCCATACAGACAATTTTTACCGCCGACCTGGAATCGGCCCCCGGCAGTGTCAGCCAGGTTCGTGAGTGTGCCGGTCGCTTGATGCACTTGGCCAAAGGGCAGGGAGTATCAACTTTTATTACCGGCCATGTCACCAAGGATGGCGCTATTGCCGGTCCGCGCATGCTTGAGCATATGGTCGACACGGTGCTTTATTTTGAAGGCGATGCCGGGCATCCGTACCGGATTCTGCGGGCGGTCAAGAATCGTTTCGGTTCCACCAATGAAATCGGTGTATTCGAGATGAAAGAGGGCGGTTTAGCCGAAGTGCTCAATCCTTCCGAGTTGTTTCTGGCCGAGCGTCCCGAGGGGGCGGCCGGCAGTGTGGTGGTGCCGACTCTGGAGGGGACCCGTCCGATACTGGTTGAATTGCAGGCTTTGGTTTCGGTGAGCAATTTTGGTCAGCCACGCCGCACCGCCATCGGCATCGACCCCAACCGGGTGGCGCTGTTGGTTGCGGTGTTGGAAAAAAAAGTGGGAATGTCGCTGCTCAGCCAGGATATTTTTTTCAATGTCGCTGGCGGGGTGCGGCTTTCCGAACCGGGAGCCGACCTCGGGGTTATCGCGGCCCTCGCCTCCAGTCACCTGAATCGTCCGGTGCCACCCAAGCTTATGCTGTTCGGTGAAGTCGGTCTGGCAGGCGAGGTGAGGGCGGTATCGCGTCCGGAATTACGGGTGCGTGAAGCCGCCCGACTCGGTTTTGATCGGTGTTACCTGCCTGCCAGTTGCCTCAAGACGGTTGAAGCCCCGCCGGGCATGGAGTTGCGCGGTGTGCGTAATGTCGAAGAAGCTCTGAACGAGGTGTTCACATGATCCATCCGTGGCGCGGCATATGTCTGATGTTGCTGGCGGCGACCTTTGTGCTGGCAGCGGTTCCGCCGGCAACGGCCGCTCCGCGCATCCGTGCCGCGCAGGTAAGTTACTTACCCTGCCGCAACTACCCGGAAGTGGCCGCCGAGTTTGCGCGCATGCGCCGCATGGGGCTTGATACCGTGATTTTTCGGGTATTTCAGCGCCCCGGCGACCGCTACTACCCGTTTGTGCAACCGCAGGGGGAATCCGGTGTTTATTTCTCCACCGAAGCAGCTCCGGTGGTAGCCGATGTTCTTGGTTCGATAACCACGCTGGCCCATGCCGCCGGGCTCAAGGTGTTCGCTTGGATGACCACCCTCAGTACGCCGTTGATCGAGGGGGATGCCTGGTGTGGCCGGCGTTACGATCCGGCCAGTGGCCGGATCGTGCCCTGCGAAGCCTTGGACCCCTTTCGTCCGGAGGTGCGGCAACGTATGGCCACTTTGTTCGAGGACCTGGCGCGTTACGATATCGATGGGGTGTTGTTGCAGGATGACCTGGTGTTGCGACAGACGGAGGGGTTCTCCAGCGCTGCCCTGGGTGTTTGCTTGCGCGATACCGGTCGGATGCTGTCCCCTGCACAGCTTTTTCCCGAGACGCGCAAGGATGCGGATGGCAAGGTGCGTGTAAGTCGTCTCGGGGAGACGTTTTACGATTGGGCTCGCTGGAAAAACCGCAGCCTTTTGCGGTTGGCTGCCGAGGTGCGGGCCGCAGCCCGGCAAGTGCGTCCCGGTTTGCCTTTTGCCCTGAATCTGCCATACGAAGTGTTGACCGCGCCGCGAAACGGTCTGGCGTGGTTTTCGCAGGATTTTTCCGTTGCTCTGGGTGCTGATTTCGAGTATCTGGCGATTATGGCATATCACCGGCAGATGGCTGCGGAAAAGTCCGTGTCTGTCGAGGACGCTATCTCTGAAATAGGAACTCTGGCCGTTTCCGGGGTGCGCGGTACACGCGATCCGGCCAGGTTGTTACTCAAGCTGCAGACGCGTGATTTCGTCAGTTCCCGGGATGTGGATGCCGATGAGTTGCGAGACCTTATGTACAATGTTGAACGTGCCGGACCAGTGAGCCTGGCTTTTTTCCCCTACCGCGATTCTCTGCAAATCATGTCGGAGAAGGTGGTGCCAAATCGGATTGAGGAGGAGTGATGAGTGATCGTTTGACCCATCTGGATGAAAACGGCAAAGCGGTGATGGTGGAAGTCGGAGAAAAAACCGCCACCAGCCGCACTGCGGTCGCCCGTGGTGAAGTCCGTATGAAAGAATCGACCCTGCAACTTATTATGAGCGGTGAAGTAGCCAAGGGGGATGTGTGGGCGGTAGCACGTGTTGCCGGCATTATGGCTGCAAAAAAAACTCCCGAATTGATCCCTCTGTGTCATCCCCTGTTGCTTACCTCCGTGACCGTCGATTTCACCACCTTTCCCGGTGAAGGAAGGGTTGAAATCGAGGCCAGGGTGCGTGTCACGGGACAGACCGGGGTGGAAATGGAGGCGCTGACAGCCGTTGCCGCAGCAGGGCTTACTATTTACGATATGTGCAAGGCGGTCGATAAGGAGATGGTGGTCTCCGAAATACGCTTGATGGAAAAACATGGCGGGAAGAGCGGTACCTTTCTTCGCCAGGAATGACGGGAAGATTGTGGGTGGCTGTTGCATGCTGCGAAATTCCTGCTAATGTTCCGTGCGAATAGTTTTGCTAGTCATCCCGACCTTAATTATGAGCCCTCGAAAAGAGAAGTCAGGCAATGGTGCTTTGGGCTGGAAAGAGAAGGCAGGATTGACCGTATGGCAGATTTGATCGCCGTGTGGGTTCTGGCTGGAGGAAGAATGAAAGGCAAGTACCATGGAGCCTGAAATGCCGATGGTGTTCTCTATTCGCCGGGCGTTTTTATGGTCGCTTGGAGTGTTGCTGGTATTGTTGACCATGCTGGCGGGCCTCTGCGTTGTTCAGGGCCAGCCCGGCATCAAAATAGGTTTGCTTTGTTTTATCATTTTGCTGTTGGGTGCCTTGCTGGGCGTCAGTTCGTCCCGGCGGTTGGTGGTTTATGAGGACTGCGCCGTTTTGCATCGTCTGGGGCAAACCAAAACTCTGAGATTTTGCGATATGACAGCGGTGGAATCCCTGATGCTGCGTAAGAGGGTGTTTCTGACTCTCTGTGCAGGTGAGGAGTTTATCCTTTTATCCAATGCTTATGGTGGTTTTTCAAAGCTTGTTGAGCTTCTGCTTGCCAAAGTACCGGCGCAGAGCGTCAATGATGACACGCGCAGCATGGCTGATGCGCCCCCGGTGCGCTATGGCGATATCGTGTCCTGCTGGCTGGCGATTGCTTTGGTGCTGGTGATCTTCTGGCATCAGCTAACCACCGGAGGCTGATAGCCCATTTTAGTTGACTTGACAATCGATTTCATTTACATTTGCAAGTTCAAATAGCACAAGGAGAATTGCATGGATCAGGAAACATTGAAAGAGTTTAAGGTGCTCCTTGAATCTCAGTTGGAGACACTGTTACGGGATGCCGGCAAGACCGTATCGGAAATGACCGACGACCAAACCAACTTTCCCGACCCTACCGACAGGGCATCTCTGGAATCGGATCGTAATTTCGAATTGCGCATTCGTGATCGCGAGCGCAAGTTGATCATGAAAATCCGCCAGGCTATTGAGCGTATCGATCAGGGGACATTCGGGGAGTGCGAATGCTGTGAAGAGCCGATCGGCGTTGAGCGCTTGCGCGCTCGTCCGGTAACGACCCTTTGCATTGACTGCAAAACCGAGCAGGAGCGCAAGGAAAAGATCGGCTAATTTTTCTGCCAAAGGGATGACTGGTCCGGGGAGTGCGATGGTCTGCAATGGTTACTCGATCCTCCATGAAGTTCTGCGCCATGCAAGCAGTGCGCAGATTCCCCCTTTGGAAAAATGCAAAGATATATTAGGTTTACTGCAACGCTCCTTGCCATTGGCGGGAGCGTTTTTTTGGTATCCGGAAAATTTTTCCAGTCACGGCAAAAGATTTCTGTCCGCGAGTGACTCCGACGCATTTCCCCCCTGTGGATGGCCGCTATCTGACACCACAGATCAAATACCAACCCCTTGTATTGCCGCGCCGGAAATCGGTGCTCTTCACTTCCCTGCCGTCGGCGCCGATCGCGCCCCCGGTGTGCTCACCCTGGTTTTCTCTGGTCCTCTTCCTGTGGATGCATCTTCCGAACTTCTCGGACCGTCCATCAGTCTGATCCTTGCCGGTTTGGTGCGGCAGCACCTTGAACACTGCCATCATCGCCAGCAGTTGCAGGGGATGGTTTTATTGTCCGAGCTTGCTAGAGTCCTTGGTGGCGCTACTGACTTGCCATCGGTGCTGGAGGCCGTTTGGCTTGTTATGGAAAAAGGCGGTGGCGTGGCATGTGCTATTTTGCGTTCCATGCACGGAGCGACGGTCTTGGGGCAGCCTCAGGTGCGCATTGCCATGCACCGTCAGGGCGATCTGACGCTTTTCGAAAACATGGAGTCCCAGCTTGCTTCCTCCATCCTTAAAAACGGAAAAGTGGCATTTGCCTGCGGGGAAGGCCCGCGGAATGCGGTCATTGCCATGCCTCTACTGTTTCAGGATCGCATTATGGGGACACTGTTTTTCGCGGAGGATGGGCATAGCGGTGCCTTGGGGTTGTCGCCATCCGCAGGCAACAGAGACTTTTTCGATAGCTTGGGAGTGCAAATAGCGCAAACTCTTGAGCGTATTGAAGCCTTTCAGGATCGGGCTCACCTGCTTGAAGAAAATACCCATAAGCTGCATGAATTTTCTTTGCTGTATCGCATCTCCCGGGCCATGCACGGAACTTTGCAGCTTGACGAGCTGATGCACCTGATCCTGTCGGCTGTCACCATCCCATGGGGCGGCGGTTTTGAGCGTGCCATGTTGTTTTTGACCAATGAGCGCAGTGGCGTTTTGCAGGGCATGGTCGGGGTGACTCGCATATCGGCCCGTCATTTATTCCCCCGGGAAGAAGCCGAAGTCGAGTGGGAACTACCGATGATAACGGAGGATATTCGGGAAAATCAGCGGCAGGATGCCTTTTGCCAACTGGTGGTGAAGCAGCGTCTACCCTTGTCGGTAGAAGACAACCCCCTCGCACGTGCGCTGGCCCAGGATAAGCTCATTTTCCTTACCGATACGCATGTCTTTCAGGGTTCCTTCGGGCGATTAGCTGATACACTTGCTCTTAATTCCTGCGCTTTGGTTCCGTTGAGAGGTCGCAGCCGCGCCCTTGGGGTGTTGGTCGTAGACAGCAGCAGGATGTCCCAGACGGCGCTTGTTGAGCGGCGCAGGTTTCTCGAACTGTTCGCTAATCAGGCAGCACAGGCCATGGAGAATTCCATGTTGCTGAATCGTCTGGAAACCTCCCACAGGGATTTGCGTGAGACACAGGAGCGACTTATTCAAGGTGAAAAAATGGCCGCCTTGGGTGAAACTGCAGCCTCCGTCACCCACGAATTGCGCAATCCCCTGGTTTCCATCGGTGGTTTCGCACGGCGATTGGCTCGATCTTTGCCGGAAGGTTCTCCCATGCGGGAATATAGTGAGATCATCGTCCGGGAAGTGCGACGTATGGAGGAGATGCTGACCAACATTCTGGGTTTTTCCAAAAAACAGATGTTGTGTATTGCTGATTGCGATCTGATCAAAGTTATTGAAGAAGTGCTGGTGCTTGAAGAGGATACTCTTCGCGAAGCAAATGTGCGACTGGTAAGAGAATTCAGCGAGGATATTTCGGTTATTCAGGGCGATGAGCAGAAGCTTCGTCAGGTCATGGTCAATCTTATCGATAATGCGTGGCAGGCCATGCGCGATGGGGGAGTGTTGATCGTCCGAGTCTATGGTTCATCGTTGCGCGGGGATCGTGCCGTGGCCGTGGAGATAGAGGATACCGGAGGCGGTATTCCGATCGATATCCTGCGCAATATTTTTAACCCCTTTTTCACGACACGTAAGCAGGGAACCGGGTTGGGCTTGCCCATTGTGCATCGCATTATCGAACACCATCAGGGGGAAATCGAAGTCCAGAATACCGAGCGAGGCGCGCGGTTTGTTTTAAGATTGCCGGAAGCCCCGTCCGCCTGTCCGACGATGGATAAACGCAGGCCGTTCGCCTGAGCCAGGCTTTGTAATGGTGGGGCGCAGGTTCGTTCGCAGGGCTTGGACCAGGGTGTTGAAAGTTCTCTTTGTTTCACATGGACGGTTGAAAAGTCCGCACTGAAAGTGCGGACTTTTTTTATATTCAATGAAGCAGGACTGCAGGAGTGAGGGGCACTTGTAGCCATTAAGAGATTGGGTGCCGATGCGAGACGAGATCGTCGGTATTTTGCAGGAAATGCGTGAAACGATTTTTTGATTATCACTAAACAGTTGAAATCACAGACCGAAAAAAATGCTTAAAATACGGAATTACCAATATCTAATGGAGTAAAACGAGTATAAAATGGATCAAAAAAAACCACGGTTTTGAAAGTTTTTTTGCAGGGCAAAAGCCGGGTGGTGACCCACGGAGGATAGCAGGAAAAAATTGTCTCCGGGTTGCAAAATGGATAGGGGCTGATATGATGAAGGACATATGGGACTCACTGGCAACCACCATAGTCCAATCCTTCGCGCGCATGGTTTTTTCCCTCCTGACCGGCGCGCATTTTTTTGCTTTTCGATCGGCTTGTTTGGGGGGGCAACGAAGCGGCTTGTTGGAGAAAAACAGCGATTCGAATGGGGATAAACAGGGGTGAAACATCCTTCTGTTTTGGGTAAAAAACAGGCAGGCAGGTAGGGAATAATTTGCTTGCAAGGTATAAGGTGCTCTGTTATAAGTACCAAGGTTGCAAAAAAATCCACGTCTGTAATACAATGTTCTACACAAATCACAATAAAGACAGATGTTGATTGGCTGGGTTTTGCAATATGTGATGTCGATATTGCTCATGTTCCGTATGTGCAGGAAGGTTGGCCTGTGCATACAGCTAAAACGTAAATAATCTCGGGTTGTTTATCCGCACGCATCTGCTGTGCGGAGTCGCACTTGTGCGTTCTCTAGATGTTTGGGTAAGGTGAACAATCAACAGCAAAGACTAGGAGGATTAGGTATGGCACAGGCAATGATCGATCAATTGGTAGCCAATGCTAAAAAGGCTGCCGCCGAATTTAAGACCTACACCCAGGAACAGGTCGATAAGATTACCGCGGCCATGGATGCGGCCAGCGTAGCCAACGAAGTCAAGCTTGCCGAAATGGCCGTTGAGGAAACCGGTATCGGTCGCGCTGACCACAAAGCCATCAAGAATCACCTCGGCGCTCACATTGTTTATGAGTACTTCAAGGACAAAAAATCCGTTGGTGTCATAAAAGAGGAAGAAGGCGTGAAGTACGTTGCCGAGCCTTTCGGCGTACTGGCGGCCGCCACTCCGACCACCAACCCTACTTCTACCGTCATGTTCAAGTCTTTGATCTCCATGAAGACCCGTAACGTGATCATCTTTGCTTTCCATCCCCGCGCACAGAAGTGCAGCGCCGAAGCAGCCAAGATCATGTTGGACGCCGCTATTGCCGCCGGCGCCCCCAAGAATTGCATCCAGTGGATCGAAACTCCTTCCATTGAAGCCACCGGTATGCTCTTCAACCATCCGGGCGTGAACCTGATTCTCGCCACCGGCGGTAACGCCATGGTCAAGTCCGCCTACAAATCCGGTCACCCCGCTATCGGCGTCGGCGCCGGTAACACCCCCGTATTCGTTTCCAAGTCCGCCAACCTCAGCGTTGCGGTCAACAACGTTATCGCTTCCAAGACCTTCGACAACGGCACTATCTGCTCCTCCGACCAGTCGATGATCTTCGACGACAAGGAAACCTGCGACAAAGCCGTGAAGCTGCTGATCGAGCGCGGTGCTTATCTCGTCAAGCCGGAAGAAAAGGCCCAGCTTGAAGCCGTCATGTTTGACAAGGAAAGAGGCGTTCCGGCCATGCAGATCGTTGGCAAGTCGCCCCAGGCTATTGCCAAACTTGCTGGCATCACGGTACCCGAGGACGCCAAATTGCTTCTCGTGCCTTTGACCTGCATCGGTCATGAGGACTGGTTCAGCCATGAAAAACTTTCCCCGGTTCTCGGCTACATCGCCTTTAACAGCACTGACGAGGCGATCGAAGCAGCTAAAAACCAGCTTCTCTGGGGCGGCGCCGG
>DIKU01000058.1:15207-30988 GCA_002424645.1 Pelobacter sp. UBA5610 | reverse complement strand
GGTACCGATGGTGGTAACTACCTGGGCAACAACATCAACTACAAAGACCTTTTGAGCATTAAGACCGTCGCATCCCGTATCGTTGATTACGAGCGTGATGAATAATCTCGAAAGTAAATGCTTGGATGGCTATCCCTGAGGGATGTTGTCCGACATTGTTTGAAAAGTAAAAAGGGGGCCTTTCCCGATGGGAAAGGCCCTCTTTTTTATGGTAATGTTGGACTGTAGCTAAAACGTCGTAAGAGCGCATGTCTGTTCATGAAGGTCTTTTGCAGGGATGGTCAACGAGGCTGGCTAATACTCCTGATGCTCCGAAATGCGAAGATTTCCGTTCAGGTCAAGGGGGCATCTTCCAAAGGAGACATTGTTATCCGAGGTTGCTTTAGCGATAGCATTTGGTGTAAGACTGTTCAATGCTCCATGTGGAGATTGACTCATATCGAATTCAATCGGGAGGTGTGGTATGGCGGACGGCGGACAGCAAGATGATGCTAAGAAAAAGCGGGCCGGTTGGGCGCGCTGGGTTGATATTGCTCTACGAAGCCTGCACATTGGTGTCGCAGGAGTTTTGCTGGGAGGGGTTGTCTTCAAACAACCGGTTCCGGTTCTGCATTACTGGGCCTGGTGGACTGTCGGCACCGGTCTGGGGTTGGTGGCTTCTGAAATTTATCATAGCTGGCGTTGGCCTTATCAGGGGCGCGGGGTTATGGCTATGCTGCATATCGGTTGCGTCGTGGTTGTGCATGGGTGGATTCAATACGCTGAACCGCTGATGTGGGCGGCGTTGCTTGTTGGTGGCGTCGGCAGTCACATGCCCCGCAAGTTACGTCACTGGTCCTTTCGGGATGGCCAGGTCATGGATTGAAACAAGATCCAAGGTTGCATTGAAAATAAAACGAGGGCGGAGACTGTGTTTCCGCCCTCGTTTTGTATGCGTTGAATCAAGGGTGATCAAAGACCATCTGCTGCACGGATACACCGTCGATCGCATCAAGTTTTTGCGCAAGTTCCTTCACTTTCACCGGTTCGCCAATCATTTCAAGAAGGATCAAACCAAATCCTGCACAGAATTGCCCCGTCACCTCATGCAGGCCGATGCGGGTCTTGATGTTGCAGCCGTAATCGGTCAACAACTGTTGGACATCCGAAGCTCGCTTGATGCGATCATCTACATGGATCCCGACGATGTAATGCGTATCTTTCGCCATGATGTGCTCCTTTTGTAAAAGAGGGGTGGAAGTGGAACGTTGGGTCGCTTACTGGCCGTGGGTGTATGGTTTTATTCGGCAATAAGCGGGCATGCTGTGACAGCTATCTCTGAGGGGGCTTTGCGGTCATTGGGGGTTTCCATAGCCAGCAGGTCTTCCGGCAGGTTTTCCGGACTATCGTGACGACCGATGGCTATGGCTGCGACTACGGTGTATTTTTCAGGGTCTACTTGCAACTGTTCATAGGAGCGTTCCAGATCGAAACCCGCCATGGCGTGGGCATAGAGTCCGAGACGTCTGGCTTGCAAGGCCAATGACAGCCAGGCTGCTCCGGCATCGAACAAGGCATGGCGATTTTCTTTTCCGGATTGGGCAAAATGCCGTCGTGCGAGTAAAAATAACAATAGCGGTGCTTTGCAGGCCCATCGACGATTTTTAGGAACCAGCAGATCGAGAAACATTTCGTGATGCTGGGCGTTGGCAGGATACACGAACAACCATGGCTGTTCATTGAAACACGATGGGGCCCAGCGCGCAGCTTCAAAAAGGGCCTGAATCTGATGTTCGGGCAGAGCGTCCTGTTTAAAGGCGCGCGGAGACCACCGATCGGTAAAAATACAGTCGACATCATGGACAGGGATTCGTGATGAAACAGTGCTTGCTGTCATGGGATCCTCTCTGGGATGTTGTAAGGACACGATGCCATTTTATCAGTGATAGGCATTTAGGCAAGTTTCGGCCATCGCGAGGAAGTACGCGCCCTTTTTGAATTCAAAGCGAGACCCCGTATAATTAGATGACAAGGGTTGAATTCCAAACCTTACCGTTGGAAGCGGATGCCGGCCAATCTACGGGGGGGCGTTGTGAAAAAAGGCATAGGAAAAGATTTTGTTGAAAGGACCAAACACAAGTACCTTGAGTTGAGCGACCAGCAAAAGGGGCTTGCCCAACCTCCGCTTATATGGCCGCGTCAACAGGTCAATCCGGCAATTTCGTTACCGCATCCAGGCAATATGCCGATGAGTCCGGTGGATTTGCGAAGTCTCATCGTTCAGCGTGCCAGTTTGCGGGAATATTCGCAAAAGTCTTTGACGCTTGCGGAGTTATCTTACCTGCTTTGGTGTACCCAGGGGATAAAGCTTATCTACGGACACCAGTTAACCTTGAGAACCGTTCCATCCGCCGGGGCCAGGCACGCATTGGAAACAGTTTTGCTCGTCAATCGCGTTGAAGCTCTGGAACCGGGAGTTTACAGGTATCTGCCGGTTGAGCATGAGTTGGAAGTCATTTCGACCCAGCCCGATCTTGGAGGCCGTTTTGCAGCGGCCTGTTTCGGGCAGACCCTGTTGATGCATTGTGCAACGGCATTTGTTTGGGTGGCGGTAGCATACCGCATGACCTGGCGGTATGGCGATCGGGGCTATCGTTACTTGTACCTTGATGCTGGTCATGTCTGTCAGAATCTTTACCTTGCCTCCGAGAGCATTGATGCGGGCACGTGTGCAGTAGGGGCTTTTGACGACGATGCCCTGAACGCCCTGTTGGGATTGGATGAGTCGGAATCCTTTGTCATATACCTGGCAACGGTTGGTAAGAAACCTGCGGGCAGTTAAGTGGAAAAGTTCGGCCTCTTTTTGCGTATGAACGTCAATGGGCTTTGGCAGGGGGGCTCACAGTAGGGACAGGTAAGGGGCGCTCCGCCATGGTTCTATGTCAGGCCCCGATGTGTTAAGGTGAAACGCATCTATAGGGTATTTCATGTCCGCTATGGTTGGATATCGGGAACAACGGAGGCAGGTCAGCATGGATTCGCAAAATATGATTATTTTGGTCGCCATGACCACAGAGCATATTATCGGCCAGCGAGGAGGGTTGCCCTGGGATATCCCTGAAGATCTGGCGTTGTTCCGACGATTAACCGTCGGTCATACACTGGTGATGGGGAGAAAAACGTTCGAGTCCATAGGCCGGCCTCTGCCCCAGCGTACCAGCATCGTTGTCAGTCGGAGTATGGCGCCGATGGAAGGGATGATTGTGTGTCCAGATTTTTGCAGTGCGGTAGAGCGTGCTTGTCAGGGCGGTGGCAAGGTGTTCTTTATTGGCGGTCGAGAGATCTATAAGCAGGCATTGCCGCTGGCAGGGAGGCTGTCTGTTTCCTGGATCAAGAAAGATTACGCGGGGGATTGCCGGTTTCCCCCTTACCGGCAAAGCGATTGGCTGATTGAGCAAGAATGGGATTATCCGGAGTTTCGTCACATCATTTATCAACGCAAATAGTCCCGATGTGGCGAGGTTATGGTTTTTCCTGGCGTGAAAAACCTCTTTAAGCAGGCCGTTTCTGTCCATCCTCCTTGTTTTTGATCTGATTCAGAAATTAAGCTCCTTTGGACTGGTTTGCATTTTGTTCTGTCCGTTCAGATGGCGTTGCAGGTGCGATAACGATATTACCGAGGTCACTTTCGAGGTTCTCAAGAATCCGGGATAGCGCGGTATTCCAGGCATCGACAAGGGCGTCGGCAGAAGAGTTGTTCAGAGGACTCTCGATCCGATAATTACGCTTTAACAGGATGGTGCGGGGCCCACCACGATGATCGAGGAGCAAAAAGGCTATTTCAACAACACCATAGGGTTGCTGTGAGCGAAAATCACCGTACAGATCAATGATTTGTCCCTGCAGCACAAAATCGGGTGGAAGGGGGCCAGACGAAGAACTGACAGCCGAAAATATGCCGCTTGCCGATAGCCAGCGGACCGTTTCCTCCTGCGCGATGCTGGCAGGCGATACGAGAAATTCATGGTAGAAATCGGCTTGGTAGCGAGAGGTCCCCTGGCGGTAGACAAAGCTGCGGCTGGCAAAGCGAGGTGATATGCGCAAGGGGGTAACCTGTAAGATTCCCGCGATGTTAGTCCGGGATAAAGATGGGGGGCGTTCTGCCGAAAGAATGTAACTGACTCTCTCCGGCGCCCTCTGGCCAAGGCGTATACAGCCAGGCAGAAAACAGCTTGCCAACACCAGGCATAGGAAAAAACGGATCAGAGAAGCATTCATTATCAAGGCTCCACGGAAGGGGGAGGTGTGCCGAAGATCACCTGGGCAGGATAGGCCCTGGCATTTTCCGACAGATCCAGAAGATTTTCCGAGGTCTGGCGGAAATTGTTCAAAGTGGTTTCGATGGTTTGCTGTTCGGCCGTCAACAGGGCGCTCATCTGTCGCAAACTTTGTCCCATAGGCGCGAGGTCCTTTGGGAGATCCGTAGCGAGTGTCTCGAGTTGCCGGGCGCTGCGCGTCAAGGATTGGGACAACTCCGGCAGGGTGGCAAAAAACTGTTGGAGGGGGGCGTCTCCAGCGGCCAACAGTTTGTCGATGCGGTTGTTGGTGGTGCGCAGTTCCTTCAGCAAGGCTACGGATTGGTCACTGATCTGGGCGACGTGGGCTTCCTCCATGACGCGATTTAAAGCGGTAACGGCTTGCGCGATACCTCCCGTGATCCCTTCGATATTGAGATTGTCCAGATTTTTTAAAATCTTATCCACCGCTTCCGTGTAGCGTGTGATGGTGCTGGGAGCTGAGGGGATATAGGGATTTTCCGGCTGCCAATCGATATCCAGAAAGGGAGCCTGTTCCGCCGGCAAATAATCCGCTTCGAGAAACGCCAGGCCGGTCACGCCCTGAAAGGCCATGCGGATGCGCAGACCCTGGTCTATTTCCTCCGGCAATCCTTTCTGGATAACATCCGCAGTGCGCCCCAAGGATCGTGACAGCAGAGCGATGCGTACCAGAACATAGCGTTTTTGGGTGTCGTACACCGAGTCAACCAAGGTGATGGCTTCGACCTTGCCGACCTGTACGCCGCGGATTTTTACCGCCGAGCCGATATCAAGACCCTGAACCGATTCATCAAAATAGGTTTCGACCAGCATTTGTTTCTGAAGCAGGCTGCCGGCGCCCAGCACAACTATGGCCGCCACGGCAATGATGGTGGCACCGATAACGAACAATCCGATTTTTAGGTAGTTGGCGCGCTCACTCATGGGGAGGTCGGTCCTCCTGTCGCATTACGGCCGGGATAGTTTCCCGGCGAAAAAAAGATCGCACCCAGGGATCGGTGCTGGTATCACGCAATTGAGCCGGACTGCCTGAGGCAACGATGCCCTTGGTCCGCCGATCCAGCATGATGACCCGGTCGGCGACGGCAAAGATGCTGGGCAGTTCGTGGGTGACGATAACAAAGGTCATAGACAGGCTTTCCGCCAGCTGAAGTATGAGCTGATCCATTTCCGCCGAGATGATGGGGTCAAGGCCGGCTGTCGGTTCGTCCAGAAACAGGATTTGCGGATCCAGGACCATGGCGCGGGCGATGGCGGCACGTTTGCGCATGCCACCGCTGAGTTCCGATGGAAGGTAGTGGTCGAAACCTTTCAGGCCGACCAATTGCAGCTTCATGGCGGCAATCAGATCCATCGCCGGATCCGGCAGATCGGTGAACTCTTCCAGCGGCAGCCGTACATTTTCCATCAGGGTCAGCGACCCGAATAGGGCGCCACTTTGATACATGACGCCGATCGAACGCAGCAACGAGCGTCGTTGCGCTCCCTCGGCGGTCACCATGTCCTGGCCGTCATAGAGGATTTGGCCAATTTGGGGGCGATGCAAGCCAATCATGTTTTTCAGCAGAGTGCTTTTGCCGCATCCAGAGCCACCCAGCACGACAAAGATCTCTCCCCGTCTAACATCGAAGGAAACATCCTGAAGTACGATAGTGTCGCCATAACCGACAGTCAGGTTTTTTATCTCGATGATCGTCTCTTGCGTTTCGGGCATAACGATCAAATCCCCAGAAAGTAGTAAGCCACAGCGAACAAGCCATCGGCAATGACAATAAGGATAATGCCGGAGACCACCGCACGGGTGGCGGAATCGCCAACGGCGCTGGCTCCACTGCGGGTTTTGAGGCCGTGCAGGCAGCCAACTCCTGCCACAATTAAGGCAAAAACCAAGGTTTTGGCAAGGCCGCCGGTAAGGTCAAGCAGACCGACGGCGGCCTTGACCTGGTGGATATAGGAGATCAGGGGGTAACCGAGGGATAGAAGGACCACCGCGCCGCCAACTAATCCCATCAGGTTGGCAAACAGGCTCAGCAGCGGCATGATGATAATCGTGGCCAGTACCCGCGTCACGACTAAAAAAGGTACCGGTGCCAGTCCCATGGTGGTTAAAGCATCGATCTCCTCATTGATTTTCATGGTTCCCAATTCTGCCGCAAACGCAGAGCCGGACCGGCCGGCCAGCAACAGCGCAGTCATGAGGGGGCCGAGTTCGCGCAACATGGAAAGCGCCGTGAGGTTGGCAACATAGATTTCAACCCCGAACTGGCGCATGGGAATGGTTGCCTGGAAAGCCATGATCAAGCCGATCAGAAAGCTGATAAGGCCCACAATTGGCAGGGCATTGACACCGGCTTTTTCCATAACCAGCCAGACTTCCGGCCAGCGCACCGTGCGGGGGTGGCGTGCAGCGTGCAACAATGCCAGGGTCAGTTCGCCGGTGAATCGGACCATGTCCAGCATGCCGTCCCATGCCTGCACCGCCAGTCGCCCGGTTTCTTCCGGCAGGCAGCATGGTTGTGGTCGGCTGCTACGTATTTCGAGGAAATCTTTCGGCTGGTATTGGGACCAGAGGTGCGAAAATTCCTCTTTCAAGCCGTCCAGGCTGTATTGTCCCTGGCGTTTCAGTTGCCGACGTGCAAGTTCCATCAAAAGCCCAATGCCGGCACTGTCGCAATAGGTGATGTCGTCGGCTTTCAGGCGCAAAAGTTGGGGTGCGGCATTTTCCACAAGATTGACCAGCGGATACCATAACTGGGCGGTGACGGATGCATCGAGGCGCCCGGCGAGGGACAGGTGCAGGGTCTCCTCGCTATGTTCCAGAATCCGGCAAATATCCCCGGGGAGGGTGGCGGATGGCTTTATGATGGATGGGTTCATGCGTCTGCCTGTAGATCCGCAGCCATGTTTTGCTTATCAAGCCAGGATGATTCCAAAGTGGTGGCGTGCCTGGCATGTCTTCTGATCAAAGAGGACACGCCGGGCCTGAATTGCAGATAAAGTCCGTTGGCGCAAAGGTTTATAAGGGCACAAGAAGTACTGTTATCTTATGCGACCTTCGTGCTGGCAGGCCTTTAACGGGTGATTTTCCAGGTGCCATCCGGCTGCCGGCAGGCCGTGCCGTACGCTTGCTGCTGCTGACCTCCAACCACGACATTCTGCAGGTATTCGCGGCAGTACTGACCACTGCCAGCCTGGTAGGTTTCGATGGGGGTGATGCTGCCGTAGTTGCCCGAGTCAGGGTTGCGCCAGGTGGTGGATTGGCGTGTGGGGGTATATTCCAGGGCGTACTGGGCGTTTTGTTGCATGGCCAATTGGTCCGCCCGGTCGAGGGATTTGCCAACTTCCTGGCCGATCAGAGCTCCGGCCAGAGTGCCTATCGCCACCGCGGCCAGGGTGCCGCGGCCGCCACCGATCTGGGAGCCGATCAGTGCGCCGGTGCCGGCGCCGATCAAGGTACCGCCGCTTTCTTTTGATCCCATGGGGCCGACACAGCCGGTGGCCAACAGCAGAAAAACACAGCATAAAGCAGAGAACTTTTTCATGTTATCCTCCAGAGATGGGAAAATTGGCTGTTTGTTCGGCGGCTTACGACCGCCATCTGTCTAATTGGATCCATTAAAAGATAACCGTCCACTGCGGCCTGTCAAGGTTGCAGGTTTGCTGCCTTGGCATTCTGAATGTCCCGGACCATTTCGGTAACCAGGGGTAAGAGTCGCCGCGCAATTTCCATGGTTCCTTCATAATTGGGATGCAGCCGGTCTTTTTGTAAAAATTCCGGTTTTCCGGCCACTCCTTCAAGGTAGTCAGGAAAAAGAGCGACCCCATGGCGTGTGGCGAGATTGGAAAAAAGGGATTGGAACCGGACATTGTATTCCGGGCCAAGGTCGCGCAATGGACGGATTCCAGCGAGCAAGGTCGGAATACCCTTGTCGAAAAGGATTTGGAGCATGGCGTCGAGATTGGCTTCCGTTCGGTCCGGGGCGATGGCCTGCAGATTGTCGTTGGCTCCGAGTTCCAGGATGACCAGGTCAGGGTTGCAGGCAAGAGCAGCTTCAAAGCGTTTTAGGCCTCCGACAGTGGTGTCGCCGGGGATGCCCTCGTTGATGAAGGAAACGGCAATGCCCTGCTTTTGCAGAGTGGCTTCCAGGCATGCGGGCACGCTACTGGGGGGCTTAACACCCCAACCGGCAGTCAGGCTGTCACCAAAGGCGAGAATGCGAACAGGCTGTATGGTCATGGAAATCTCCTTGGCCCAGGTTTCGCGGCAGCGAGGGCCGAAACACAAAAACAACAGCAACAGCACGACAGCTCTTCTTCGTCTGCAGGTAGTGAAAACCATCGGCAGGCTTGTTACTTCTTTAGGAAACGGGTTTCAATAAAATCGCAAATTGGCTTGGCATCGTTGAGATCGAAGACCGGCACATCGATTTGCAGCTTTGAATCCGAGGCCACTGCTATCAGGGTGGGATCATAGGTGTCATCACGGTAGAGGAGTCTGTCTCCACATGCTTTGCGATGCACTTCGATCTTGGGAAATTTGTTTTTTTTGAAGCCTTCGGTGATGACGATGTCCATGTCTCCGAAGTAGCGCTCGATGGATTCAAGCACCGGAGGCTCCTGCCGGTCGGGGTTCTGTTTGATGATGGCCAACTTGTCCTGGGAGGTAATCATCATGGTATCGGCTCCCGCCTGGGTAAACCGCCAGGAATCTTTGCCTTCGCAGTCCATGGTAAAGTCATGGGCATGATGTTTAATGGCGCCGACCTTGTAGCCACGTTGTTTCAGTTCGGCGATCAGTTTGACGACGAGGGTGGTTTTGCCGGTACCGCTTTTGGCGGAAATAGATACGATTGCAGGACTCATGCAAGGGCTCCTTGTAAAGGGAAGCATTTGGAACGGTTCCAATATAAGGCATGCTTGTAAAGCAAAGCAAATGTTTAAACAGCTTGAAAAGACGGGTACGACATGAATGCCATGTTGCGGACGTCATATGAATTGTTAAGGTTGGTGGTACACAAGCTAAAAGGACGGGAAGTCTTTTCAGAGTCGTGGGGTTCTGTATAGACAATGGGGGGGAATAATGCGAACCGTGGTGTGGATGATATCCGTGTTGAGCCTGGTATTGGGAGCTGCCGGGCAAGGCAAAGCCCTGGTTTCCGAAGCGCGCCCGGGGATTGCTTACCATGAACAAGTGATGTTTCTGGATAAAAAAATAGTGGAGGCCGGTGATGTCGTCTGGGTGACGCTGGCCTATGGGGATCCCCGGGCCTCAAGGGATTGCCGTAATATTATAGACGTTTTCAATGGTCGGCAACTGTTCGTCGACATACCGGAAAAAAGTTGGGTACGGGTCGATTTTACCCTGCGCAGTCTGGTAGTGCAGGCCGGTTTTTCCGGTGATGCCGATGTCGGTAAGGTTGTTGCGTGCCCGGATGAAAAAGCCTGCAGGAATTTGCAGGCACAACGTCTGCGCGACCAGAAGCCTGCCAAGCCGGCCGAAAAAACGCAGACATCTGTTTCGTCAAGCGGTTTGAATGACGACATACAGCGCATGAGTCAGGCGCGGAACCTGGTGAAGGTCGCTCGTTGCCGGGGGTGTCATGTTGTCGAGGGATTTGGGGCAAGCCATGCTCCGAGCCTGACCTGGCGGCGAGCCAAATATCAAGATGGCTGGTTGGCTGCCTACCTGGCGGCACCGTACCGATTGCGGCCGGCCCTGACCTCTTTGATGATGCTGCGCTATACCTCTGCACTTGCCCAGCCAAGTCTGCAACCGGAGGAACTTAGCCTGGTGGCGGATTTTCTGCAGCGGCTGGCCTGGTTTACTCCTCCCGCGGGCCGCTTTCGCCTGGAACCATGGCAAACCTATCAATGTCAACCCTGTCATGCGCGTTTGTATGCCGAGCGTCCCCTGGTGTTTATCCCTTCCCCTGTGCCGCAGTCGTTACGTAAAAAGATGGAAGAATCGTTGTCTGTGAAAGCCTGTCTGGGGTGTCACACTTTCGGGGAAGTGCAAACCTTGGCCTCCTTGTCCGGCCCACCCTATCCGTACCCCATGGCCCCTGACTTGTTGTTGGTCCTGGAAAAGTTGCGCCTCGATTATTTTATCGATTACGTGCGTGATCCCAAATATCTGCAACCCGATACGGCCATGCCGAAGCTGCAGTTCTCGGACCTGCAGCATGGGGAAATTCGCGAATGGGCGCGGTACGTTCAACAACTTATGCGTCAAGGGAAGGTGCAGCCCATACATCTTTACTATCAAATGCAAAAGCGCCCCTGATTGAGAAAAATCAGAGGCGCTTTTACGTGCGCTGCTTCAAAAAATGCCGGCATCGCCACGGTCAGCTTTTTACCAATTCGGCGAGCTGCCTTTCTCCGGAGTTCCCTGACGGCTCATTTACAGACCCGCTTCGGATGGCTCTTTCAGAAGGTTCCCGACGGATGGGAAGACACGGCTTCTGGCATGTGACCGCGCAATGCCGGGTTCGATTTTTTTCAGCCGACATTTTTACCACTGTCTTACACTTACATTTTACCACAGAGTGCAGATTATTGTTGCCCCGGGTGTGCTATTTTCCCAGATAGGTTCACTCCCGAACGAAGGTGTCGATATCCGTTTCGTGTACCATGCCCATCAGGTGGGCGTATTCCGATTCGATCATGAGGAAATGACGGCGGGTCGATTCGGCGTTGTCGAGATAAATGCGCCTTACTTCCTCGTCGGTGATCTTTTCGGCCAGATGTTGGAGTTGGGCTTCCAGTGCTTTTTCTTTTTCCATCGCAAGTTCCATGGCTTTTCGTATCCTCAGGTCGGCCAGGAGAACTTTTTCCTGCTCGAGAAGATAATTCTGGTCTTCTTGAAGGGACTGATCCATGAATTGCTCAAACGGGGGCAGATCGTTTCCCCTGTAGAGGTCATAAAAATGCCGGGCGTGCTCCCGTTCTTCGCTGGCCAGCAATTCGAAAAGCTGTCTTGCTTGAGGTCGTTGCATGTGGCCGGCCGCCATGCGGTAAAAATTCATGGCATTCTTTTCGGTCTGCAGAGAGCTTTTGATGGCCTCTTGAATCGCGGAATCAGGCAATTTGGGCATGGTTTTCTCCTCCCTTGGGCATGCGGCTTTACTTTGTGCCTCTCCTTAAGAATTATCCCAAATCATGGGCTTGTCAACGGATTTTACATCGGGTAACGGCCGGGGAGTGTGTCATGGACTTCTCCCCGTAAAGCTTGGTATGCTGTTGGAACGTGGCCTTGCCGCGGGGAGATGCAACATGAGTAAAGTCCGCCCCATTTATCCTTTGACCGTTTTTTATGACGGAGGCTGCCCCGTCTGTGCCCGGGAAATGGCGTGTTACAGGCGCCGGGGATGCGAGGGCAGGCTGTCTTTTGTCGATATCAGCCAGCCCGATTTCGACCCGGCGCTCTATGGGCGCGCGCAGCAGGAATTCATGGCATCCATGCATGTCATGGATGCCAGGGGGCGGTTTTTTCTCGGGGTCGAGGCTTTCCGTGCCCTGTGGTGGGTCATGCCCGGACGGTTTTATCCCTTTCTGGCCGCCCTTGCCGGTTTGCCGGGGATTCATTCTCTGGCCCGACTGGGATACGGTCTGTTCGCGCGGTTGCGCCGTTATCTTCCCCGGCCCAAACCGTAAGGCTGCTTCAGCAAAGTTGTTTCTATTCCTTGTGTGAAGTCTAATTGCCTGTTTTCGTTGTATTAATATGCTTGATGCGGTATCGTTCGCAGAATATCCGGTTCGGCTTCTTCAGGAGCTGGCCGTTAACAGGGAGAGCTTGAGATTGCAGATAAAATCCGCCGAATTTATCAAGGGGGCTGCCAAGCCCGTTGGCTATCCGCCAGGCGACCAGCCTGAAATTGCTTTTGCCGGGCGCAGTAATGTCGGCAAGAGTTCGCTTATCAATGTTCTGGTTAATCGTCGCGGTCTGGTGCGCACTTCGTCCACCCCCGGGCGTACCCAAATGTTGAATTTTTTTGAAGTTAACCAGGAATTCATGTTGGTCGACCTTCCGGGGTTCGGTTTTGCCAAGGTGCCGGTTGCGGTTAAAAATGCCTGGGGAGCCATGGCCAGGACCTATCTGGAGAACCGTTCAAATCTGAAAGCCGTGATCCTGTTGTTCGATATCCGTCGCGTCCCCCGGGGAGAAGAGCTGCAACTGCTCGATTGGTTGGAAGAGTTGAATATCCCGACTATTCCCGTGATCACCAAGGTGGATAAAATTTCAAAAAATCGGCGCAGTGCCCAGATCCGGCCTATTTTGGAAGCCACCGGGCTGCCACAAGAAGCTTTTTCGTTTTTTTCCGCCCATACGCGAGAAGGGCGGGAAGACGTTTTGCAACGTATTGAAATGGCGCTCTCGGTCGAGGATCAAGAGGTCGAAGATGCTGGTCACGACGCAGAATAACAGGAGTGTTGAGTGGGACAATCTCTAACGGATCGAGTCGAGCAGGCGCCTCGTCCGGGACGTACCCGGCTGTACCTGGTTCGCCATGGGCAAGTGGAAGGGTTTGAGCAGCACCGCTACAATGGGCAGGCCGACGTGTCTTTAACCGACCTTGGTTGGCAACAATACCGCTCATTGCAGCACCGGCTCAAGGATCGCCCACTGACGGCCGTTTATAGCAGCGATTTGCAACGGTGCCTGCAAGGTGCCCGATTGCTTGCCGAGCCCCACGGGCTTGAACCGGTTTCTTTGCCGGCTTTACGCGAGCTGCATATCGGTCAGTGGCAGGGGATTACCTGGCAGGAATTGCAGCAATCTTTTCCCCGGCAATGGGAGGAGCGCCTCAAGGATATCGTGCATTACAGGGTGCCTGATGGTGAAAATCTGCTCGATCTGTCTGAGCGGGTACTGCCTGCGCTTAAATCCCTGCTGGCAGCGCATGCCCGGGAAGAAGTCCTGGTGGTTGGTCACGGTGCCGTCAATAGGGTCATCCTGCTTGATGCCGTGGGGGCGTCCCTGCAGTCGGCGTTCCGAATCGAGCAGGCTTATGGTTGCCTCAATATCATCGACTATCTTGATGATGGTACCTGTACCGTGCAGCTTTTAAACGGTTGATGAGGGTGGGGGAAGCTATGGGTGATAAACCGGCAGCTTTGATCGTGGCCCACGGTTCGCGGCGTGCCCAGGCTGGCGATGTTCTTGAGACGATGGCTGCTCACGTTCGCCAGCGGCTTGATACAACGAGGGTGGATATCGCCTATCTTGAAAATGGCGAACCGGATGTCGCTTCCGCTATTGAAAACTGCTTCTTTGAAGGGGTGCGCCGCCTGGTGGTGATCCCTTTGTTTTTGCTGCCCGGGGTGCATGTGAAGGTTGATCTTCCCAGGGTGATCGAAGCGGCCCGCCAGGCCTTCCCCAACTTGCAGATTTTACAGGCGGATTTTCTTGGTGCACACCCCGCGCTTGGAGGGGTGGTTTGCGAACTGTTTTTGGATTGTGTTAAATCCGGGCACGGGTTCGATCCCCGGGATGATTAACTAGCCGTATACGCTACTTGTTGTCAGGAAGTTGTTCTCCTTGACGCGGGGGAGCATGGCAGTTAGAGTGTGTTTTTAAGCTTAGTGCACCTGCTTATCGGCGGTGCAACGGCTGTGCAGGATGGATTGTCGTTTCGCTTGCTATCGAGCGGTTGTGGAGAATGGCGGGTATGAAAAAAATCTATGTGATCGGTGCTGGTGTTGAAGGGCAGGAGGGTTTCAGTCGCAGGGCCCTGGATCTCGTCGGACAGGCGGATGTTTTATTCGGACGCCCCAAGCAACTGGCGCTGTTCCCTGATTTCCCCGGAGAAAAGGTCAATACCGACCAGAATTTTTCGGATGTGGTCAATCGACTCAAGGAAACCGATCGTCGGGTTGTTGTCTTGGCCTCCGGCGATCCCCTGTTTTTTGGCATCGGCCGGCAATTGCTGCGCAATTTTCAGGAAGACGAATTGGAATTCGTACCCAATGTCAGTTCCGTGCAGTATGCATTTGCCAAACTGGGGATTCCCTGGGACGATGCCGTTTTTCTGTCCTGCAAGGGGCATGCAACCGAAGACGTGGTGGATCGAATCGTCGCCAGTGATAAAGCGGCACTGCTTACCGACACACAGAACACTCCCGGCGCTATTGCCCAGGAGATGATTCGTCGCGGTCGCGATGGCTATGCTGCTTATGTCTGTGAAAATCTTGGCACCAGTGAAGAACGCATCGTGCGAACCGATGTCCGTGGTTTGCTGAATACGCAGGTGGCAGTTCTCAATGTTTTGGTAATGGTAAAGCAATACGAAGCCTTTGCCGAAGCTTCCCGCCCTGTACTCGGTATCCCCGATGACACTTTCAGCGCCATCAAGAAGCAGATCACCCGTGAAGAAGTCCGTGCCATAACCCTGGCCAAACTGCGGTTATGCCACGATACGGTGCTTTGGGATATCGGCGCCGGTTCGGGATCGGTAAGTATCGAGGCGGATCACCTGATGCCCAACGGCAGAATATTTGCCATCGAACAAAACGAGCAGTACCAGGAGTACCTCCGGGAGAATCTGCGCAAGTTTCATTCCCGGCACGTATCGATCGTTGAAGGCGAAGCGCCTGCCTGTCTTGATTTGCTGCCGGATCCCGATCGTGTTTTTATCGGAGGATCGGGTGGTAATCTATGGGATATCCTGGAGGTTGTTGATCAGCGTCTGGCCATCGGCGGTCGGGTCGTGGTCAATGCTATTACTCTGGACACGCTTTCGGCTACCAGCGAATTTTTGGAAAATGCCGGTTACCGGGTGGAAGTTACCAGCGTCAACATCGCGCGCACCCGTCCTTCGACCGATTATAAAATGTTTGAAGCTTTTCATCCGGTATTCATCCTTTTGGCGGACAAGGAATAACCTCAGCTGGCTGCGGTTTGGAGGGTCGGTACCCTTGGGAAAAGGGCGATGCGCGGGCGGCAGCTGGATGGTGTAGGGTGTTTTTGGCTTTGAGGAGGGTTGATCATGAACCTGCAGGACATTCTGACGCTGGTAAGCGGACCGCAAGGCTGGTTACTGATTGGCGGCGGTATTTTGCTGTTGTTGGTATTGTTGGTTTATCGGCGGCTTGGAAAAATGGCGGTTGCTACCCGCAACGATTTGGCGGAAATGCGCCAAACTCTGGCACAATTTGCCGATCGCCTGGATACAGTACAAGAAACAGTGACTTCGAGTTTTCCAGCGGATGGTGGGGAAAAGGTTTCTTTGGCTTCGGCGGGACCCATTGTTGCCGAGGAGTCGGAGGTATCCGGTGAGGATGCCTACGGTTATGCCGCCGCGCCGGGTATCGAGGGTGACGGGGACCTGTCGGAAGTCGGAGCCCTGTACGCTCCGGATGCTGACAGCGAAGTGCCGGGCGACTTGTCCGGCGTTGCCGAGGAGTCGGAAGTATCCGGTGAGGATACTTACGGTTATGCCGCCGCGCCGGGTATCGAGGATGACGGG
>DIKU01000058.1:14909-15049 GCA_002424645.1 Pelobacter sp. UBA5610 | reverse complement strand
CGAGGAGTCGGAGGTATCCGGTGAGGATGCTTACGGTTATGCCGCCGTTCCGGGTATCGAGGATGACGCGGACCTGTCCGAGTTCGGAGAAGTCCCCACGCCAGACGTTGACGGGGCGTTTCCCGGGAAGTTGCAAGACG
>DIKU01000058.1:619-14882 GCA_002424645.1 Pelobacter sp. UBA5610 | reverse complement strand
CCGAAAGGCACCGACAGTGAGTCGTCGCTGGAAACGCAGCAGTGCGCATCAGATGAGATGGAATCCCCTGTCCGGTCATCCGAGGAATCGGAATCCTTCACTTTTGGTTCCGGAGGGCAGATTCCTGAGGGGGAAGAGATCGGTCTGCCTCAATCAGAATCCCGGCAAGAGTTGCTCCCCGGTGAGCAACCATCAGACGATGGCGGTTTAGAAACAACCGGTCAAGCGCCGGGTGAGAATGCAATCGATAGCGTGGCCTCGTCGCAGCCAGCTTCGCAGGTTTCCTTCCTTGAGCCTATGCCCGGGGATCCCGATCGGCCCCAAGTGGGCGTGGCGCGCTGCGGAGAGTGCGGGCGGAAGATCGCCTATCCCAAGCGCCTGTCAGGGAAGCGGATGCGATGCCCGGCCTGTCGAGCAACCTCTATCCTTCCCTGATACGTATCGGGGGACTCCAGAGTTAATTTAAGTGCCAAGCGGGAACCGGGGTTTGGATTGATCCCTGTTCCCGCTTGCGTTTAATGTCGTCCAGTCGTAACACCTTCGAACTTTCCATTCTCCAAATTGCATCCGCGTCTCTTGAGGAAAGCTTCTGTGCACTTGTGGCTGTTGCAAGGTGAACCATGTAAATTTCGATGGGCCAAGCGGCCCGTTGAGGCAATTCAGGTAGCGCAGTCAAGAAATAAGAGTCGAAGCGCTCCATGTGAGACAGATATGCAGGGTGTTTTGATTTGCATGACGGCGCTAATCCTGTTATTTTTTCAACCTTGGCATAAGTGATGTTCGCTTCATGGCTCCGTGAGTCTTTGGGATGTCCGGTGGCCTGTGGCGACTTTTCGATTTTTGCAAGGGAGCTTCGCGATGGAAATTGAAGTCCGATTGTTTGTTTTTGATGATGAAGGCGGGATATTTTCTCTGGACAAAAAACGCTATGATGCGGCTGTCGAGCATCGGGAACCGTTGCCGGAATTCAAAGGCCAGAGTATTAAGCTGGCGGGAGCCATGCTCATGCGACAGGGTGATCAACCGGCTACTCTGGAAGAGGTTTACGGCCAGTTCGTTTACTTCGATCAGGACGGTTTTGTGGATGAAGAGAAATTAGCCGCCGCCACCTGCCACACCGATAAGGATCTTGGGCGGGAATACCACAATGAGTTTATCTGGACCCCTGATGCGTCCGATGTGGAAAAAATCAAAGCGGTCTTGGGATAAGGTTTGTCGGCTGATAAAGCGGTAGTTGTGGGGAGGCGATGACAATGGAAAAAAAACAGGGCTGTAAAGGCGGCAAACCCTCGGTGTTTGCTTCTGGTGGTACCGAAGAAAGTCGGGATTGGCTGGCAGAGGATCTGCATGTATATGTCGAACCGTGGCGTTCGCGTTTTGAGTGGCCGGATGGCTATCCGCGGCGTATCAAGGTTGCCGATGAACTGGTAGAGTGGGATGCCGATTATCCCGATTACGATCCGGCCTATTATGTGGCACCCGAGGTCATCGAGAATGACCGGACCGCTAAGCCTGGCGGTTGGGCCGACCCGGAAGAAATCGCGGCGGTTGACGTATTTCCAAAGGAAAGTTTTGAGGGGCTCATACGCTTCGATGCCATGGGCCGACCCTTGAATCCCCGGGGACGTACCGGTATTGCGGGCCGCGGGTTGCTTGGCAAGTGGGGTCCCAATTATGCCGCAGACCCTATTGTGACCCGGGTAAGTGCACAATTCGGGGATGTCGAGATGCTGGCTATCCAGCGTCGGGACAACGGTCAATGGGCGATTCCCGGTGGCATGGTTGATGCCGGAGAGGAAGTCAGTCGCACGCTGGCGCGGGAATTGTCCGAAGAAACCGGCGTCAGCCTCGACATGAGCCGCGGTCGGCTCATCTATCGCGGGTATGTTGATGACCCGCGGAACACCGACAACGCCTGGATCGAAACCACGGTTCGGCATCTTCACCTCGATACCGCGGAAGCCGCCAATCTGGAGCCTCAGGCCGGGAGCGACGCGCGTACGGTGCATTGGTTGCCGCTTACCGAGCGCAGCTTGCAGAAACTCTATGCGGGTCATGGTTATTTTGTGGTCTCTGCCCTGGCGCAGTTGCTTCGGGATGAGCCGGATGTGCTGCCGAAAAAGATGTTGGCACAATTGCGCAGTTTTTATAAGTAACATTCTTATGTCATAGCTTGGGCGGGCGTCCCTAAGGATGCCTGCCCCTTCAGGTACCGCATCGTATCTTCAATGTTGGTAAAGGGGTAAAATATGGCCCCGTGGTTTGTTCAGGCGTTGCTGGCTCTTGTGTTTATAGGCTTGCAGCGCTTTTTTTATAAAGTTGCTGCAGAGCGCGGTTGTGGCACGGCCCTTACCAGTATGGTTTTCATGGGAACCGTCGCCATGGTCAGCTGGTTGCTGTTTTTAAGTGGCGTTGACAGGGGAGTTCCATCCCTGGCCATGCTACTGTGGGGGCTTGTTAACGGCCTGGCCTTCCTCGGTAGCGCCGCCTTGACCATGGAGGCCCTGCGGCATGTCCCCGCCGCCGTCGGGTACTCGCTGACCCGTCTCAGTACAGTTCTCGCAGCTGTCTTTTCCATCCTCTATTTTCATGATCGTTTACTGCCCAGGCAGCTGCTTGGAATCGTCCTGGCCCTGAGCGTCGTGTTTCTCTGCGCACGGGGGCGCGCAACCGGCGCACAACGTCCGGATGCCCGCTATCATTGGGGGGTGATGTTGGCCTTGCTCGCCATGCTGGCTGGCACGGTGGCGTCCATTTCCAGTAAATTTGCTGCGCTGCAGTCTGATAAGTGGGGATTTATGGCGATATCCTACAGCTTCAGCACCTGCGCCGCCGTTGCCATGCGGCGTCGTGATTGGAATCGCCTGCCTTCGGGGCCATGGCGAGCGACTCTGGTCATCGGGCTGGCAATGGCCGGTTTGAATTTAATCGGTTTCTACCTGTTGTTGCTGGCGCTGGAGACCGGCCCTCTGGCTGTGATTGCCCCGTTGACCGGATTGCATTTTGTTATCGCGATTATACTGGCGGCCGTGGTGTATCGTGAACGACCGAATTTGCGTAATGTGGCGGGGATGGTCATGGCCATTTTTGCTGTCCTGTTGATGAAAGGCTGAAAAATCCTCCTGTAATGGCGTGTCCCGCTCTTTCCTTGTTTTTTAAGCCGTTTGACGGTTTTTCATCCTTTTTTTAGCCTTTTCATATTGGATTTATCCACCCTTTATCCACACCATTTCCCTCCTGTTTGCACAATATATGGGGTATGTAATCAAAAAAAATCCCAAGATATAGTGCTAATTTGGCTTGACACCCGGTGATGCTGTGTTACATTCACAAGCGTCAAATCGACAGTGGAGGGAAGTTGAGAATGATCGAATATATTCGTAAAAGAGATGGTCGGTTGGTACCGTTTGAGCAGGGCAAGATCACTATCGCCATTCAACGAGCCGTGCGTGCTGTCGATGGCAGCGATATGGATAAGGCGGACAAGATTGCCAGAGAAGTGGTTGGCATTCTGGAGGTGATTTACAAGCAAGACAGGGTTCCGACCGTAGAGAACGTGCAGGATCTTGTGGAAAAGATTCTGATTGAGAATGGTCATGCAAAAACGGCCAAGGCTTATATCCTCTACCGCAGCCAGCACGAGTCGTTGCGCCAGACCAAGGAGTTTATCCGGGAGTCTATCGATGCCATCGACTCCTATCTCACCCAGGAAGACTGGCGGGTCAACGAAAACGCCAACATGGGGTACTCTCTGCAGGGCCTCAATAATCATATAGCGGCCAATATTACCAGCAATTACTGGCTCAATAAGGTTTATCCACGCGAGATCGCCGATGCGCATCGCAACGCCGATTTTCATATTCATGATCTCGGTACGTTGGCGGTGTATTGCTGTGGCTGGGATCTGCGTGACCTTCTTATGCGCGGGTTTGCCGGTGCCTACGGTAAGGTCGAGAGTGCGCCGCCACGGCATTTCCGTACCGCCCTCGGGCAGATAGTCAACTTTTTCTATACCCTGCAGGGCGAAGCGGCCGGAGCCCAGGCGTTTGCCAATTTCGATACATTGCTGGCACCGTTTATCCGTTATGACAAGCTTTCTTACCGGGAAGTCAAACAGTCGGTTCAGGAGTTTATCTTTAATATGAACGTGCCGACCCGGGTCGGCTTTCAGACACCCTTTACCAATATTACCCTCGACATGATCGCGCCGAGCAATCTCGCCAACGAAGCCGTGGTCTTTGGTGGTGCGTTGATGGATGCCTGCTACGGTGAATTTCAGGAGGAGATGGATCTTTTCAATCGCGCTTTCTGCGAAGTGATGATGGCTGGCGACCACGCCGGCAGAATATTCTCCTTCCCCATCCCGACTTATAACATCACCCGGGGCCTCGATTGGGAAAGCCCCCGGTTTCAGGCTATCTGGGAAATGACGGCCAAGTACGGGATTCCTTATTTCAGTAACTTCATCAATTCGGATATGGATCCGGAAGACGCCCGCTCCATGTGTTGCCGCTTGCGGCTGGATAACCGTGAACTGCGCCGTCGTGGAGGTGGCCTGTTCGGCTCCAATCCCCTTACCGGTTCGGTAGGGGTGGTGACGCTCAATTTGCCGCGTGCGGCCTATCTGTCCGACAATAAAGAGTCTTTTTTTGTTCGCATTTCCGAACTGATGCGTCTGGCCTATCAATCGCTGGAGATCAAACGCAAGCAGCTTGAGCGTCTCACCGATGAAGGACTGTATCCTTACAGCCGTTTTTACCTGTCGGATATCCGGGAGCGTATGGGGCAGTACTGGGGCAACCATTTTTCCACTATCGGCCTGATCGGCATGAACGAAGCCAGTCTCAATCTCATTGGTGAAGGCATCGATACGCCCGCCGGGCAGGCTCTGGCGGTAGAGACGCTGAATTTTATGCGCCTGCAGCTGGAAGCTTTTCAGGAAGAGTCGGGGCATCTGTTCAATCTTGAAGCCACTCCGGCCGAAGGCACCAGCTTCCGTCTGGCCAACCAGGATCGCAAACGCTATCCCGCGATTATTACAGCGGGGGCTGAGGAGCCTTACTACACCAACTCCACCCAGTTGCCGGTGGGCAGTACCGAGGATATTTTCGAGGCTTTGACCCATCAGGATTCTTTACAGACCCTTTATACCGGCGGCACCGTATTCCATGGTTTCCTTGGTGAACGGCTGGAAGATTGGGGGAGTGCTCGGTTGCTGGTCCAGAGAATCGCAGAGAATTTCCATCTGCCGTATTTTACCATCAGCCCGACTTTTACCATCTGTCCTGAGCACGGGTATATAACCGGTGAGCATTTCAGTTGCCCGCATCATCACGATGTCGGTGCAGCCTGATCGCATTCTTTACTTTAAAATAGTTTTTCCATGAGGAGGCAGGCATGGCTACAAAGTGTGACGCCAAGACCGAAGTTTATTCCCGTGTTTGTGGTTTCTTCCGTCCGGTCCAGCAATGGAATCGCGGGAAGAAAGAAGAATTCAAGGATCGTCGCGAATTCTTGCTCGAAAATCAGCCGATGAAAGGTTAAGTCAGCGTGGGTATCAAGGGATTTCAGGGAACCAGCCTGCTCGATTTTCCCGGTCGCATCGCTTCCCTGGTGTTTTTGGGTGGATGCAATCTGAGCTGTCCGTTCTGTCATAATCCCGCCCTTGTTGAAGCTCCGGAGGATTTGCCGGATTACCCCTTGGAGCACTTGTTCGAAGAGTTGACGCAGCGCCGGACTTTTATCGACGGTGTGGTTATCTCGGGTGGCGAACCGACGCTGTATCCGGATTTGCTGCCGCTTATGCAGCGCATCAAGTCCATGGGGCTGCAGGTCAAGCTCGATACCAACGGTCTGTTGCCCGAGGTTCTTGCCGAGGTGCTGCAACAAGGCCTGGTCGACCTGGTGGCTCTGGATCTGAAAACCTCCCCGGAGCGTTACCGGGAGCTGCACAATCGATCGGTTGACAGTGCGGCGTTGACCCGTAGCGTGGCTATGCTTCTGCGGAGTTCTGTGTCCTGCGAGTTTCGCACCACCTGTGTGCCCGATTTGGTGGGAGAGGATGATATCCTGCAGTTGGGCGCGTTGTTGCGCGGTGCGCAAAGCTGGGTGTTGCAGCAGTTCGTGCCGCACTACTGCCTGGCCGACTCGTATCGGGCGCTTGAGCCGTACCCTGTCTCGCGTCTGGAAACTTTCGCCGAACTGGCACGGGAATTTGTTCCGAAGGTGGTATTGCGGGGAGTTTGAAAGGCAGCTGTAATCTATAAGTTGTCGGCTTCAAGCTTGGATTGAGGGGGCGATGGCGTCCCCCGGGGGATTGAATCGTAATAAAACGGGCCGCGGCAGATTCTGCCGCGGCCCGTTGATTTTTTGGACAGAGGAAAGGTCAGTTCTTTTTTGTGGCGGCAAGGTGAGCGCAGCCGATGGCACCGTTGTGCTGGGGGTGGGCGGGGATGACGATGGTGGCGGAACTGAATTCGCGCAGCAGGGCCACAAAGGCATTGTTTTTTGCTACGCCGCCGGTAAGCACGATAGTGTCCTGGGCAAAGCGGGCCAGCATCGGTGCGACGCGTTTGATCAGGGTCTGGTTGACCCCGGCACACAATGCTTCGAGAGAGTGCCCCTCGATGATTTTTCCGATTAGTTCGCTTTCGCCGAAAATGCCGCAGGTGGCATCGAGATAAACGGGGTTTTCGTGGTGGCGAGCCAGTTCTTCCAGGGAGATGTCCAGAACTTTGGCCATGTTCTCCAGATAGCGACCGGAGGAGGCGGCGCACTTGTCGTTCATGAGGAAGTCGATGAGGATGCCGTCTTCCAGTCTGGCGACCTTGCTGTCCTGACCGCCGAGATCGAGCAGAGTGAAGGTTTCCAGCCCGGTCTGAAATCGTGCGCCGGCAATATGAGCCTGGATTTCGGGGACCACGTTGGCGCCGGCCAGATTGATGGTGTTGCGGCCATAGCCGGTGGCGGTCAGCGGCGTAGTCTGCCATTGCTCCATGGTCAGCAGCCCGAGGTCCTCGTAAGCCAGGAGGAGTCGATCGCCGTGGCGGCTGGCGTAGCGTTTGTAAAAGGGGATGGTGTCGAAGCTTTCCAGTTTAGCAATTGTGTTGCCTTCGAGAGCGGCGAATTTAACCTGGCGGCTGCCGAGATCGATGCCTATGCCGGTCATGCGCGCCTCGCTTTGATCATTTCCATGAAGCCTTCCAGTCGGATGCGCGTACGTGCATCGAGGGGGCCGGGTCTGTCCCCTTCAAGGGTCAGGATCGGCAGGTGACGCAGACGTTTGCGTACGATAAGGTCCTCTATCTGCCGAAAACAAAACGATTGAACGTAGTGTATAACCCCGTCGATGCGGCGCTGTTCAATTTCTTTTTCGATGTCGTCCAGCCGCACGAAGACATCGTAAGGGTAGGTGTAGCGCTGGTATTGTTCGACCAGCGACGTCACCTGGTAGGGCATGGAGAACTGCCTCTGGGTTTCGTTGAACACCACGCGTCCGCCCAGTTCTTCAACCACGGTATAGATATCGGTAAAGATCGGCGGTACGCCGATGTACGCCAGGCGCAGTCCGTCCGGCAGGGGGGGGCGCTGCCGCGCTTGGTCCAGAAACGCGTCGGCCTGTTCCGCGAAGGTGTGCGGATCGCCGTTCATATCGGAGGTGCAGACCTGCCAGTAGTGGTTTTCCGTGCCGGTAACGCGATTCTCCTCCCAGGTGAGGCGGTCGATTTCATGCACCCGGGCGCGGATGGCGTTAAGCTTTTGCCAGGCTTGATGGGTTTGCTCCGGCGTGACGCCGAAATGGGCTGTCAGCTTGGCAATTTCATGCTCCAGGCTGGTCCGCGATCTGTCGTAGGGGTAGGCGAACGGGATGGTGGTGATGCCCTGAAGTTGCAGAACTTCCATCAAGGCCTTGGTGTTCGAGCAGTCCCCTTCGGTGACGGCGATGATCTCGCGTATGCCGTGGCGCAGGGCCGCACTGTAAAGCCCCTTGATCCAGCCGCAGCAATTGCGCGGGAACCCGGCCATTTCCGCCTCGTCGATGAGATTCTGGCAGGAAGGATCGGTGATGAAGATATTGTTCAGGTCAACGGGGCGCTTGCCTGCCGCAACCACGATTTCGAGGGGGATAGTAGTGGTAAATCCGACCATATGAGGAATGCTTTGATAAGGCGTTAATCCTGTCGTATGAACAGGTAGTAAATGAAAACGAAGACCAGAATAGCCCCGCCACCGGCGAAAACCAGAACCGGTTGGCTGCCGACGGTTGCAATGGCCGGTTTTTTCTGCAGGGTGTAATCGATAACGCAGGCGTACCCCACCGTGGTGAGCAGCATGAACAACAGCGCCTGTCGTTTGAGAATGATGGACACCAGGCAGATGATACCGAGTGCGGTCAAAAACCAGGGGTTGTAAATCAGGTCGCCAAGATTCGCATTGCGCAGAGTCTCCATGACATTCTCTGTGCGCAACGGTTCTAAGTAATCCTTGACTGTTGAAAGGTCCATAGGAGGTTATCCTTTTTCGGGCCAACCAGGAACTCCACGGTTTAAAAGATCGAACTCTCAATATACCAGAGGCTTCGTCTAATCCAAAGCTTAAAATGGTGATGCATCTTGACTTTACGTTTGGGTTGAACCTAGTATACCCATTTTTGGATATATCTCGCAGAGAGGGGAAAAGGGTTGCCGGATCGGGCTATTGGAGTATTTGATTCAGGGGTCGGGGGCCTTACGGTTCTCAAGGAGATACAGCGCCTGTTGCCGGGGGAAGAACTGCTCTATCTCGGAGATACGGCTCGTGTGCCCTATGGGACCAAAAGCCCCGCAACTGTGAGGCGTTATGCCATGGAAGCGGCGGCTTTTTTGACCCGGCGCAGAGTCAAAATGCTGGTTGTCGCTTGCAATACCGCCTCTTCGGTGGCGTTGATCGAGCTGGAGAATTGTTTTCAGATACCGGTTATCGGCGTCATCGAACCCGGTGCCAGACGGGCCGTGTCGGTGACGCGTAGCGGATGTATCGGCGTGATCGGTACCGAAGGCACCATCAAGAGCGGGGCTTATACCCTGGCGATAAAGCAACTGGCTCCCGATGCGGATGTGGTGGGCGTGCCTTGCCCCTTGTTTGTGCCGCTGGTGGAGGAAGGGTGGCTTGATCACCCTGTGACCCGCCTCACTGCCGAGGAATACCTTCGCCCCTTGCGTAAGCATGGGATCGATACGCTGGTTCTCGGGTGTACCCATTACCCGCTTCTCAAGAATGTTTTGCAGGAGGTTTTGGGTCCGGAGGTTGTTCTGATCGATTCGGCAGAAGAAACCGCCTTTGCCGTGGCTACCCGGTTGCAGGGGCGGGGTCAGTTGCGCCCGATGAGGCCAGCGGTGCCTTCGCAATTCTTTGTCACCGATGTGCCTGAGCGCTTTCAGCGGGTTGGCGGGGAATTCCTTGGCCACCTGCTCACCGGGGTGGAGCAGGTATCTATCGATTGAGACAGGATCCCCGGCGTGTCAGCCGGTGGGGCTGTCATGGAGCAAACGATATGAAAAGATCATCCGGTCGGTATCTGATTCCGATTTTGATCCTGATACTGCTGGCAGTCGGCCTGTTGACTTATCGTATCCTGCATCGTGAACCTCAGGTAGAGCAGGAGACCTCCGTCACGGAGGGACTCTTGTCGCAAAGGGAAGTGCTCCTGTATTTCGCCAGCCAGGACGGATTTAGCCTGGTCACCGAAGCGCGTGAGGTGCCTGAAGCCGAGGAAGCACAGCTGGTGATGGAGATTATACAAGCCCTCGAAGCCGGTCCCCATGTTTCGCTGAGTCCGATTCTGCCGCCGGGTACCCGTCTGCTCGGTTACAGCCAGCAAGACGGGGTCGCAACCCTCGATTTCAGCAAAGAGTTGGTTGTCGCACACCCGGGTGGAAGCATGTCGGAGTTGATGACGGTATATGGCCTGGTCAATACCCTGGCCGTCAATTTCCCGCATATTCGCAAGGTGCGTATCTTGGTTGAAGCGCAGCCGGTGGAAACCCTCAAAGGGCATGTCGACCTGCGCCAGCCGATTGCCGCCGATTTTCGTTTTGCCCGCCCGTCCACCGAGGATGAGGCTTCGACCTTACAGGAGAACCCATAGCATGGCCGACTTTATTGCCGCAATCAAGGAACGCGTACTGGTGCTGGACGGCGCCATGGGTACAATGCTTCAGGAGCGCGGACTCAAAGCCGGTGGTTGCCCGGAAGAAATGAACCTGACCGCTCCCGATGTGGTGGAAGCCGTGCATCGCGAGTATGTTGAGGCCGGCGCCGATATTATCGTCACCAACAGTTTCGGCGGCAGCCGCTTGAAGCTGGCTCATTATGGTCTTGAAGAAAAGGTGCATGAAATCAACGTCCGCTCCGTTGAACTGGCCCGTCGCGCCGCCGGACCGGATCGCTTTGTCGCCGCTTCCGTCGGGCCTACCGGCCGTTTTCTGCGGCCGGTGGGGGATGCCGATTTCGACGAGATGGTGGAGGTGTTTGGCGAGCAGGTGCGCGCCTTTGCCGAGGCCGGTGCCGACCTCATCACCATGGAAACCTTTCTGGATATCGCAGAACTGCGGGCGGCGGTGATCGCCTGCCGTGAATTTTCCAACCTGCCGATCATGGCCCTGATGACTTTCGAGAATGAAGGTCGCAGCGTGCTCGGCACCTCTCCGGAAGCCGCTGCCGTAACCCTCGAGGCGCTTGGCGTGTCGGTGGTCGGGACAAATTGCGGGTTGGGAGTGGAGGGGATTTACCAGATGCTGGCGCGCATGCGCAATGTCTGTGCAATCCCTCTGATCGCCCAACCCAATGCCGGTTTGCCCCAGCTCATCAACGGCCAGACGGTATTCACTGCCACCCCCGAAGATATGGTGGTCTATCATCAGCGTCTGTTGGATATCGGCGTGCGGGTCATCGGTGGCTGCTGCGGAACCACGCCGGCGCACATTCGGGCCATGCAGCAGGCGCTTCAGGGGATGCCGCAGGATTGGACTCCGCCGGCCCGTCGCTGCCTGCTGTCAAGTCGTACCGAGGTGGCCGAAATCGGCGGACAGTCCGCCTGTGCCATCATCGGTGAGCGCATTAATCCCACCGGCCGCAAGGCCTATGCTCAGGAATTGCGTGAAGGCAAAACGGCCTATATCCGGCGCGAGGCCCAGGCGCAGGTGGCGGCCGGTGCCCACTTGCTGGATATCAACTGTGGTGCTCCCGGCGTTGACGAACCGGCATCGCTGGAGCGCGCCGTGCTGGCCGTCGCAGGCGTGACGCAAGTGCCGCTGGTGCTTGATTCTTCCGATCCGGCGGCTTTGGAGCGGGGCCTGAAAGTGGCCGATGGCAAGGTGCTGATCAATTCCGTGTCCGGGGAGGAAAAGAGTCTCAAGGGCATTTTGCCGCTGGCCAAAAAATATGGCGCGGCGGTCATTGCTCTGGCCCTGGATGGCTCGGGAATCCCCGAAACCGCCGAAGAGCGACTGGCGGTGGCGCGTCGTATCCGCGACGCGGCCCTGACGGCCGGCCTGGCGCCCGAAGATATCGTGGTGGATTGCCTGACTCTGACCGTTTCGGCCGAGCAAAAGCGCGCCATGGAAACCATTCGCACCCTGCGGCTGGTGCGCGATGAACTCGGTCTGCCGACCGCCCTGGGGGTCAGCAATATTTCATTCGGTCTGCCGTGCCGACCGGTACTGTCCTCGGTGTTTTTTGCCATGGCTCTGGATGCCGGCTTGTCGGCCGCCATTATCAATCCCCGCGATGAACGCATGATGGATGCCTATCGGGCCGCCATGGTGCTTTTGGGTAAAGATGTGCGGGCTGAAAGTTATATCGCCGCCTATGCCGATATCGCCGCCGCACCGGTTGCCACGGATCCGAATGCCGCGCCGGCTGGGATCCGCGAACGGTTGTCGGCCGCCATTATCGAAGGGGATAAGGACGGTGTGGTCGCCCTGGTTGAGCAGGCTCTGGGTGAAGGGCTGGATACCGCGGCGATCAGCAACGAAGGTTTGCTCCCCGGGCTGGAGGAGGTCGGTCGGCGTTTCGGCCAAAACCGCATCTTCCTGCCGCAGGTCATGCAGTCTGCGGAAACCATGCAAACAGCTTTCGCCCGCCTCAAGCAGGAGATGCAGGGAGGCTCCCTTGCCTCGTTAGGACGGATTCTGATGGCGACCGTCGAGGGCGATATTCACGATATCGGCAAAAATATCGTCTGTACCCTGCTGGAAAACCACGGTTTCGAAGTCATCGACCTGGGCAAAAACGTATCGGCCGATCGTATCGTGGAACAGGCTGTGACCCTTAACGTCGATGCGGTGGGCCTCTCCGCTTTGATGACCACCACCATCGAGCAGATGCGGGTGACCGTCGACCGGTTGCGCGGGGCCGGCGTCAAGGTCTTTACCATGGTCGGCGGGGCCGTCGTCACCCAGGAATACGCCGATGAAATCGGTGCCGATATGTACGCCGCCGACGCCCTGGAGGCGGTTGCAAAAGCAAAAAAACTGCTTGCGCCGGGGCATTGATCAGGCTTCGAGGCTATTGCACCGAAACACCGGCTGTGATAACTATAGGCGGCCGTTTCCCCAGTCCGGGCGATACGCGAGGAATCCATGGTAGGTGGATACAATCATAATTTTCGTTATAAAGGGCGCGTGTTTCACGTCCAGACCGAGGACGGCGGTTCCAAAAAACCTCAGATCGTGACTCTGCTGTACGAAGGCGGCACGATCCTGGCGTCCTGCAAGAGCACTTATGCGGATCTGTTGGGTACGGAAGACCATCGACAGCAGGTCGAGCAACGCATGAAAACCCAGCATAAAGAGATGCTGCGACGTTTGAAGGACGGCGAATTTGATGAAAAGGCCGGTTTTTCCAACGCTTCCGATGTACAACCCGACGCCCCCTCCTGCTCACCTTCCGGCGCTTCAGGGATTTTAAATCAAAATCGACATGTGGATGTCCCCGCGGCCGAGATGGAGCCGCCGGAGGCTGGCTCTCTGGACGAACTGGTGTTCGCCTATCTGGCCGGCAACGACCCTCGCTATAAAAAATCGTAATTGCCTGCCCGTTGGTGGCGTCGGCCGATGCTCCGGCCTGCGTTGTGCGACGGGTCTGATTTTTTCAGGAAAGGAAAAGTAGTAACGATGTTGACCGAACAAAAAGTCCAGGAACTCGAGCAAACAGCTCGGGAGTTGCGTGTGGACATTCTCAAAATGCTGCATCAGTCCCAATCCGGACATACCGGGGGCAGTTTGTCGGCCATTGATATCATGGCCGTGCTGTTTTTCCACCAGATGAAACATGACGCGACCCGCCCCGACTGGTCGGAGCGTGACCGTTTCGTTTTGTCCAAAGGGCACGCCGCGCCTGCCCTTTATGCCTGCCTGGCGCGTGCCGGTTACTTCCCCAAGGAAGACCTCGCCACCCTGCGCCAGCTTGGCAGCCATCTGCAGGGGCACCCTGACATGCGCAAGACTCCCGGTGTTGAAGTATGTACCGGGTCCCTCGGTCAGGGGCTGTCGCAAGCTGTTGGTCTGGCGCTGGCCAATAAAGTTTCCGGTTGCACATCGCGCGTTTTTGCTCTGCTGGGGGATGGCGAGTTGCAGGAAGGCCAGATCTGGGAAGCGGTCATGAGTGCCGCCCATTTCCAGCTCTCCAATTTGTGTATTGTGGTCGATTGCAACGGTCTGCAAATCGATGGCTTTACCGAAGAAGTGATGAATGTGGGTCCCGTTGCCGCCAAATTCGCCGCCTTCAACATGCATGTCATTGAAGCCGACGGGCATGACATCGACTCTTTGGGACAGGCTTTTGCCGCCGCCGAGGTATCCGAGCGGCCGGTCGTGATTGTTGCCAAGACCATCAAGGGGAAAGGCGTTTCGATTTTTGAAAACAAAGCCAAATACCACGGTCTGGCGCCGAGCGACGAAGAACTGCAGGTTTCCCTGCAGGTACTGGGGGCGCTGTAGTCCGGATTATGCTTGAAACCTTTGGCGCTGTGTGCCAAGGGCGTCAACCATGCTTCATGGATAACAGACCCAAGGTGATGTTGCTACCGATATGATGCCCGCTATGGCTGCGGGCTTGCTAAACAGAAAGCGAATGACGCAATGATTGCAACCAGAGATGCATACGGCAAGGCTCTGTTGGAGCTTGGCCGCCAGAATCCGAAAATCGTCGCCCTGGACGCTGACCTGTCTGGTTCGACCAAAACTGCCCAGTTCGGCAAGGAATTTCCCGAGCGGTTTTTCAA
>DIKU01000058.1:0-573 GCA_002424645.1 Pelobacter sp. UBA5610 | reverse complement strand
TTTGCCTCGACCTTTGCAGTGTTTGCAGCGGGACGGGCCTTTGAGCAGATTCGTCAGTCGTTGGCGTATCCGCGTATGAATGTCAAAGTGGTCGCGACCCATGGCGGCATCACTGTCGGTGAAGATGGCGGTTCCCATCAGTCGATAGAGGATCTTGCCATTATGCGCTCTTTGCCCAACATGACCGTATTGTGTCCGGCGGACGGCCCCGAAACGGCGGCCGCCATCCGCGCCGCCGCGGCCTTTGAAGGCCCGGTTTATATTCGTCTGGGACGCGGCAAGGTACCGGTGGTCTTCCCTGATGATTGTTCCTTTGAAATCGGCAAAGGGGTGACTCTACGGGAAGGTAAAGACGTTACGCTGATAGGGACCGGTCTGATGACGTCCATGGCATTGGAAGCTGCCGAGGAACTGGCCGGCAAAGGAATCGATGCGCGGGTACTGCACATCGGCAGCATCAAACCTCTGGATGAGGCTCTGGTGCTGAAGGCTGCCCGGGAAACCGGCGCCATCGTCACCGCCGAGGAACATTCGGTGATCGGCGGTCTCGGCGGCGCGGTATGCGAGTGTCTG
>DIKU01000119.1 GCA_002424645.1 Pelobacter sp. UBA5610 | reverse complement strand
TGACGGCCTTGCAGGTAAGCAAGTCTGTTTACGAATATGTTGTGTACGAATCGGAAGTGGAACGCGAATTCGCCCGGCGGCTGGACGAGCGGGAAGACATCAAGCTCTTTGTGAAATTGCCCGAATGGTTCAGGATTGACACGCCCGTCGGCAAGTACAACCCGGACTGGGCCATCCTCAAGCACGACGGCCGGGCGCTCTACCTGGTGCGCGAGACCAAGAACACCCGCGACTTCCTAAAGCTGCGCACCAGCGAGGCTGATAAAGTCCGCTGCGGGCAAAAGCACTTCGAGGCGCTGGGCGTGCCGTTTGCGGTGGCGGTGACAGCGGAGGAGGTGTAAGCGGTCATCCGAACGGGACGAATGCAGATCCAGGATCTTTATGATCCCGGGATCCTCATATGGTACGCCCAGAACTTAACCAGAACAGGGGGGAGAGCCATGAGTAAGAAACCTGAGAAAGTAACTGTGCAGTTGCTTACGCCGCTTTGGACCGCAGGAGCAGCGGGCAAGTGCGACCGCCTGCACGAGACCGGCATCATCGGTTCAATGCGCTGGTGGTACGAGGCCATCGTGCGCGGCCTGGACGGCTACGCATGCGATCCGACTTCTGAAAGACGCGAGAAACGTTGCGAACTGTCCGGCAAGGAAAAAAGCGATGAGGAGCGGCGAGCGAAAATATGCCCCGCCTGCTGGCTATTTGGCTGCGGCGGTTGGAAACGGCGCTTCCGCCTGGTAGCCGGAGCCGGTTCTACCGAGCCCTTTACGCTGGCGTCACTTTTTTACAAAAACAAAAGCAATGAAGATGAGTTTAACCGCTGGTGGCTCAACGAGATTTTTGAAAGCAATCTTGCCGACAGGCTTGCTTTCGGCAAGGTGACGTTGACCTTTATCTTTCCCGCCGGCAGTGACGGTGAGGAGTCTTTGAACCAGATAAAAGCTTTGCTGTCCGTCATGGCCAATTGCGGCTCAATTGGAGCAAAGGGACAGTACGGTTTTGGACAGTTTGCCTGGGAAGGTAAAACAGAACTCGAAACGGCGCTTGAAAACATTAGGTCCTTTATTTCGGGGTGCCGATTTAAGAAATTGGAGAACGAGAATAGATGGTATGACCTTAAGAACTTCTGGTTTTTTAACTTCTCGATTCCTGATTACAATAAACAGATCGGGCGGTTTAAGTTGGCAAAACCCATCGGCGCGACCACAAAGAAACCATACCTGCCAGTTTCCTTTGACATTCGTTATAAACTTAAAGACGGGGGAAATGGGTCGGGGCTTCGCCAGGATTTTTATAAAATGCACCCCAAAGAAAGCGCCAATGATAAGAAATTGGCCAAGGAAAAGACGAGAGAGGTGTTTGGGGGGCCCAGACTGGGCAGCAGGGTATTTGTCAGCCACCCTTATAAACATGGACCTGGAGATGAGAACTATAAACTACGCGTATGGGGCTTTACCGATGAGAGCGTGGCTGAGGTAGCGAAGAAGGAATTACAGAATATCTTTGGTTTGAATGACACACCTGAATATACTTCCGGGCGAAGCCTGATCGCAAAACTCCAGCAGAAAAACCGGGAGGGATACGAGCATGAAATATGATAGGTCAGCTTCCCTGTCTCAAGAACTGGAGGGTAAAATTAAGCAGTTTCAGGAAGCGGTAAAAGCTTTAAAAGACAATCACGGCAGAGATAAAGGAACAAATGACGAGTTGAAAAGGGCTGTACAGGTAAAAGCAAAGCCGCTGTTGAAAGGGACGCAGCGTCACCTGGTTTATCACGAGCTGTGCTGGCAGGACAAGAATGCTGCTGATGAGCTTCGTTCTCAATTTGCGTCATCGGATATCGCCCAAGAACTGGCGCATTGTCCCGGCGGAGCAATTTGGGAAGTTATCTCCCGCCCGGAAGTGAAAATGGAGCTTCTTCCACCTTACAGCGCGGTTTTCAGGCTTTCCCTTGCGCTGGACAAGCCGTACCTGTCCCGGGATGAAAACCTGTTTTACATTATCGACAATCCGGTGCGCCGGGAAAAGGTTTTTGGACAACCCTATGTGGCGGCCAGCAGTTGGAAAGGCAGTTTGCGGTCGGCGCTGCGGTGCCTTGGCGATGAAAAGTATTCTGACGATAAGGAAATCATACGGCGATTATTTGGCAACGAAAGGGGTACGGAAGAACAAGAACGCATCCGCTCCGGGAGACTGTATTTTTATCCCACGTTTTTGGACAGGGTTGGATTGGAGGTTATCAACCCTCACGACCGGGTAACCCGCGCCGGCCGGCAGCCCATCTACCTGGAATGTGCGCGCACGGGCGCTCAGGGATTTTTTACCTTGCTCTATGTGCCGTTTGACCGCGTGGGGCTGAGGGGTGAAGAAGAGGAAAGAAAAACGGTGGAGCAGGTCGGGCAAGACTTGCAGGCTGTGGCCCTGGGTTTACAGGCGATGTTGACCATCTACGGTTTCGGGGCCAAGACATCGAGCGGCTACGGCCTGATCAGGGATGGTGGTTTGGCCGGGACTTTTAAGGTGAACATCGTCGTTAAGCCGGTGGAAGAACAACCTGTCCAATTGCCGGAACAACAATCCCTACCCAGGTATTTGGAAGCTCCGGACCGGCTCATTGCGAAATTTCGCAATGAGGACGGCTTATTCCGCGAATATTTGGCTGGGGAGATGGCTAGTTGGAGTAAACCTGACAGGCAACTCTACGAAAAAGCCGGGAAATGGTGGGAAAGAGAAGGGAAACGCCGGCATGAAGTACAGGATGCCGGCAGTAACGCGCACGAATCTGACTTGCTTACGCCAAAACAGGAGCCACAATACTTTTCCTGCCAGTTCAGCATATTTAACGAACTTGAAAAGTGTACTAGCGATTTTATTAGCGCCTTGGAAGGAGGCGTAAAGTAATGCCCGGAAACCTGGATATCCTTAAACAGCACAAGAATGACCTTTTGCTTGCCGAGGTAGCCGCGTGGCTGCATGATATGGGCAAGTCAACCGATGCGTTCATTCAGAACGAGGATGCGCGCGGCATTGAATCAAAATTGAAAAAGGGGACACAGTTAAATCCCCATAAGGCAGTATTTTGTAGCGAAGAGTTAGATGCGTTTGCTTTCAGTGTGGAGTATAAACCAGTACGTAAAGAAGAAGCTGGACATAATTTTGCACTTAATAAGTTATTGAAAAGGGAAATTCTTGAACAGCTTGATCAACAGCTTAGCATAACATGTGGAGTGCCCTATACAATACGTGAGCTGGTATATTTCGGCAGGCCTGGCATGATCGGCAAGACAGGTAAGCCACTGGGCAGAGAAGGTAAGCCAATCGAATATTTGGGTCGTTGTCACGCCGCGGCCCATATCGAAAAAGAAGAGTCTAAAGGAGATAAAAGCCTTTTTCAGCAGCCTGCAGACGATACTCGCCCCAGTTCACCATTCGGGTTTGAGCGCCTGCCGCTTAAAGATCTAACCAAGAATCTGGAGGGCTTGCCGTACGATAAACTAAAAGAACGGTCGGTTTTTGAAAAAGCTGTGCAATCGGCCTTTGGCGGCGCTCTGGGTGATACCCGCCGGCCTCTAAACGAAGTCACCCTCTGGGACTGGTCGCATATAGTGGCGGCCCTGTACAAGGCTGCGCTGGCGGGCGCCTTGCTTCAACATCAAGAGACAGCTACACTCCCAGACCCGTTGTCTTTAAAATGGCGTCTCCTGGCCCTGCGGTTTGACGGCAGCCGGGTAGTGGACCGTTCTCCCGATATTCAAGCGCTACTGGCGCGCCGCGAGTGGGTCAGGGAAGGACTGGACAAAGCCAAGCGGCTCCTGGAAGAGGACTACCCGCTGGGCACAGAGGTTTACCGCGACAGCAACGGCTCCCTTTTTGTGGTTCCCGATGTCCAGGAGCTTCTCGAATACACCGGCAGCGGCGGGCACACTTTGAAATTCTTAATTCAGCAGGAGTTGGAATCCGTATTCGATGGCGAACTGTTGATCACACCACGGCTGGATCAAGAAGCGTGGTGGGCACAAGCTCCCAACCAGAGCGGTAAGGATGAGATTCCGCCGATTGCGGAGCGGTTAGGAGAGAATGAACCGGCCAATCCCGACCCTGCCAAGGTCAAAGGTTGGTGGCAAAATAATAATACCGAGCCCTGCCGGATTTCCGGCGTTCGGCCGCAGGGGCCGAGCACTAAGGCAGTTAAGCGCAAGCTGTCGGATTTCTGGCTGGAGCGCACCGGAAAAAGGTCAAAGGAATGGGCGGCCAATCCAGAAAACACCATCTGGATGAGCGAGGTGGCAGATATTAACGGCCGCGTGGCTTTGGTGGCGGCCAAGCTGGACCTCAAGCACTGGCTGACGCCGGATGGCTTGGTGAATACCCTCCTGGCAACCTC
>DIKU01000100.1 GCA_002424645.1 Pelobacter sp. UBA5610 | reverse complement strand
TGACGGCCTTGCAGGTAAGCAAGTCGGTTTACGAATATGTTGTGTACGAATCGGAAGTGGAACGCGAATTCGCCCGGCAGCTGGACGAGCGGGAAGACATCAAGCTCTTTGTGAAATTGCCCGAATGGTTCAGGATTGACACGCCCGTCGGCAAGTACAACCCGGACTGGGCCATCCTCAAGCACGACGGCCGGGCGCTCTACCTGGTGCGCGAGACCAAGAACACCCGCGACTTCCTAAAGCTGCGCACCAGCGAGGCTGATAAAGTCCGCTGCGGGCAAAAGCACTTCGAGGCGCTGGGCGTGCCATTTGCGGTGGCGGTAACGGCGGAGGAGGTGTAAGCGGTCATCCGAACGGGACGAATGCAGATCCATGATCTTTATGATCCCGGGCTCCTCATATGGTACGCCCAGAACTTAACCAGAACAGGGGGGAAAGCCATGATTAAGAAACTTGAGCTGACTGTACAAATGCTTTCACCGCTTTGGGCTGCAGGAGCGGCTGGAAAATGCGACCGTCTGCACGAAACCGGCATCATCGGTTCGCTGCGCTGGTGGTACGAGGCTATCGTGCGCGGCCTGGACGGCTGCTACGCATGTGATCCGGCTTCTGAGAGCCGTTGCGAACTGTCCGGCAAGGAAAAAAGCGATGAGGAGCGGCGCGCGAAGCTCTGCCCAGCCTGCCGGCTATTTGGCTGCGGCGGTTGGAAACGGCGCTTCCGCCTGGTAGCCGGGGCCGGTTCTACCGAGCCCTTTACGCTGGCGTCACTTTTTTACAAAAACAAAAGCAATGAAGATGAGTTCAACCGCTGGTGGCTCAACGAGATTTTTGAAAGCAATCTTGCCGACAGGCTTGCTTTCGGCAAGGTGACGTTGACCTTTATCTTTCCCGCCGGCACTGACGGTGAGGAGTCTTTGAATCAGATAAAAGCTTTGCTGTCCGTAATGGCCCATTGCGGCTCAATTGGAGCAAAGGGACAGTACGGTTTTGGACAGTTCGCCTGGGAAGGTAAAACAAAACTCGAAACGGCGCTTAAAGATATTCAGTCCTTTATTTTGGGGCGCCAATTCAAGGAATCGAAGAACGAGAATGATTGGTACAGCTTGGAGAAGTTTTGGTATATCAACATCCCGCTTATGGACGACAATGCGCAGATTAAACGGTTTGAAAAAGCACGGCTTGAACAAGAAAAGTCCATTGGCCCGACTACAGGGAAATTATACTTGCCAGTTTCCTTTGACATTCGCTATAAACTTAAAGGTGGGGGGAAGTGGTCGGGGCTTCGCCAGGCCTATTATCAAAAGCAGTTTGAAGAGACAAATAATGATAAAAAGCAAACCGAGAAAAAAACGCGGTTAATATTCGGTGGTCAGTGGCACGAAGGAAGTGATCAGCATAGGCAGGGCAGCAGGGTATTTGTCAGCCATCCTTATAAACATGGGCCTGGAGATGAGAACTATAAACTACGCGTATGGGGCTTTACCGATGAGAGCGTGGCTGAGGTAGTGAAGAAGGAATTACAGAATATCTTTGGTTTGAATGACACACCTGAGTATACTACCGGGCTAAGCCTGATCGCGAAACTCCAGCAGAAAAACCGGGAGGGATACGAGCATGAAGTATGATAGGTCAGCTTCCCTGTCTCAAGAACTGGAGGGTAAAATTGAGCAGTTTCAGGAATCTGTAAAAGATTTAAGAAACACTCACGGCAGAGATAAAAGAACAAAGGACAAATTGAAAAGGGCTGTACAGGTAAAGGCAAAGCCGTTGCTGGAAGGGACACAGCGTCACCTGGTTTATCACGAGCTGTGCTGGCAGGACAAGAATGCTGCAGATGATGAGCTTCGTTCTCAATTTGCGTCATCGGATATCGCCCAAGAACCGGCGCATCGTCCCGGCGAAGCAATATGGGAAACTATCGCCCGCCCGGAAGTGAAAATGGAGCGTCTTCCACCTTACAGCGCGGTTTTCAGGCTTTCCCTTGCGCTGGACAAGCCTTACCTGTCCCGGGATGAAAACCTGTTCTACATTATTGACAATCCGGTGCGCCGGGAGAAGGTTTTTGGACAACCTTATGTGGCGGCCAGCAGTTGGAAAGGCAGTTTGCGGTCGGCGCTGCGGTGCCTTGACGATGAAAAGTATTCTGACGATAAGGAAATCATGCGGCGCTTGTTTGGCAACGAAAGGGGTACAGAAGAACAAGAACGCATCCGCTCCGGGAGACTGTATTTTTATCACACGTTTTGGGACAGGGTTGGATTGGAGGTTATCAACCCTCACGACCGGGCAACCCGCGCCGGCCGGCAGCCCATCTACCTGGAATGCGCGCGCACGGGCTCTCAGGGACTTTTTACCTTGCTCTATGTGCCGTTTGACCGCATGGGGCTGAGGGGTGAAGAAGAGGAGAGAAAAACGGTGGAGCAGGTCGGGCAAGACTTGCAGGCTGTGGCCCTGGGTTTACAGGCGATGTTGACCATCTACGGTTTCGGGGCCAAGACATCGAGCGGCTACGGCCTGGCAAAAGATGGTGATTTGGCCGGGAGTCTTGAGGTTAACGTTATCGTTGAGCCGGTGGAAGAACAACCTGTCCAATTACTGGAACAGCAATCTTTACCCCGCTATTTGGAAACTCCAGACCGGCTCATTGAGAAATTTTGCTATGAGGATGGCTCGTTCCGCGAATATTTGGCTGGGGAGATGGCCAGTTGGAGTAAACCTGAAAGGCAACTCTACGAAAAAGCCAGAAACTGGTGGAAAAGAGAAGGGGAAAGACTGCACGAACTTCAGCGTGCCGGCAGTAGTGCTCACGAACCTGACGTGCTTGCGTCAAAACCGGAGCCACAATACTTTTCCTGCCAGTTCAGCATATTTAGCGAACTTGAAAAGTGTACTAGCGATTTTATTAGCGCCTTGGAAGGAGGCGTAAAGTAATGCCCGGAAACCTGGATATCCTTAAACAGCACAAGAATGACCTTTTGCTTGCCGAGGTAGCCGCTTGGCTGCATGACCATCGAAAATGCTCGGATGAACATGTTGCAGTCCAGGCAAAGCCAAAACCACCTGGTGCACAAGGGTTGCCTAAAAAATATATTAATTCCTTATTGCCTGACTTTGAACCAGTACGAATGTTTTCACAAGAAACTCCCATTGATGATTTGATTAAGGAAGGTGGCCGTGGATCGGAAGACGATAAGTCGCAACCCTGGATTGTTCAAGCTATGCGCCGGTGTCATAAGGCATCCCATATCGAAAAAGAAGAGCCTGAAGGAGATAAAGGTCTTTTTCAGCAGCCTGCAGACGATACGCGTCCCAGTTCACCCTTCGGGTTCGAGGGTTTACCGCTTAAAGATTTGACTAAAAAGCTGGCGGATTTACCATACGATAAACTAAGAGAGCGGTCGGATTTTCAAGAAGCTGTGCGGTCGGCCTTTGGCGGCGCTTTGGGTGATACCCGACGGCCTCTAAACGAAGTCACCCTCTGGGACTGGTCGCATATAGTGGCGGCCCTGTACAAGGCTGCGCTGGCGGGCGCCTTGCTTCAACATCAAGAGACAGCTACACTCCCAGCCCCGAAGTCTTTAAAATGGCGGCTCCTGACCCTGCGGTTTGACGGCAGCCGGGTGGTGGACCGTTCTCCCGATATTCAAGCGCTGCTGGCGCGCCGCGAGTGGGTCGAGAAAGGGCTGGATAAAGTCAAGCGGCTCCTGGAAGAGGATTACCCGCTGGGTACAGAGGTTTACCGCGACAGCAACGGCTCCCTCTTTGTGGTTCCCGATGTCCGGGAGCTTCTCGAATACACCGGCAGCGGCGGGTACACTTTGAAATTCTTAATTCAGCAGGAGTTGGAATCCGTATTTGATGGCGAACTGTTAATCACACCACGGCTGGATCGAGAAGCGTGGTGGGCACAAGCTCCCAACCAGAGCGGTAAGGATGAGATTCCGCCGATTGCGGAGCGGTTAGGAGAGAATGAACCGGCCAATCCCGACCCTGCCAAGGTCAAAGGTTGGTGGCAAAATAATAATACCGAGCCCTGCCGGATTTCCGGCGTTCGGCCGCAGGGGCCGAGCACTAAGGCAGTTAAGCGCAAGCTGTCGGATTTCTGGCTGGAGCGCACCGGAAAGAGGTCAAAGGAATGGGCTGCCAATCCAAAGAGCACCATCTGGATGAGCGAGGTGGCTGATATTAACGGCCGCGTGGCTTTGGTGGCGGCCAAGCTGGACCTCAAGCACTGGCTCACGCCGGATGGTCTGGTGAATACCCTCCTGGCAACCTCGCCGCAACAAGGAGGATCTGTTCCGATCATGAAAACTCCTTCCTTTGCCCGCCTGCGGCGGATATGGGGAACCTGTGCGGGATTTTGGAAAGAATCCATCGGAGAGAAAGAGCAGTTGGCATCTCTTGTAGGGACAGTGGAGCACAGGCTGATAATTCAAGGAACATTATCTACA
>DIKU01000049.1:23138-23508 GCA_002424645.1 Pelobacter sp. UBA5610 | reverse complement strand
AAAACTTTGGAAAACCGCAACAACCATTTATTCTTCTTGATAATACAATCATCCTGCAGAAATAAATAATGGGTATATTGCGGTAATCGTCGCCACGCATAATCCCAAGCGCCAAGGTTATACCCCTTATTTTCCCTGATATATATATCTTTAAAGCAGCTCCGCATCTTTTCGGAAATTTGATACTCTTCGCCATTTGCGCATAGATAAAGATCGTAGGTCACTCCGGCGTCATACTTATTAATAGAAGACATAAGACGCTGGAGGTACTCAGGTGGGTTCCCAACCCATGTGGATACAACCACTGCGATGTTCGGCTTCGCTGGTGACTGGGCATCTAAAAGTTTCAAAACGCGCAAACTTCCTTTAA
>DIKU01000049.1:18332-23000 GCA_002424645.1 Pelobacter sp. UBA5610 | reverse complement strand
ATCTCACGATTCATTCCCACCGGAGAACAAACGACAGGTGTACCGACAGCCATGCATTGCAATAATTTAAAACCGCATTTGCCTCTTGTCCAGACATCGTCGGTCAACGGCATCAAGCCGACATCAAATGAATGCAAATCAGCGATTTCTTCTGAATCGGACCATGGCTGTTTGATAACTTCCATGCCTTCGACGTCAAAAAACTCATCGGCGACAATTTTCAGCCTTGTTCCGGGGCACCTTCGCGCTACTTCCGACAAGGCGGGAGCGATATCTTTAAGGTATTTAAGGGTCACTCTACTACCAATCCAGCCGAGAGTGATCGTATCGCTATCGTATAAGGAATCATTTTTTTCTACATAGCGAACAGTGTCAATCGGTGTGGGTAACAGACGCAACTTGGCGTTCCAAGGTTCGCAACTGGTTTTCAAGTAAGCATTACCGCAAATAACAAGATCGGCATTACAAACCATACGGCCAAATCGCTTGGACTGCCGCCGCAAAGAGGCAGCAGTTACGGCACCATCCTTAACCATTATCGAATCATCGAAATCGAAGATGATCCGTTTGGCTATGCGCCTAATTAGAAATATTTCCCATTTTGAAAATATTTTTTTCTGAATAAAAACGACATCCGCCTGCTTCACGCGTTGAAATAAAGCGACCCAGTCCCGCGCTTTTTTGGAAAGTTCCTTTATGGAGAAACTGATTCCTTGCTTCTCAAGATAGGGAAGGTACTGAAGAACCCGATACCTTGTGCTTGCTTTATCAACTCGTGGTACGACAAAGAGAACGTGCATTTCCATGTCACTCATTAGTATGTTTAATAAAGAGGAAACTACCCGTATATTACGATAGCTCGCCTCGTTGCCGACGACGCATAGACAGTTTGATATCGTGCTTGGCTATGCGGCGCGTTTTACCTAGCACGGATCGCACCAACTTTTTATCACATTTTTGAAGGGATGGGCTGTTGAGATAGGAAAGTAAAAATCGCAGACGATCTGTTCGACTAAGGGATGGAATACGACTGGCGGCAAAATTTAGTTGCGCAAGATCTTTGATTTGAAAATGGCCTGAGCGTAAGGGGCGGCGCAAAACTCGCTGCAGATCGATAAGATAAAGCACGTCACCGGGGCCGAGAAAAAAATGGCTGAGATAAAAATCTTGATGATAAAATCCGTTCCCATGCAACCGGCGGGCAAGTCGTCCTAATTTGCTCAGGAGATTTCTTTTGCGCGCGTGTTGAATTCTGGTCAGAGGGCCTGAAAATTCCCTGACAAATACCTGATCTAATGGCACGCAGTCGTAAAGTTCCTCCGTCATGCTAAATGAACAGGTCTCGATACCGAGGACCGGCCGTTCCCCAAAAGCAATCGGAACCAGCGTCGGCACATCAGCCGCCCGCACCTGCTCAATATTGCGCCATTCTTGAAGTGCTCCGCGGACAGGCAACCGCAACCGCGACAGTCCTTTAAAAAACTCAATCCAGTGAAACCGATTGCGCTTGAGATAAAAAGCACGGCCCCCGATCTGCAGACGCACGGTAGAACGCCCCCTCTTATGACAGACGCGTTCTCCATGAGAATAATCCATAAAGTCCTGAAAACTACCAAGACCGGCAGACCTGAGAAGAGTCTTGGCCTCCTCAGAGATTGACAGCGTAGCACTGAAGAGAGACTTCATCGACGGTTTCCCTTAAGTTGCTTGCGAACGGCGTTCAGAACTTGAACGACGGAAATACTATGACCGCATTCCGTATCTTGGGCACACTCTTTTTTCAAGCAAGGGGAACATAGCATGGGACTCTGCAAGCGAATGTGAAGCGACCCGCGGGGTCCATTGCGCGAAGCATCCGTAACCCTGAAAATTGACACGGTAGGTGTTTCAAGGGCGGCGGCAATATGTATGGGCCCCGTATCCCCCCCAATAACCAGGTCAGCTCTTTCCAGCAAAGCTGCAAGTTCCTGCAAGGTGCCCCGCGGCCAGACGACAGCCTGACCACCTGTAGCCCGGGAAATGGATTCCGCAGCTTGCAGTTCTGCGTCATTTCCCCAGATCAACACCGGGCGCAATTGGTCTTCCCGACAAAGCTGCTGTGCAAGTTCCTGCCAGCAATCCAGAGGCCACAGTTTGGTATCCCAGGTAGTCCCATATTGAAAAACAACCAGAGACCGCCCGTTCAAACCGAGTTCAGTCAGTTGTTTATCCACAGCAGCACGCGCCTTGGGCGATACATCCATTGGTCCTGCAAGGGGACGCACACTGCCGGCGGGAAACGCTTCTCGCACCACCGCCAAAGATCGATCACTGATATGATGATCAGCAGAAGTAAGAGGCACCTTATGGTTGGTCGCCAGCAAATTGGGCCATTCCCGAACACCACTTCGAGAAAAACCGTAACGCCTTGGGGCCCCACACAGCCAGGTGAACAATCCACTCTTACAATTGCCCTGAAGATCGAGGACGATGTCGTAGCGTTCATGACGCAAATCGGTCAAGGTGGCTTTAATCCCGGAGAGAACGGCCCTCAGACCTTCCCGGCGCCAACGTTTTAGCCCCAAACGATGCACTTTGCGTAAAAGACTATGTCCCTCTAACAGCGGTGCGAACCCTTCTTCGACCAGCCAGTCGATTTTGGCTTCGGGATAAGCACTTTTGATATAGGCCAAAACCGGCAAGGCATGCACGACGTCGCCGAGCGCGCTGATTTTGACGATCAGAATCCTCATCGAATGTCTCCCAGCACCTCACGCGCTGCGGCCAATACATCTTCCGGCAGAATGGCCCGCATGCAGCGATGATCGGTGGGACACTGCCTGAGCAGACAGGGCGCGCAGTCGGTGGGCTTGCGTACAATACGGCATTTTTGCGACCAAGGCGAAGTGGTGGTATGGTCTGTCGGACCGAATACCGCCACGATTGGAATATCAAATGCAGCAGCAACATGCATAGGACCTGAATCGTTGGTGATCACCAACTGACATTCAGACAATACGGCCATCAACTGGCGCACGGAAGTCTGCCCTATCAGATTCAATGCCGGGGTAGTCATGGCCTTTTCGATATCCCGGCCTATTTCCATCTCTGCGGGACCACCGGTAAGTACAACCTGCAGTCCGAATTCCCGTGCCAACCCGTCAGCAACGGCGGCAAAGCGTTCGGGCAGCCAACGCTTGGCCGAGCCATATGCGGCCCCCGGATTGATCGCCACCCGGCGACCTGCTCCAAGGGTATCTTTCGCCCAGTTTTGTTCCTCTTCGGTACAGGAAAGACGCAGTTTGCCGTCACCTTCGCCGCAGCAGATTTGCCGCAGCATGTGCCGATAGTAATCGGTATGATGCAAGCGTTTCTGTTCGTAACCAACGGGGACGCCATGGGTCAAAAGCAGGCCGCGCGCATCGGTTCGATAACCGGCACGACGGGGTATGCCGGCGCAAAAGGCCAGAATGGCGGCATCGATGGCATTTTGGAATAAAACAGCGAGATCAAACCTTTCCCGGCGAAGTTGGCGGGCAAGTCGCCATAACCCGGCAACGCCTTTATGAACACCCTTCTTATCGTAAACGATTACCCGGTCACAATACGGGTGATAAGTAAACAGGTGTGCCACTAAAGGATTGGCGACTACCACGATTTCAGCATCGGGAAAGGCACAGCGTAAATCGGCCATGGCCGGAGTGGTCATAACCGCATCCCCCACCCAATTGGTCGATCGCAGCATAATACGCCGAACGGTTTTCGGATCAATCGGTTTCAAAAAACGTAACTCCCCAGAAATCTTGGGTTCAAGAAATATCGAAAGGCTGAGCCTCATCGATAAGCATAACGGGAATGTCATCCACAATGGGGTATCTAAGTCGGCAGTTCACGCACACCAGTCCTTCGGGTTCGTCCACCGGTCTCAAAGACCCCTTACAACGGGGACAGGCAAGGATTTCAAGAAGTTCCTGAGAGATCATCGTCTCGATCACCTTCCAAAACTGGGAATATGCGAGCTTCCAACTCCCCTGGCTGGAGAAAAACCAGTCGCAGAGGAACCTGAAAACAAGGCAGAGGTAAAGATGCTGAAGCGAGCTTGACGGCATCTTTCTCCGTCGTGATAAAATAATCAGCCGAATCGGCTGCTTCGATCAAGCGGGAAAGGTCAGGCTCATCATAACCGGCATGATCGGAAAAACAAAGGGTGTTTACCAGATTTAAACCACGCTTTTCAAGATCGCTGAAAAAGCTCCCGGGCTCGGCGATTCCCGCAAAGGCAATACCACGGAGATGCGCCAGCTCCTTTATGCAGCGTATTTCACCATACAGGGATTCAACATGATCCGCCACTTCATGCCGGCAATGCAGTATCGGACCGGGTAATGGCGGTGTATTGACAAGATTTTCCGGACAGCGGGTCAATAAAAACAGCTGTCCGCGTTTAAGAGCAGAACGCGGTTCACGCAGAATTCCGGCCGGAAGCACCTGGCCATTACCGAAAGGGCGCTGTGCATCGAGGAGAACCAGATCAAAATCCCGGGCGACAGCCAGGTGCTGAAAACCATCATCAAGCAGCACGACATCCGCACCAAGCACTTCAATGGCATGCCGCACTCCCGCCACACGACGGGGCGCCACAACAACACAGGCAGCGGGATTGCGACGCGCAAGCAGCCACGGTTCGTC
>DIKU01000049.1:0-18272 GCA_002424645.1 Pelobacter sp. UBA5610 | reverse complement strand
CCACGGCTGACCACGGCCACGCGTTTGTCCAAAGACAGACAGTAGCGAATCAAATGATCGACCACAGGGGTTTTTCCGGTCCCGCCTACGCTCAGATTGCCAATGGAAATCACCGGCACACACGCACGATACGAAGCGAACACCCCAACGTGATACATCAAAGCCCGGAGTCGCATCAACGCACCGTACAGCCACCCCAGTGGCAGCAGGATCGTAAAAATCAACCTCTGCACTAAAGTTGTGGGACCGTACACGGCCAAACGGCGATAAAAGAGAGCCAGACGTGCCATTTTAATTGTCCAGCAAACGGTGGATATGATTTACGGTACGTTCCGTGGCACCGGCATGCTGATGAAAAAGATTGTACCCGGCCGTCCCCATGGCCTGCATAGTCTCTGAATCGTGCAGCATGGCCTCAAGTTCGTCGGTTAATTCCGATGAGCGAATCTGTTTTCCCGCACCGGCGTCAATCACCAACCGGGCAATTTCACGAAAGTTTTCCATGTGGGGTCCGAACAATACCGGTTTCTTCAGCAGGGACGCTTCGAGAACATTGTGGCCACCAACGGGTACGAGGCTGCCTCCGACAAAAACCGCATCGGCGGCGGCATAGAGTTTGAGTAATTCTCCAACGGTATCGACAAGCAAAACATCGCCGACCTGCAGCGATCCAGCCAATTCGGCAAGAGAGGTTCGCGCAACCCATTTCAATCCTCGAGAACTGAGTAATTGCCCAACCTCCTGCGCCCGCCCCGGGTGACGTGGTGCCAGAACCATGGAAACCTTAACACCCCGCGCACGCAATGCAACAAAGGCATCCAACACCAGTTCTTCTTCACCGGGATGGGTGCTGCCTGCCACCCACACCAGGCTGTCTGTTGGCAATCCATAGGCGGCACGCACAGTTTCCTGAGCCATACTGTCTATGCCATCGCAGGACATGTCGAATTTGAGATTACCGGTAACAGAGACCCGCTCAGGCAAAGCACCCAGAGCCAATATCCGCTGTCCATCCTGCTCCGTCTGCATACATAGGCACGCAAATCGATTCAAGACCGGTCGCAAGAGATGGCGCACTTTGCGATAACGGGGAAAAGAGCGATCCGAAATACGCCCATTGACCAACACCAGCGGTATCCCGGCCTGCTGTGAGCAGGCCACCAGATTCGGCCAGATTTCGGTTTCGACAATCACGACGATATCGGGTCGAACCTGGCGTAAAACCCGCCGTACCGCCCATGAAATATCGAAGGGGAAAAACAGGCAAAGATCAATTTCTGCGATATCCTGAGCCACGGCATGACCGGTCTCCGTGACATTCGTAAGAACCAGCGCATGTTCGGGAAACCGTTTTTTCAGTCCCCGGATCAGAGGCACGGCAGCACGGGTTTCCCCGACCGACACGGCGTGCAGCCACAATACCGGGCGCCCCTCCAGCAATGCCAGACGACCTGGAGCATACCAACCGAAGCGCTCTCTGAGGCCTTGGCGGTTTTTCCCTCCACAGAATCGGCGCAGCAGGTACCAGGGCACTAATGCCATGGCGCCAACAAGCCAGATCAGATCATACAGCAGGTACACCCCATCCCCCCCATGATTAACCGGTTAATCCCGATCGGTAAACTGCATATCATACAGGCGACGATAAAGCCCGTCCCCCGCCAGAAGTTCCTGATGACGGCCCACTTCACGAATGCGACCGTCCTCCAGTACAACAATTTTGTCAGCATGCATAACGGTTGACAACCGGTGTGCAACAACAATGGTGGTACGATTTTGCATAAGGTTGACGAGGGCTTTTTGGACCATGGCTTCGCTTTCCGTATCAAGAGCACTGGTCGCCTCATCCAGAAGCAGGATTGGCGCATCGCGAAGTATGGCGCGAGCGATGCAGATACGTTGGCGCTGCCCTCCTGAAAGGCGTACTCCCCGGTCGCCTATAATCGTCTCGTAGTCATCATTCATGGTTCGCACAAACTCGTCTGCATATGCCAGCCTGGCAGCCTCTTCAACCTCGGCATCACTGGCCTCGGGTCGACCATAGCGGATATTGTTCCGGACCGTATCGTTAAACAGAAAGGTTTCCTGATCAACCAGAGCGATGCTCTGTTTGAGGCTATATTGGGTCAAATGCCGAATATCCTGACCATCAATGAGGATACTCCCCTGCTGGGGGTCGTAAAACCGGTTGAGCAGGCCAATAATGGTCGACTTTCCTCCGCCACTAGGCCCGACCAGCGCAACAACTTCTCCGGCGCGGATAGATAGACTGATATCATCCAGAACCGGTTCATCCCCGTAGGAAAAACGGACATGATTGAAGGCAATATGCCCTGCGGGTCTTGAGGCCTGAATGGCATCGGGCATATCCTTGATAGCGGGAACTTCATCCATCAACTCAAACACCCGCTCAGCTGCGCCAAAAGACCGCTGGATGGTATTGCTGACCTTGGTCAAACGCTTTAGAGGCGCATACATCATCAACATGGCAACGATAAAGGCGGACAGATCCCCCTGGGTCATGGCGCCTTGATGAACACGTTGAATGCCGTACCACAACACGGCGGCGACGCCGACGGAAGAAAGAATCTCTACCACGGGGGTTGCTGCCGAATCGTACTTGAGAACCTTCCGCAAAAAATAATAAAAGTTATTATTTTCTTCCTTGAAACGTTCGCATTCACGAGCTTCGGTACCGAAGGCCTTAATGACCTTGATGCCGGCAAGACTCTCCTGCAGAACACGGGTCAGATTGCCGAGCGTACGCTGTGAGCGACGGGTATTATCTTTTATGCGCTGTCCCAAGACATTGGCCGGCACCACGGAAATGGGCATAACCACAAAGGCTATGGAAGCCAGCCGCCAGTCGCTTTGAAACGCAACAAAAGTCAGGCCGATCAAGGTAAAACTTTCCCGCAGCCCGTCGACCAGCACATCGGCGGCCGAGCGTTGCAATGCCCCGACATCGTTGAGGATACGGGACATGACATTACCTGTAGAGCTATGGGAAAAGTACCCCATGGAAAGGTTCATGGAATGCGTATACAGGTCATTGCGAATATCCTGCACAACCAACTGGCCGGCGGTCTTGATAAAATATTCCTGAATATAACGGCCAACGCCTTTACAGGTGGCAAGACCTATAACAATAACTGGCACCCAATTAACCATCCCGCTATGCGTGGCTACCAGCAATTTATCCACGAACGGTTTGACCAATTTGGCGGTGGCCACATCGGAGCCGGAGACCAGCAGAGAAGCCCCCATGGCCAACAGAACCCTCCAGATATAGGGCCTTGAGTAACGAAAAAGACGACTGTAAAGTTGTCGGGCGTTGTACCTCACAAATTACGCTCCTTGGCTGAAATACTGCTGCTCAGCTCCGAAACCATTAGCGCCACACGCTCGGAACAACCGCCCTCGCCCATACGCTGCTGAATGGTCAAAAGATCGCTACGCATCGTGCGATTGTAGTCTGTATCGGCAAGAATTGCATCAATCTCACAAGCAATCGCATCAGGAGATGCCTGTTGTTGAATAAACTCCTTGACCACTTGTCGGCCGGCGACAATATTGGCCAAACCGATATAGGGAACCCGGATCAAACGACGACCGATGGCGTAACTGATCGGCGCCAGTTTGTATACAATGGCCATCGGCGTACCGACCAGGGCAATCTGCAGGGTGACCGTTCCGGAGACGCTGATAATCGCATCGCATGCTTGAATAACGTTGTAAATATCCTCTTCGACGAGGGTGACCGGTAATCCATAGGGAGCCACCAGGGCCTGCATATCCTGTTTGCGAAAACTTGAGGCCACCGGGAGCAGAAACTGGGCGGCAGGATACCTTTCTCTCAACCGGACCGCAGACTCCATAATGGTATCGAATATATACTTCAACTCATTTCTGCGGCTGCCCGGGAACAAGCCGATAACCGGGCGATCCGGATCAAGTCCGCACTTCAGCAAAAAGCTGGTCCGATCCTCGGTGACTTCAAACTCGTCCAACAGAGGATGTCCGACGTATTCAACGTCGATATCCTGATCCTTGTAAAGCTCCGGCTCAAACGGGAAAATAGCGGCAAGCCGATCGACGACCGAAGCGATACGCCGCACCCGCCCCCGCCGCCAAGCCCAGACTTGCGGGCTAACGTAATAAAGCACCGGAACCCCGGCTTTTTTTGCCTGGGCCGCAAGCAACAAGTTGAATTCCGCAAAGTCGATCAAAACCAGAACATCCGGCCTCTGCGGCCCATGCAGCACCTTTTTAAGCTGCCGGAATGCGCGCCAGATCGTCGGGAAGTGAGCCAAAACCTCAACAAACCCCATTACCGCGAGTTCTTCAGCAGGGATTAAAATCTCACATCCGGCCTCAGACATACGGGCACCGCCGACTCCGAAAAACTCCAATTCCGGGTCGATTTTTCTTGCTGCATGGATAAGATTGGCCCCATGAAGATCGCCGGAAGCCTCACCTGTAACAATCATCGCGCGACGCGCTTTTGTTGCCTTATGCATTTCCAAACACCTAAAGGGCAGACAACAAAGTCTGACAGACACGGTCTATCTGTTCTTCCATCAGCTCGGGATACATCGGTAGCGACAGGACTTCGGTGGCAGCCTTGTCCGTTACGGGTAAAGATACACCGGCGCAATCGGCGATGAATACCTCCTGCCGATGCAGAGGCACCGGATAATAGACGGCTGAAGCAATACCTTCGGCCGCCAGAACTTTCTGAACCCTATCCCGATCCTGAACACGGATTGTGTACTGATGGAAGACGTGCGTGCCTTTGCCATCCTCGAAGGGTACGGTTACCCCGGAATTGGCCAGACGCGCATTATAATGAGCAGCATTTTCCCGCCGCAGACGGTTATAAGTGTCGATATGTTTGAGTTTGGCACGCAGAATCACCGCCTGCATATCGTCCAGTCGACTGTTATAACCGATCACCGCGTGGTAATAGCGCTCACGACTGCCATGATTTCGGAGCATCTGCACTTGTTGGGCCAGATCATCATCATTTGTGATGATCATGCCACCGTCGCCATAACAACCTAAATTTTTGCTGGGAAAAAACGAAAAGCACCCTGCATCGCCAAAGGAACCTGTCATCCGTTGCTGATAGGAAGCCCCAAAGGATTGGGCACAATCCTCGATCATCCGCAGGCCATGTGTTTGACACAGAACGACAAGAGGCGCGAGATCAACCGGCTGCCCGTACAGATGAACCGGGATAACGGCACGGGTGCGCGGCGTAATGACACTCTCTATTTTCGACACATCAATATTGAAGGTGGCCGGGTCGATATCTACAAACACCGGCGTTGCCCCAACGTATGCAATCGCCTCGGCAGTCGCAATAAAGGTAAATGCCGTGGTAATGACCTCGTCACCGGGACCTATTCCGGCTGCCCGCAACGCCAGATGCAAAGCGTCGGTACCCGAAGCGACTCCGAAAGCATGGCGAACCCCGCAATAAGCAGCGATTTCCTGTTCGAGAGCCTCGCCGTGTGGACCGAGTACAAAACGGGTGGTTTCCAAAACATCAAAAATACCCTGGACAACTTCATCCTTGATACTGCTGAACTGTTGCTTAAGATCAACCATTGGAATGGACATCTTGTATCCTTTTTTAAACGTATTTGCGTGCGCGCCGGCATTTCAATGACAAGCCATGCAACGGAGCCGTAACGAAATAAATCAAAAACAGGCCATGGCAAGCAGAAACAGATGAGGGCTGCTGCGCCTGCATATCAAAACCTGCATAGACCGGATATTTGGTCCAGCTTCTTTCTCATTACAGAAAGGTGACTCTGCAAAAACAAAAAAACAGTTCGATTCAGTTCAATGAACTCGCACTGATAACAAATAGCAAAAGGCGAGGACTGGCATAGGGCCCCGCCTTTTAATCCGTATGTTCAAGGACAGGTCTAGACCTTTACAACACACCACCCAGGCGGCTGCTGATCTGCAAAGCCACTTCGAGCGCACGGCGACCGTCTTCGCCGCCCACAACAGGCGGCGTACCATTTTTGACCGATGCGACAAAGGCTCCAATTTCATCCATAAGAGCGTCACTTTCGGCAAAACCTTTTTCCTGCATGGTAATGCCTGGCAAGCCGGGGAGAACCATTCCGGCTCCATCCTTACGGCAAACCGCAATCTTACGTTTCTGATAATCGATGGAAAAGTAAGCGTCCGGCTGGAATACCCTCACCTTGCGCATAGCATCACGACTGACGCGGCTTGCGGTAACATTGGCAACGCATCCACTGGCAAATTCAAGACGTGCATTGGCGATATCGACCTCGCCGGACAACACCGGGACACCGGATGCATGGATCGAGGTAAGCGGCGATTTGACCATATTGAGGATAATATCGATATCATGAATCATCAAATCGAGCACGACATTCACATCCGTACCCCGACCACGGTAGGGGGTCAATCGGTGAGATTCGATGAACATAGGCTTGTTCAGTTCACCGTTAAGCGCCACGATTGCGGGATTGAAACGTTCGAGATGCCCAACTTGCAATATCACATCATGCCGGCGCGCCAGGGCAATCAATTCTTCCGCCTCGGCGACCGTTTCGGTTATCGGCTTTTCTACCAGAAGATGGCACCCCGCAGCCAAAAACTCTTTAGCCACTGCAAAATGCAAATGGGTGGGCACCACGATCGATGCCAGATCGACGTGGTCGAGCAGTTCACGGTAATCCGAAAACGCGCGACAACCGACCTCGGCCGCGACCTTCTGGGCGGCAGCAAGATCCACATCAACCACGCCGATCAATTCTACGCCGGGCAAAGCTGCATACTTCTGGGCGTGAAAACGCCCGAGATACCCGACACCGATAACGGCTGCCCGAAGAACGTTCATCGGGCCACACCCCGTTCACTCGCCCGGATAAAATCAACAAAAGCCTGGATTTCAGGGGCCCCGGAAACCTCTGCGGTAATTCGCGCAAGAGCCTCTTCCTGACGAAGGTTACTGCGAAACATCAATTTATAGGCCTGCTTCACATCACGCAGGGTCTCATCCGAGAAATTCCGTCGCTTGAGACCTATCAGGTTAATACCGACCGGCTTGGCCCTGTCACCCTGGGCGATGAGGTAAGGGGCGATATCCTGCGCTACCATGCTGCCACCGCTGATCATTGCATGGCTTCCGATACGGGTGAACTGATGAACCGCTGACAGTCCGCCGAGAATCGCCCAGTCCTCAACCCTTACATGGCCACCAAGGGTGGCGCCGTTCGCCAGAATAACCCGGTTACCGATAACGCAATCATGGGCCACATGCGCATAAGCCATAAACAGATTGTCGTTACCGACCACGGTTTCACTACCACCGTCTTCGGTACCCCGGTGCATGGTTACAAACTCGCGAATGGTATTGCGGTCGCCGATGCGCAAGCTGGAAACTTCGCCGTGAAATTTAAGGTCCTGAGGATCGGCCCCTATGGATGTAAACTGAAAAATGCGATTATCTTTTCCAATTTCAGTCCATCCTTCTATGACGGCATGTGCACCGACTCGGGTACCCTCTTCAATGGATACGTTCGGGCCGATCACCGCATAAGGGCCGATTTCGACGCTTTCGTGTATCCGCGCACCGTCATGGACAATTGCCGTTGAATGAATCATGATATCAATCCTGTGCCCGCGGTGCGAAGACCGCTTTCAGCTCTGCCTCGGCAACGAGATTACCGTCGACATAAGCTTTGCCTTCAAAAATATACAGACCTCGCCGACTGCTGAGCAGATCCAACTGCAGTCGCAGTACGTCTCCGGGGCCTACCGGCCGACGGAAACGAGCCTTGTTAATGCCGGTGAAATAGGGTACCTGATCACCCTTATCGCCGGCAGTCAACGCAGCGACAGCTCCTCCAACCTGAGCCATGGCTTCAATGATCAATACGCCGGGCATGATCGGATGACCGGGATAATGTCCCTGGAAGAAAGGCTCGTTAATAGTAACATTTTTAATACCGACAGCACATTTACCCGGCTCGAGGTCCACAATGCGATCCACAAGCAAAAAAGGGTAACGGTGCGGCAATAACTTCATGATATCAAGTATTTCGAGGGTCATGCCATTACCTTTCCTTGACAAGCTTTTCCAGTTCATCAATGCGTTTTTGCAGACTGCTGATGGTTTTACGCATGGCGGGCAAATTTTTCACACCTGCCGAGGCTCGCAGCCAATCCTTGTGGGGCATGGATGGTGTCCCGGAAAAGACCTGTCCCGCAGGAAGGTCGCTGATAATTCCGCTTTGGGCGCCAACCATGGTATTGTCACCGATTTTGATATGTCCCGACACGCCGACCTGGCCGCCAAGAGTACAGTGATTGCCCACCTGACTGCTTCCTGCTATGCCGACCTGAGAAACCAGAATGGTATCTTCACCAACGACGACATTATGGGCTATCTGCACCAGGTTATCGATCTTGGTACCACGTTTGATAAGCGTTACGCCCATGGCCGCCCGGTCAATACAGACATTGGCACCGACTTCAACGTCGTCTTCAATGCCCACAATTCCCATCTGAGGAATTTTGTAATAACTTTTCCCGTCAGGAGCAAACCCGAAACCATCCGAACCGATAACCGCACCCGGCTGAACCACGACTCGATTGCCGAGGCGACATTGTTCACGAATAAGCACACCAGCATGAATAAGGCAGTCTTCACCTATCTGCACGCCATCGTAAACCACCACACCGGGATAGAGAATAGTACCACGACCGATGCGCGCTTTTTTGCCGACGACACATCCCGGATGAATGGTCACATCAGCTCCCAATTCGGCTTCCGGTGAAACAAAAGCACCTTCCATCACCCCTTGCGGTTCAGGACGCTTTACATGCAGTGCCGTCAGCACCTTGGCAAATCCCAGGTACGGATTTTCGCAAACCAGCAATGAAACGCCGGGGCATTCAATCCCCGGCTTTATAATAACGGCCGATGCGGTGGTATCCTTAAGTTTTGCCAGGTACTTTGGGTTGGCAATAAAGGTAATGTCACCCGGGCCAGCCGTATCGATAGGCGCCATGCGATTGATGGTCACGGATCCGTCTCCCACCACCTTGCCACCGATCAATTCAGCCAATTCATTCAAGGTCGCCATAACGGTCTCCTTTATTTGCCCTTGGAATGTGCGTACTTCTTGTCGTAAGCCTTAACAACCTGATCGGTCAGATCAACGCTGTCTGCAGTGTAAAGCGTGGTACTCTTTTCGACGATGACATCATAGCCACCCTTGGCACCCATTTCTTTTACAACCTTGGCAACTTCGTCGAGGATTCGGGATGTTGCCTGGCGATCTGCCTGCTGCAATTCTTCCTGGGCATCTTTGCCAAAACGCTGAAAGTCTTTGACTTTCTGCTGCAGATCGCGCTCTTTGTTGGCAACCGCTTCTTTGGACAACATCAGTTTTTGTTTTTCGAAATCGTCATTAAGCTTTTTCAGATCATTTTGCCGCCCCTGCATGGTCTTCTGAAAAGCCTGAGCTTTGTTTGCAATGGTTTTCTGCGCAGTTTGTCCAGCGACGGAAGTACGCAAGACCTTCTGCAGATCGATGACCCCTACTTTTCCATTTGCAGCTCCGGCAGGTACTGCGGCCAACAACATTACAGCAAACAGAAATCCAAAGATCTTTTTCATTTAAAGCTCCTTTAAGGTTAGATATATTCGCCTGACCATTATCAATTCCTTTACGTAACCAACCGTAAAAGCTTTTAGAAGTTTTTGCCCACCGAGAAATCAAAGGCGGAGGGTTCTTCCCATTCCTCGGGACTGAGGTTGTAACCCCAGGCAAATCTCAAGGGTCCCATGGGACTGTTCCAACTTATGCCGGCACCGACGCTGTAGCGCATCTCCGAGAACATGGATTCATCGTCTGCCCAGGCGTTGCCGGTGTCAAAAAACACCAGCCCTTTCATCTTCATGTCTTTAATCAGAGGGAAATACACCTCCAGGTTGAAGACCGCTTCCTTTACCCCGCCAACAAAGTCGTAATCAGTACCGTCTTCGTTCGCTACGCGCGGTCCTACTTCCCGGGACTCGAAACCACGCAGCGAGTTCATGCCGCCGAGGAAAAACTTCTCATCCAACGGAGCATCTTCTCCACCCATTTCCTGGATGTAGCCGACCTGTCCGTGGGCACTGAAGGTCATCCCCCAGGGCAGCGGGTAAAAGTAGCGATGATCGGCCGTATATTTGATGAATTTCTCACTCCCGCCAAGCCCGGCGTACTCGATGGCGAGTTCGGAGATGTTACCACGACTGGGGTCGGGGCGGAAATCGGTGGTATTGCGTGACAACGATGCGGTAATCGACGACAGGGTGTGCTTACCTTCCTGTTCCTTGATCACCCAACTGGCATTTTCATCAATATTGGTGATGTTTTTCTTTTCATACCGATAGACAAAAAAGGATCGAATATCCTCGGTAATCGGCAAACCAAGTTTAATATCGCCGCCGGTGGTCTCGCGGTCAAAATCGGTCCATTCGCGCTCGGTATCGTAGACATCAAAACCCAGAGCCAGGTCACGGTCCATAAAATAGGGATCAAGCAACCCCACCCGATAAACCGTGCTGCTGCCACCCAAGGAACCGGACAAATCAAGCCGCAGCCCTCGTCCCAAAAAATTATCCTGGGAAACTGAACCTTGGAGCAACAAACCGTCAACGGATGAAAATCCTGCACCGATACTGAAACTTCCTGTAGCACGCTCTTTGACGTCAATATCTATATCCATCAAAGACAGATCGTCACCCTTGCGAGTCGTCAAATTGACTTCGTCAAAATAACCGAGATTATTAATCTTGCGGCGACTGTCTTTAATCAAAGAGGCACTGTATGTGTCACCTTCCGCAAGTTTGACCTGCCGCCGGACTACCTTGTCGCGGGTACGCGTATTGCCGGAAATATTAATGCGGCCTATCCGTGCCTTGAGTCCTTGCTCAACATCATAAACAAGATCGACTTTGTTGGCCTGTTCATCAACCTGGGTTTCGGGCGTGACGTTAACGTAGGCGTATCCGGTGTCGGCATAAAGATCATTGAGCTTGAGCATGTCTTCCCGCATGACCTGGCGGCTGAATACATCACCCTCACGCAGCGTCATACTGTCCAGAAGTTCCTGTTTATCCTTAAGAAGATCGCCCGAAATATCGAGTTTTCCAACGAAAAACTGTTTTCCCTCTTCGATTTCATACAACAGTTCGATCGATTTTTTATCCGGCAGCAAGTTCACAACCGGTCCTTTTACCCGAACCTGTATATATCCCTCGTTATAGTATTGATCTGCAATGATATCCCGATCAACCTTGGTCATTTCTTCCTTGTAACCACCCCGCCCGGTAATGAAGGACAGAAACCACTTTTCCTTGGATAACATAACCTTTTTCAGTTCTTTATCCTTGAAAACCGTATTACCCTCAAATTGGATGTCGGTTACATAGACTTTGTCACCTTCATCGATATTGAAGGTAATGGTAGCTTCCTGGCGATCGTTGATATCAACCTTGGCATCGATTTCGGTGGCGTAATACCCTTCTTCGACATAGGCACGCTTGATAATCTCGGTGGCATCACGAACAACCTGGGGTCGGAAAAACTCGATCTTCTGAGCATTGACCATTTCGCCAAGCTTGTCCGTCTTGATTTCCGAATTACCCGTAAAAACAACCTTGCGCAACAAAGGGCGCTCGGCAACCTTGAATACAAGCAGCTTCCGGCCATCGCGCTCCATCAGCTCCGCCGAAACGTCCTGAAACCGCCCGGTTTTGAAAATTGCAGCGATATCCCGATCGATGTCCTCTGTCGAGACAACCTTGCCCGGAGTGACCGAAAGTACGCCCTCGATGTAGCTTCGTTCTACACGACGGTTTCCTTCGACCAGAACCTGATCCACCACAAGGGATGAGGCCGTCCCGGTAACAGGTGTCAACATCATCACTATCATCAGCCAGATCATCAAACGATTCTTCATGCAACCAATACTCCGAGTAGGCAAGGTAAGTGGGTCATTATAGGTAAAGAGCATAGGGGTGTAAACCCCTATCTAGCCGACGATCCGACCATCTGCCATGTGAATAATACGGTCGAGCCCTTCGGCAAGACGGGTATCATGAGTCACAATAATCAATGTAAGGCCACGTGCACCGTGAAGACGCGTTAGCAAACGATAAATACTATCGGACGTACCACTATCAAGATTGCCGGTCGGCTCGTCAGCAAGCAGCACCCGGGGCGACATCACCAGCGCCCGGGCAATGGCCACCCGTTGTTGCTCTCCTCCGGACAGCTCGCCAGGCTTATGACTCAATCGCGGCTCAAGGCCCACTTCGCAGAGCAACTCTCTGGCCGCGGACTCGGCCTTAATACGTGACCACCGGGCAATCAACGCGGGCATCATGACATTTTCAAGAGCGGAGAACTCCGGAAGCAGCTGATGAAACTGAAAAACAAACCCGAGGGTACGGTTGCGAAAACCGTCAAGATCCGCTCCTCGCAGATTGAATATGTCCTGCCCGTCATAGCGCACATCACCGCTGGTCGGCCGATCCAAACCGCCGAGAATATGCATCAGGGACGATTTGCCCGCACCCGATGCGCCTACAACCGCAACCCTTTCCCCCATGTTGATCCTTAAATCAACCTGCGAGAGCACATCGACGCGCCTTGTTCCATTGATAAAACTTTTACACAAATTATTTACTTCGATCATTGTGGCCACCTCACTACTCGTAACGCAGGGCTTCGCCCGGATCCATCCGGGACGCACGCCATGCCGGGTAAATGGTAGCCATCAGGCATATTACCATGGCCATCATCGCAACCGCGACCACATCGTCAAAATGCACAACCGATGGAAAGTGCTCCATACCATAGACCGCCTGGTCAAAAATCCTGACCTTCAGCACACTTTCCAGACCCTTTATAATAGGATCGGCATTGCTGGCCAGCGTAACGCCGAGAACAGTACCGAGAGCCGTGCCGAGAGTACCGATAATCAACCCCTGAAACACAAAGATCTGCAAAATGCTGCGGGAAGTCGCCCCCATGGATCGAAGTATCGCAATATCCTTGTGCTTTTCCATAACCACCATAATCAGGGTAGTGGCAATATTGAAGGCAGCCACCAGCACAATGATGCCAAGAACGATAAAGAGGCCGAGTTTTTCCAGTTTAAGGGCAGACAAAAAAGAACCGAACAGGTCTTCCCAGGAACTTACAAGATAGGGAAAAGGCAAGTTTTCACGCAATCGGCTGGTCACCAGACGCGATTGTTCAAAAGACGCCAGTTCAATTTCAACCCCACTGACCTGGCCATTGGTATTAAGAAACTGTTGGGCCTGGGTCAGGTCGACATAGGCAAAATAAGCATCAAGAAAACCACCTCGATGCTGGAATATGCCTACAACCCTGAAAGGCTTCATCTTGGGGATAAGACCAAAAGGCGTAACATTGAATTTAGGCGGAATAACATTGACACTGTCCCCCAGAGTCACTCCGAGAGAAGACGCCGTATCGAGTCCGAGTACAATCCCGGGCATCCCGTCCTGCTGATCAAACAGGGCCTCTTGAACCTGCAGTGGAGTCAGGTCAAGAAAGGGTTGAGAAAAGACCTTATTGCCCCGCTCTATCCCCTTGACGTTGACCGCAGCGACATTGCGACGCGCAAGAAGCATGGCTTCTTTACTGACAAAAGGATTGACGGCGACCGCCTCAGGAACCTGAAGTTTGACCTTTTCAACGAGATCGCGGTAGCCTTCAATAACCCCGCCTTGCTGCTGAATCAGGACATGCGGTACATTGCCGAGAATCTGCTGCCTTACCCCGTCGTGAAAACCGGTCATCACCGCCAGAACGACGATCAGGGCCGCCACACCGAGAGTCACCCCCGCGATAGAAATAAAAGAGATGACCGAGATAAAAGTCTGCTTGCGCTTGGCCCGCAGATAGCGCAGGCTGACAAACCATTCGTAGCCCATGAATCTCCCAAAGGGAAAAAGGGGCAGACCTGAAAACAAGTCCACCCCACAGAAAAAACTACTTGGCTTCCGGACGCAACTGAGGAAAGAGAATGACTTCCCGAATGGAAGGTGCATCGGTTAGAAGCATGACCAAACGGTCGATACCGATCCCTTCACCTGCCGTGGGGGGCAATCCGTACTCCAAGGCACGGATATAGTCTTCGTCCATGGCGTGCGCTTCCTCATCACCGGCCTCTTTTTCCAGAAGCTGCTTGGCGAATCGCTCTTTTTGATCGATGGGGTCATTCAATTCGGAAAAAGCATTGGCCAACTCGCGGCCAACAACGAACAACTCAAAACGATCGACAACCTCAGGGTTGGCGTCGTTTTTGCGTGACAAGGGGGAAACCTCGGTCGGGTACTGGGTGATAAAGGTCGGGTTCCACAACTTAGGCTCCGCCACCTCGTCGAAGATTTCGGTCAGCAACTTGCCATAGCCGATGGTGTCGTCAAAATCGAGTCCGAGACTTTTGGCATAAGCGAGGCACCGGGCCTTATCCTCGAGGACTTCCGGTTCGATCTCGCCATACTTAATGATCGCCTCCTTGACCGTCAAACGGTCCCAGGGAGCGGTCAGATCGACTTCACGACCGCCATAGGGGAACTTGAGGGAACCAACCACTTGTTCTGCCACGTGGCAAATGAGCTTTTCGGTAAAATCCATCAGGTCTTCGTAGGTCGCATAGGCCTGATAAAACTCCATCATGGTAAATTCCGGGTTGTGCTGGATGGAAATACCCTCATTGCGGAAATTGCGATTGATCTCAAAGACCCGCTCAAAACCACCCACCACCAGACGCTTCAGGTAAAGCTCCGGCGCTATGCGCAAAAACAGGTCCATTTTGAGGGTATTATGATGCGTCACAAACGGACGGGCCGTGGCGCCACCTGCAACAGGCTGCATCATCGGCGTCTCAACCTCGAGGAACTCGTTCTTCACCATAAAATCGCGAATCAGACTGACAATCTGGCTGCGCTTCTTGAATACCGCCTGCACATCGGGATTAACAATCAGATCAAGATAACGCTGCCGATAACGCATTTCCACATCGGTCAAACCATGCCATTTTTCCGGCAGCGGTTGCAGCGACTTGGTCAACAACCGGATGGCATCGGCCCGCAGGGACAACTCATTGGTTTGGGTACGAAAAGGCTTACCCGTTACACCGACAATGTCACCGATATCGAGCTTGCGAAACAGCTGATACGCTTCATCGCCAACATTATCGCGGCGCACAAACACCTGAAGCCGACCATTGCGGTCCTGAAGCTGTATAAAAGCGGCCTTGCCAAAATCCCGGCGAGCCATAATGCGCCCGGCCAGAGAATAATGATGATTCGTGTTTTCCAGTGCTGCGCCATCCTGTTCACCGTGGGCGTCAACAACATCCCCGGTGGTGGCTGTCACGGCGAAATCGTTGGCATAGGGATTGATCCCTTCACCACGAAATTCATCCAATTTGGCACGGCGCTGCAGCAGCAGATCGTTTAATTCTTCCATCGATTTCCTTCCTTTTCCTTGCATTTTGGCAAACAAGGCACCTTAAACAATGGTCCCCTGCAAGTCAAGGAGAAAGCCTGTCTTTCTCAAGGGTTCAGGGCCTGCTTCAAAGCCTGAAGCCTGGCGCGAACGTCTATTTTCCTGACAACAAAAAAGCCTCGATAAATCCATCCAGATCACCATCCAGGACAGCGTCGGTATTGCCTGATTCAAAACTGGTACGATGATCCTTTACCATCCGATAAGGATGCAGCACGTAGGAGCGAATCTGGCTGCCCCACCCTATTTCCATCTTTTCACCGGCAATCGCGGAAGCCTCTTCTTTCTTTTTGCGCATTTCGAGTTCGTACAAACGCGCCTTAAGTTGCTTCATGGCCGTAGCCCGGTTTTTGTGCTGGGAGCGTTCATTCTGACACGCGACAACAATGCCTGTAGGTATATGGGTTATACGGATAGCCGAATCGGTTTTATTGACATGCTGCCCACCGGCACCGCTCGATCTGTACGTATCAACCTTGAGGTCCTTTTCGTTGACTTCGACTTCGACATCGTCCGGCAATTCAGGAAAAACGAAAACCGAGCAAAAAGACGTATGTCGCCGTGCGTTGGAATCAAAAGGCGAGATCCGCACAAGGCGATGGATACCGATCTCAGCGCGCAGCCAACCGTAAGCGTAATCACCGGCGACCGTAAGCGTAGCGCCCTTGATACCGGCCTCTTCTCCGGGCTGATAATCGGTCAACTCCGCTTTGAAACCCCGTTTTTCGAAGTACCGCAGATACATGCGCAACAACATATCGGCCCAATCCTGGGCCTCCGTACCCCCGGCACCGGCATTGATACTGAAAATAGCATTGCATGCATCGTGTTCGCCGGAGAGCATCCGAGCAAACTCCATCTTCTCAATGCGACGCTGTAGCTCCGGCAACAATGCTGAAATCTCATCCAACGTAGCCTGATCCTCGCCTTCGGCGCCCAACTCCGACAATACCTGAAGGTCTTCGAGTTCCTGGTGGGACTCATCAAAGGCGGCAACCAGCTTTTCAAGACCGGTACGTTCTTTCAGAACTTCCTGAGCCAGATCCCCAGCATCCCAAAAGCCGGGACGGGCCATCTCGGCCTCAAGTTCGGCGATGCGCTCTTTCTTGGCATCGACGTCAAAGATACCTCCTCAGCTCTTCGAGCTTTTTCTTGAGGCTTGCCAACACATCATTGACTTCACGAAACATAATTTTTGTTCTCCCTGGGCTTCTTTACATCGGACAAAGATCACCCGGACAATCTGAATTTTGAACGGTCATACGCCAAGCCACTTTTATAAAAATCAAACTTTTAATAACAATCATCGCAAAATTGAACACTTCGAGAAACATCTCTCCCTAAGGCCGCGCGATTATATCCGCATGACGGCCAAGGAGCAAGGTGTTGTTGCGAACAAACTCACTGTTCATAACCACAGTCACACCCACACACCGATTCTCAAATTGAAAACACCCGCATTGCATCTTTGGAAAAATCCGGCAAAACATAAAACCTCTGGCCTTAAAAAAGGCCAAATCGACCGTCATTGCATCCCTGTGAAACAACCTGCGCAAAAACCTTTTTTACACCAAAATCAACCACTGTTTTCTCGTTATTTTACGCCTTCCTTAACCATTTTGGACTCACTTCTATTTTTTCGATTTAAGGTATTTTTTCACTTTTTTTGTCTTGACTTTAAGGCCGTTTCTTCCTAGAAGGTTGCATCCACCAATGAGTTCAAGAAGTCATTTTAAGTAACTAAAGGGCTAAGATCTCGAACAAATTGGACCCTGCTGCCAGTTCTTTTCAGGCGAATTCAAACAGGCAGCGTAAACGGATAGTCGCCCTGTCTTTCACACTCAGCCTGGCATCATTGCTCCTGCCTAAGTAATTGAATCCAACTACAGAGGCAGGGGATTGTTTTTTTTTACACGATTTTGGTCTGATTCAAGTTCAAGCAACCTTTTCCCCCATACAGAACGCGTGGGGAAAATTTACGAACGGTCGGGCCGCAGTTGAAGCACCTGTTCTCAGGTAGTCATTCCAACAAATCTAGGAGGAACACATGGACGCAAAACAAGTCATTGACCAGATGGTTCAAAAAGCTCAAGTTGCTCTGGAAGAGATGAAAAAACTCAACCAGGAGCAGACTGACGCTATCTGCGAAGCCATTGCCAACGTCGTCGAAGCCAACAAGGAAGAACTGGCCAAGGATGCCGTCGAAGAAACCCGCCTCGGCAAATACTCCGACAAGGTCATCAAAAACCATTTCGGTTCCACCGTCATCTGGAACGACATGAAGGGCGTTAAAACCGTTGGTGTTGTCAAGGACGAAAACGACATCATCGAAATCGCCGAGCCTTACGGCATCGTTGCTGGTGTTACTCCTACCACCAACCCCACTTCGACCGTTTGCTTCAAAATTCTTTCCGCTCTTAAAGGCCGCAACGTCATCATCCTCGGCTTCCACCCCCGCGCTCAGAAATGCTGCGCCAAGACTGCAGAAATGGCTCTCAAAGCCGCTATCGCTGCCGGCGCTCCCAAGGACTGCATCCAGTACATTGCTGAGCCTTCCATCGAAGCTACCAACGCCCTGATGACCAACCCCGGCATCGCCGTTATCCTGGCTACCGGTGGCGGCGCCATGGTTAAAGCTGCTTACAGCTCCGGCAATCCCGCTTACGGCGTTGGCGC
>DIKU01000008.1 GCA_002424645.1 Pelobacter sp. UBA5610 | reverse complement strand
TCTGGCTGGCGAAGCTTCCAGAGCGATCTCAAACAACAACGCGGCGCTCGCCCCAACGCCAGGCCTAATGCGCGGCTTAACGGCCAACCCAATGGGATGGCGAACAGGCGGCGTATCGGCAGACGGATCTGCGCACTCGCCACCATGACCGTGTGCGGGATCTTCGTCATGAATGCCTTGGTCCCTAACGGCATGGCGACATCCCCTGCAACCGTGACCAAAGCCTCTTTGCCCCTCAAAGCGCTTCCAAAAATTGCGAACAAGCAGGATGTCCGCGCGCTTTTGAAAAAGCAGGACTTTGACAATCTGACCGAAAAAAACATTGAACTGATGGTCAATCAGCAGACTTTGCAGGTTGAAACAAGCCTGGATGAAGACCTGCAGAACTATCTGCTTTCAAAGCTGGACCGTAAAAATTCCCGGGATATCGGCATCGTGGTCATGGAAGCAGACACCGGACGTGTTCTGGCTATGGCGGGTTTCGACAAGACGGGTACGGCCGGCAACCCCTGCCTACGCAGCACCTTTCCGGCGGCCAGCATCTTTAAAATCGTCACGGCGGCATCGGCAGTGGATCACTTAAACTACACTGCCGATTCGACCATGCATTTCAACGGCTACAAACATACCCTTTACAAACGGCAGTTGACCGACCAGATCAACAAACATACCAATACCGTTTCATTCAAGGATGCGTTTGCCCAATCGATCAATCCGGTATTCGGAAAGCTCGGCGAAAATCGCCTGGGAAAATCGCTGTTGGAAAAATATGCGGATACCTTCAAATTCAACGTTCCGCTGGACTTCGATCTCGCCCTTCCCCCCAGCCATTTCCAGGTGAATGACGATCCCTACGACTGGGCTGAAATCGCCAGCGGGTTCAATCGCGACACGACCATCTCTCCGCTGCATGGCGCCGTGATGGCCTCCGCGATACTCAACGATGGCCGCATGGTGGCGCCATCCCTTGTGGATTGTATTTCCGATGACAAGGGCAAGGTTCTTTACCTCGCCCAGCCGTCCTGGGAACAGCAGGCCATGTCGGCGAAAGCATCGTCCGAACTGGACCAGATGATGCAAACCACCATCAAGTCTGGCACCGCCCGCAAATCCTTTCAGGGCTACCAGGATGACAAGATCCTCTCGCAACTGCAGATCGGCGGCAAGACCGGTTCGATGGACAACAATACGCACGAAGTCCGCTATGACTGGTTTGTGGGATTTGCCAATGAGATCCATGGACAGGGGAAGGTGGTTGTTGCCGTCATGGTCGCGCATGAAAAATTTATCGGTATTCGGGCCGGTCAGTATGCGCGCATGGCCATCACGCATTATTTCAGCAAACTTCTGACAAAAAACACCGAAGAAAACACCGTTCAGAGCATCTAGACAATGTAAAACCAGTATCCCGGCATGTACAAATCTCCCTTTCGCGAGGAAGATTTGAACATGCCGGTTTATTTTTAGTAATAATCCTGCAATCCTTCCAGCCCTGTTTCAAACTGAAGTATTTCCCCAGGCATAGCGCTATGGCCCGCTGACGCGGACTGGCGGCCACCTGCCAAAAAAGCTTGCGCAAAGCCCTGCCGCGCCTCTTCGCCCAGTTCAAAATCCGCAACGGCGCGGGCACGTTCGATTATGACCGATTTTCCGGAACTTACCGGGACCGTGACAAACGGGTTGTGGTAACTCACCGAAGACAATTGACGCGTAACAGCGTAGCCGACCAACAATCTAAAATCGTCCCACGTGACCGATCCCCAAAGTTGCGGATGAATGACGAGCGTTCCCCTGGAATTGCCACGCGCCCAAAGCTTTTTATCGATCGCCAGGTCCCCGAATCTGCGCTCCTGTCGTTCCACGGCTTCCGGACTGCCTACCAGAGACAGGACACGAATATATCCATTTTCGGTCAGCGTCTCATGATCTTTGATCATAAAACGACCATTACGCAGACGCGCTGCACGACCTTGATAGCGGTTTTTGAAAACAAAGGAACAATAATTGACCGGCAGACCGAGATTGTGATCAGAACTGTGCCGCACCAATTCCAGGGCAGCCAGTTCGGACTCGAGGACGGTTACCTTTTCCCCGTGTAAAAAAGTATAGTTGCGTGCCACAAGATGCTCAAAATTATAGGGCGTAAGCCGTAACTGGTGAAGATTAAGGTACCCCACACCGGCGTCACGCATCTCCACCATCTTCGCCTTGAGAAGTTGAACATCTTCGGGAATGGCAGGAATCTCAACGGTGACGGTGGGGATGATTCCCGTCGCCAAACGCAGCTTGTCGAGATGATAGTCGGTGGCTCCGATATCAAAACGGATTTCGTCGAGGCCGGCATCACCAAGCTGCCGCAGGATCTCGTCATTGGCGAGGGTACCATTGGTGTAAAGCCATACATGCATGCGATCCCCGAAGTGTTTTTTGATCGCGCGCACAAAAGCCAGGGACCGCTTGGGGTTCATCAGCGGTTCGCCACCGCTTATACTGGCACCACGGAAACCAAAACGCTCGAGATAGCCGACATAATCGGCCGGGGTGCGGAATTCCACCGTGTTGGTAGTAGGAAGGTCATTGTCGCTTTGACCGGTGGGACAGTAAAAACACCGGCAGTTGCAGCGCCCGGTGATGAACAGGCACGACCAGCCACCCTCTGCACAGATCCTGCAACCGGGCGACAGACGCGTGCAATCGAGCTTGGTGCCGCCATAACCAATGGTTATGCGCCCCTGCAGGTCGTTCAGGATCTCGTTACGCAGGGCAAGGGCCTTTTGAGCGCCGGTCGCCGTAGGGAAGGTCAATTGCGCATAACCGTCGCCATATTCTCTTTCGTTCCCGGCAATCAAACGACTGCGCAGGCTCGCCGATATTTCCATAGCCATCCTGACCTCCAACCGACGAAAAGCACCCCCTCAGGCGAAGCCTCAAAGGGGGTGTGCATGTTGCTGCAATATAGTCGATTTCCGCGCCGGGACAAAGCGCTATTTATGCCTTTTAAAAAAAAGTTTTAAACATGTTATTCCGTATAGTTACGTCATATCTACGGTATATTTCCGACATACAATGACAATAGACTCAGCCACCATTGCAAACCACGGAAAGGGATCACCCTGCAATGCTGTGTGTGTACAGCAATTGGCGTGCTATTGCATACGCGTTGACAACGTCGTGCAGTCCCCGCCTCTTCCAACACGGTTTTCGAATACTCGGGATGCAATTTAATGTCAAACCCAGAAGATTCCATCGGCGGGAAAAACCTCCGGCTGTGCCTCTCTTGGTTATGCTTTTTGACATTCTTCGCAGCAAAATCTGCATGAGCCTGACAGATCTTCATCATTTTCACTTGACAGTTTTACGATTAGTAAGTAATTGTTTACTTAAATTCAACGGAGGAACCAGGCATGGCGCGCCCCATCAGTAAAAAAACACATATCGAAACGGCAGCGATCAAGCTCTTTTCCCGCAAGGGCCTGGCGGCAACCACCCTTAAGGATATCGCCCTGGAAGCCGGTGCCACGGAAGGAGCGCTTTACAGGCATTACAAAAGCAAAAACTCCATGGCCTGGCAGCTCTTTTCCCAGGAATTGAAGAGCTTTACCGATTTGCTGTTGCCGATACTGCAGAGCCGGGCGTCGTTCCCCGACCGACTTGCCGATGCAATACGGTATATCTACGGTTATTATGCTCAACATCCCGACCGTTTTTCATTTATTCTGCTCAGCCAGCACAACTTCCCGGAACAGGCAATCCTGGATGAAACAAACAATCCCAACGATATGGCCATCAACTTTATCCGCCGGGGAATAACGGAAGGCGACATCACCGATCAGGACCCGGTTTTGCTTGCCGGGCTTTTGATGGGAGCCATCCTTCAGCCACTGATCATGCATGGTTATGGACGATTGAGCGTCAATGACCAAACCGTAGAGATGGTCATCGAAGCCTGTCAGCGCTTGGTGGGCTGTAGCTAAAGCGTAAACCGGAGGCAAATTTTTTTGCCAACAATAGTAAATAAACATTTATTTACTAAAGGAGGATACAATGACGCAGCGGACAAAATGGGTAATATCCTTAGCAACATCTCTGCTCTTCTGCATGGCATTTTCATGGACACAGGTTTTCGCTGCGGGGCTGCTGACGCCAAAGGACGGCTCGCTCCCTGCCCTGGCTATCCGAGACCACACGGTAAAGGTCGTCGTTGAAGACGGCTATGCCATAACCAGTGTAGAACAGGTGTTTCACAACCCCCATGACCGGGATCTGGAGGCCGTTTACTCCTGCCCGGTTCCGGAACACGCTGCCGTGGCCGAGTTTACCATGTGGATCAACGGCAAGCCGGTAACGGGAGAGGTGTTTGAGAAAAAAGAGGCCCGCCGTATTTACGAAGAGGAAAAAGCCGCCGGCCGCGATGCCGGGCTCACCGAGAAAGATCACTACAAAACCTTTGACATCAGCGTTTCCCCGGTCCGCGCCGGGCAGGATACGCGCATACGACTGGTTTACCTGCAACCGGCCCATGTCGACACCGGCATAGGCAGGTATGTCTATCCCCTTGAAGACGGTGGCGTTGACGAAGAAAAACTGGCTTTCTGGACGGCTAACGATGAAATCACCGGACACTTTCGTTTTGACATGCGGATTCGCTCTTCCTACCCCGTCGATGCGGTACGGCTTCCCAATCATCCAGGGGCCCAGATCAATCGTGACGCCAACGGTGACTGGGTTATCCATCTATCCAACAACGCCGGGGCCTCAGCAACCCATGCCAAACCTCAAAACCCCGATCTTGCCCCCATCCCCCGCTCCGCCCCCCCTTCTGCGCAGTCGGACGCTACACCCACCGCCCAAACAGTTGGAGATGGCCGTGCTTCAGCCAGCTTCCGCCTTGACCAGGACATTGTTCTGTATTGGCGCCATCAGGAGGGGCTCCCAGGCAGTGTCGAGATGGTCGCCCACAAAGAAGCGGGCAGTGACCGCGGCACCTTTATGTTGACCCTGACCCCCGGCGATGATCTGCAACCGATCACCGGTGGCCGCGACTGGATCTTCGTACTCGACATCTCCGGTTCCATGCGGGGCAAATATGCAACGCTGACGGATGGCGTGCAGCGCGCTTTAAAGAAGATGCGCCCGGACGATCGATTCCGGATTGTGCTGTTCAATGACGAAGCGCACGAACTGACCTCCGGCTTCGTCACCGCCAATGAGCACAACGTTTCGACCTGGTGCGACAAGGTGGCTCAGGTCACTCCTTCAAGCAGCACCAACCTGTTTGCCGGTCTCAAAATGGGCCTGCGAGGTCTCGATGCCGATCGAACCGGTGCCATTGTACTGGTGACAGATGGCGTGGCCAACGTCGGAGAAACCGCACAGCGAAAATTTATCCAGCTCTTGGAAAAAAGGGATATCCGCCTGTTTACTTTCATCATGGGTAACAGCGCCAATGTGCCCCTGCTCGAGGCCATCACCAAAGCATCCAACGGCTTTGCCCTGAGCATTTCCAATGCCGATGACATTGTCGGCAAGTTGTTGCTGGCCATGGATAAGGTCTCGCATGAAGCGCTGCATGGCGTCAAACTCGACATCGAAGGCATCAAAGTAGCCGACTTGACCCCCCGCACCATCGGCAGTCTTTACCGGGGGCAACAATTGGTAATTTTTGGCCACTACTGGAAGGCTGGCGAAACAACCGTTCGCCTGTCCGGCAAGGTCGCCGGCGAGTCCAAAACGTACCAGACCAGGTTTAACTTCCCCTCGGCATCCGCACTCAACCCTGAAATAGAGCGCCTCTGGGCTTATGCGACCATTGAGGACATGCAGGCTGAAATCGAGGATTTCGGTGAAGCAGCGGATCTTAAGCAGGGCATAACCGATGTGGCATTGGAATACAGTCTGGTCACCGACTACACATCGATGCTGGTCATGTCCGAAGAGCAGTTCACCCAACGGGGAGTTCAGCGCCGCAACCGGACCCGTCGCGAACTGGAAACCACAGCTCAGGCACAGCGTGCAGTGCAGCCGGCAAAATCGACCCGGGTCGATAGCTCAAAGCCGATGTTCACCTCGCCTCGCCCTTCTTTTGGTGGCGGCGGAGGCGCACTGGATCTCTGGTACGGCTTATTGCTGGCACCCCTGGCGGCACTGCGCCTGACCGGTCAAAACAAAAACCGCCATCGGAGTTAGATGCTGCCATGGCAAGCAAAACTTCAAATAATCATAATATTGAGTTGAATGGGCATCCTATCCACCGGAGCGCACCATGGTTGACCCTGACCATGTCCGCCCTTGCCCTTTTACTCTACCTGGGGGCCGGACCGGCGGCCCCCGCTTTGATCTTTGACCGTGTCGCGGTCACACACGGCCAGTGGTGGCGGTTGGTAACCGGACACCTGATTCATTGCGACCTTTCCCATCTCGGTTGGGATGTGGCCGGATTACTGATTCTCGGGTGGCTGTTTGAAGACCGGTTTTCCCGTGCACGGTTTCTCACCGTCATGGCGAGCGGCATGCTTGCCGTGAATGCCTGGCTCTGGTGGGGACAGGCTCCCCTGCGTTATTGCGGGCTGTCGGGACTTCTCAATACCCTGCTGGCGGCCGGCCTGATACAACAGTGGCGCAACAGCCGCAGTGGACTGGCAGTCGCTGTCGGTTTTGCCGCTAGTTTGAAAATCGCCCTGGAATGCCTTCACGACCAAGCACTGTTTACCGCAACGGCATGGCCGTCTGTGCCGCAGGCGCATGCGGCTGGGCTTTGGGCCGGCATCGTCATCAGCCTGGTCTGGTGGAATCAACTTCTTTTCAGCACGTTTCGTGAAAAGGTGGATAATTACAGGCCATAACTTTCTATATAATGGCAGCCGCGGCGCCATTGATCATTGACATAGAAAGATGAACTCTGTAGCTTTGCAAAGATTTACTGCATTTAATGGGATTTCACTTGAAAAGATCAGGCGTGGCAATATTCGCCCGTCTGTGGGGAGGAATTTATTATGAAGCAACTGTTTCGCATCCCCGGGTTCACCCCCTATATCGCGGTGGTGTTGCTCAATACCATAACCGATCTTGGTCACAAGATTATTATTCAGAATATCGTTTTCAAGTGTTACGAAGGGACGGAGCAAATTGCCCTGACGGCGGTAGTCAACGCTCTGATTCTGTTGCCCTTCATCCTGCTCTTTACCCCCAGCGGCTTCCTGTCTGATCGCTTCGCCAAAAATGCCGTCATCAAACTCTGTGCCGCAGCAACCATCCCCCTGACGCTACTGATCGTCCTCTGTTACCACCTTGGCCTGTTCTGGCCGGCCTTCGCCCTGACCTTCCTGCTCGCCGCCCAGAGTGCCATCTATTCTCCCGCCAAATACGCTTACCTCAAGGAACTCGTAGGCAAGGAGAAACTGGCCGGTGGCAATGCGATCGTGCAATCGGTCACCATTGTCGCAATCCTGGCCGGGGGCGTGATCTATTCGATCATTTTCGAATACTTACTGGGCGATTCCGCACTCACTCCGGCCGCCATCCTGCGGACTATCGCCCCCAGTGGCTACTGTCTGGTGGCAGGTGCCGTATTGCAAACACTCTTGACCCGTGGTTTGCCAAAAACTATCCCCGGAGATCGAGGCCTGCGGCTGGCCTGGTCCGATTACCTGAGCGGACGTCAGTTGCGGACGAACTTTCGATTGCTGTCGGGCAACAACACCATCTGGCTGGCAGTGATGGGATTAAGTATCTTCTGGGCTGTCAATCAGGTACTCCTTGCTGCGTTTGGCGCGCATCTCAAGGCGACCGTCGGCGAAAACAATACGGTTGTCGCCCAGGGAATGCTGGCGGTCGGCGGCGTGGGCTTATTCTTTGGCTCCATGACGGCTGGCCGATGCAGCAAAAATTATATCGAAACGGGTCTGATCCCCGCGGCATCCGTCATCATGACCCTTTGCCTGTTCCTGCTGCCCGGCATTACCCACCCCATGGCCCTGGGCAGCCTCCTGTTTCTGTATGGCATGGCAGGCGGCATGCTGGTCGTCCCGCTCAACGCCCTCATTCAATTCAATGCCAAAGAAGGCGATCTCGGGCGGGTTTTGGCCGGCAACAATTTCATGCAAAATGTCGCGATGCTGCTCTTTCTGGGCGGCACCTTGCTGGCCGCAAACTACGGAATCAGCAGCGTACCTCTGTTTAAGATACTCGCGGCCATCGTGCTGATCGGAACGATCTATGCCCTGTGGAAATTGCCCCAGTCGTTGTTACGGTATCTGTTACGCGTCGTTGTGTCCCAACGCTACAACCTTACCGTTTCGGGACTGAACAACATCCCCTCCCAGGGCGGTGTGCTGCTGCTAGGAAACCACACCAGTTTCCTTGACTGGGCTGTTTTGCAACTGGCGGTGCCCCGACCGTTACGCTTTGTCATGGCACGCAGCTTCTACGAGCGCTGGTACTGGCGCTGGGCGCTCGATCTGTTTCACGCGATTCCCATCTCGGGACGCGGTTTTCGCAGCGCCCTGGAGGAAGTCAGCAAAGCCTTGGACCGGGGGGAAGTCGTTGCGCTGTTTCCCGAGGGAGCCCTGAGCCGTAACGGTCAACTTGGCGAATTCAAACGAGGCTTTGAAGAAGCGGCGCGTCACGCCGATTGCGTGATTGTTCCCTTTTATCTCCGGGGTCTTTGGGGCAGTGCGTTTTCCTTCGCGTCGTCCCAATTGCGACGCACAACCGGGTGCGGAACAGTGCGTGACGTTACGGTCAGCTTCGGTCAGGCGCTACCGCGGGAAGCCGATGCCCGCCAGGTCAAGGCCGCGGTTTTTCATCTATCCATCGAAACCTGGAAATACTATAGCGAAACGTTTGACACCCTGGCCGTATCCTGGCTCAAAAGAGTCAAAAAGCAAATGGGGAGTACTTGCGTCATCGATGCGGACGGCACCTCATTTTCCGGCACCCGGCTGCTGGGAGTTTGCCTGGCCATGTCGAAACAACTCGCCAAGCTCGTCGGCGAAGCCAGAAATGTCGGTATCCTGTTGCCCCCCAGCGCCGGCGGTATTATAGCCAACTTGGCCTTACTGATACGCGCCAGGACGGTCGTCAATCTCAATTACACTGCCGGCGCCGATATCATGGCCAAATGCATGACCAAAGCCGAGATTAAAACGGTGGTGACTTCGGAGCGCTTTTTGACCCGACTGCGGGCCAAAGGCTTCGATCTGGATGCAGCGTTTGAAGGCAGACAGGTTATCTACCTGGAGGATGTGCGACGCAACCTGAACCGGGTGGCGCTGCTGCTTTGCCTGATCATGGCCCGCGTATTTCCGGCCTTTATGCTGCGCCCGATATTTTTCAAGCAAGCGTCCCGGGAGGATACCGCAACCATTCTGTTCAGCAGCGGCAGCGAAGGCACTCCCAAGGGCGTGATGCTCAGCCATACCAACATCGTCGGAAACATCCGTCAGGTCAGCTGTCTGCTCAATGCCTGCCAGGATGATGTCATCCTCGCTACCTTGCCCTTGTTTCACGCCTTCGGCCTGACCATTACCACCTTTTTACCGCTGTTGCAGGGCATCCCCCTCGTCTGTCAGCCGGATCCTACCGATGCCCGTAAAATCGGCCGCCTTGTAGCCGAACACGGGGTCACCATTCTGTGCGGAACACCGACTTTCCTGGGCATGTACGCACGCAACAAAAAACTGCATCCCTTGATGTTCCGCAGCCTGCGACAGGTGGTGGCCGGGGCCGAACGTCTGCCGAACGAAATCCGTCAGGCATTTCGCGACCGTTTCGGGCTGGAGATTCACGAAGGCTACGGCACCACGGAAACCACCCCGGTCGCCAGCGTCAATGTCAACGATGCCTTGAATATGACCGATTTTTCCGTGCAGTTGGGACACAAACCCGGCACCGTCGGACTGCCCCTGCCCGGCAGCACCTTTCGAATCGTCGATCCGCAGACGCTGCAGGATCTCCCACCCGATGAGGCGGGATTGATCCTGATAGGCGGAACCCAGATCATGCAGGGCTACCTGGGCGACGAGGAGCGGACCAGGGAGGCTATCGTCGAACAAAACGGTATTCGCTGGTACAAAAGCGGCGACAAGGGAATGCTGGACGAAGATGGCTTTTTGACGATTCTCGGGCGCTATTCACGATTTGCCAAGATTGGTGGCGAGATGGTCAGCCTGGCGGCGGTAGAAGACGCCATCCTCAAAATCACCCCGGATGGGACCGAGATTGTGGCGGTCGCGGTACCCGATACAAAAAAAGGGGAACGCATCGTGGCATTGGTGAAATCCGAATGGTCAGGAGACGCGATCAAGAAAAGCCTGATTGGCGAAATCATCCCCATCATGCTGCCTGCCATGTTCGTGGAGGTGGAACAAATCCCCCGTTTAGGCACAGGAAAAACCGATCTCGGCACCGCCAGGCGTCTGGCCCTGGAGGCCCTTGCAGGATGAAAACCGGCCTGTAATATGAAGTGGAGAATAAAAAAGCCCGCAGACGCGGGCTTTTTTATGTGCAACTCTGTTTATGAATCAAAAAGGCATTCCAAACGGAAAGATGCCTAAATCAGCTGACGGTCTTTAATCAAGTTCTGGCAACTGCGATGCGCCGCAAGGTAGCGGGCATCCTCCCCGTAATTGGTCGGGTAGACAACAGGCACCGGCTTCTGTT
>DIKU01000045.1:100994-116024 GCA_002424645.1 Pelobacter sp. UBA5610 | reverse complement strand
CCTTCCAGATCGAGGACCTGCTGCCCCCGGCGCTGCAGATTGTGCAGCATTTCGGTCTTGCCGCTGCCGGTCATGCCGCCCAGCACCAGCAATTGCAGGGGTTGTTCGAAACTTTCCAGCACGCACTGGCGGTAGACCTTGTAGCCGCCTTTGAGCAGGCCGACGCGGTAACCGACCTTGCCCAGCAGCCAGGCCAGCGATTCGCTGCGCATGCCGCCGCGCCAGCAATGCACCAGGATGGTTTTTGCATCGGTGAGCTTTTTGACCTGAGCGATATACTCCGTCAGGCGCGGACCGACGATCTCCAGCCCGCGGGTAACGGCCTGCTCCCGCCCCTGCTGTTTATACAGAATGCCGACTTCGTGTCTTTCCGCGTCGGAAAACAGCGGCAGATTATGGGCGCCGGGGATATGCCCCCGGGCGTATTCGGCAGGGGAACGGGCATCGAATACCGGGCATTGCGCGGCCTGCCGCAGAAACTTGTCGGGCGTTAGAGGCTGTAGGCTCATGGGCGGTTACTTGTCGAACCCGGCGAGCAGGGCTTTGATCTCGGCGGGGCTGAAGGTGTAACTTTCTTTGCAGAATTCGCAGGTGACGACGGTCTCTTCGTCCTTGGCGGCCATCTCCTGCAGCTCTTCGGCACCCAGAGTCTTGAGCATCCCCAGCACCTGGGGGCGGCTGCAGGTACAGCGGAACTCAAGCGGCGTCTCTTCGGCCTGGCCCAGGGGGATGCCGGCGAACAGTTCCTCGATAATCTGCCGTGGCCCTTTGCCATCGCGCAGCAAGGTGGAGATCGACGGCAGGGAAATCAGGCGCTCTTCGAGCAGGGAAACCAGCGCCTCCGAGCCTTCGGGCATGGCCTGCACCAGCAGACCGCCGGCGGCGGAGATATGGCCGTCTTTTTCCAGATACACGCCGAGCGCGACGGTGGAGGGCACCTGCTCGGAAGAGGTCAGGTAATAGGCGATATCCTCGGCGATCTCGCTGCTGTAGAGCATGACCATGCCGCGATAGGGTTCCTTGAGGCCGAGGTCCTTGATGACATGCAGAAAACCGGCGCGGCCGACGGCGGCCGGCACGTCGAAACCTGTTTCGGTGGGGGGCACACCGGACACCGGCACCTTGACCGAACCGCGTACCTGCCCCATCGCGTCGGTCTCGGCGTGCAGTTTTTTGAGCGGCCCGTTGCCTTCGATCATCAGGGCCAGACGCTGGTCGCCTTTGAGCAGGCTGCCCATCAGCGCGGTGCCGGTGACCAGGCGCGCCAGCGCAACGCTGGCAGTGGGGTCGGTGCCCTGGCGCTGACAGATGGCGTCGACCAGTTCGGTGGTGACGGCGGCGGCGGCACGCAGGGTGCCGTCTTTGGTGGCTACGCGAAACAGATGATCCTTCATGATGATTCCTTATGGCTATGCAGCCCGGTGGCGCGCCTCAATGGTATCAAAGGCTTACGTGCCAACAAGTGACGCGAAAACTTGCCCGGACGGGATATTGCGGTTATAGTCTCTTCGACAGCGGGCCCATGCTACCGGAAACGGCCCGGTTCTGACAAGACTTCATATTCACGGAGGACCGCATGAAAATCATTCTGCCGGTGGCGGGCAAAGGCACGCGACTGCGCCCTCATACCCACACGCGCGCCAAATCACTGGTGCAGGTGGCTGGCAAGACGGTTCTGGAGCATATCATCGAGCGCCTCAAGGTGCTGGACGCCGAAGAGCTGATCTTTATCACCGACGAGAACGGGCACCAGATCGAGGCGTTCATGAAGCGCTGCTTCCCCGCTCTGAATTGCAGCTACATCGTGCAGACAGATCGCCTCGGTCCGGCGCATGCCGTATCCCTGGCCGCGCCCCGCATCCTCCCGGGCGACGACGTGCTGGTGGTGTTCAACGACACCATTTTCGTCACCGATCTGACCCGCATCCCCGAACTGTGCGCCGATTGCGACGGTCTGATCTATTCGAAGGAAGTCGAGGATTACCAGCGTTTCGGCGTCAACGTGATCCGCGACGGCATTATCGTCGACATGGTGGAAAAACCCGATACCCCCATTTCACGCCTGGCCCAGGTCGGACTCTACTATCTCAAGGATGCCGGGGACTTCATGCAGTATCTCGACCAGACGATTCAGGCCGGCGACACGGTCAAGGGCGAATTTTACCTGCCGGCGGTTTTCATGCGCATGGTCAAGGACGGCAAGCGCTTCCGCGCGCCGGAAATCGACGCCTGGCTCGACTGCGGCAAGCCGGAGACGCTGCTGCAAACCAACTGTTACCTGCTCAAGGAGCGACACAGCTGCCGGGGCGACCTCATCGACACGGTGGTGATCCCGCCGGTGTTCATCGCCGACGGCGTCACCGTGCGCGGCAGCATCATAGGTCCGTGCGTATCGCTGGCCACCGGCACCGTGATCGAGGCCAGCATCGTACGCGATTCGATCATCAATGCCGACTGCCAGGTCAGGGACGCCAACCTGCGTTTCAGCATCCTCGGCAATGGTGTACGGCTGGCCGGTTCGCCGCGCCGCATGAATATCGGCGATGATTCCCTCATCGAAATCGACAGCTGATCTTCTTCAAAAAAGCCCTCCCCTTCATGGGGAGGGCCGTCACGTAGTCTTTCAAGTTCTTCGCCTAATCGATGATCGGCTCCAAACCGTCTTCCTCCGAACCATTCACTTCCTCCACGGACAATCGCGGTTCCCGCGGGCCCGGCGCAGCCAGACACATACCCAGGTAGATGGCGGCGGCCAGATCGACTTCTTCCAGCGGCACCTGCTCTTCCCAGGTATGGGCTGTTTCCAGAGAGCCGGGACCCAAAAGCAGGGGACGGCTGCCTTTTTCATGAAACAGGTTGCCGTCGGAATGAGAACGGAATGCGGTGAACACCAAGGGTCGCCGCAGGTGCGGATACAGTTCTGCCAGAATATGCCCTGCCCAGTGGTCGCTGCCCAGGTCGTAGCTGCGGCTGGCCCAGGGGAACTCCACCTCCAGCTCCAGACCGGAGATGGTGCGGCTGGCGGCGGCCAACCGGCGCCGCAGCGCGGCAATGGTCTTATCCAGATCCAGGGTCGGCGGCAGGTGCAGGTCGATCCAGGTTTCGCAGCGATCGGGGACCACGAAGCCGGCCCGGGATGAGTTCATTTCGCGGATGGAATAGACCAGGCCGCTATCGGTCTTACGCAACAGCGGCGCGCGCCCCAGGTGCAGGAGCACACGCAGCATCGACTCCACCGCATTGTGGCCGTGCTCCGGCAGACAGGAGTGGCTGCGCCGCCCGCTGGTGGTCAGGGTGACCTCCAGATAACCGTAATGACCAACGCAGACCTGTAAACCGGTCGGCTCGCCGATCACCACCCAGGCGGGGCGGCGTTCCGCAAGAAACGCCAGACTGCCGGCACCGTCTTCTTCTTCCCCCACCACCAGCAGCAACCCCACGCAGGGGCGCTGTTCGGGGGGCAGGTTTTCGGCCAGGGTCAAAAAGGTTTCCACCATGGCGGCGCAGCCGGCCTTCATGTCGGCGGTCCCGAGGCCGTAGAGAATACCGCCCTGCTGGCGCGGCCCCTCGCCCTGCAGATCCCAGTCGGCGACGGTATCGACATGCCCCACCAGATAAAAATCAGGCTCGCCCTCCCCCATGGTGCAACGCAGGTTGAAGCGGGTCTCGTCCAACGTTTCCCGATGCACCGTCAACCCGGCCTTTTGCAGGGTGTCTTCCAGAAAGAGCTGAATATCCTCTTCCTTGCCGGAGGGCGAATAGATCTCCACCATCTCCCACAACAGGCGGTGCAAGCGGTCGCGACGCAGGCGGGTACGCAATGTTTCCCAGAGTGCTGACATGGCCATCCTATTTTTTGTGCGGGCGCGTCAGGTTGAGGCTCAGGTAGACGTGCTCGCGCGGGTTGCTGAAGCCTTGCTTGCGAAAGAATGAGAGCGCCGCCTCATTGTCGGCGGCGGTATCGACAATAATCATGCGCACCCCCTGGTCTTGCATGCGGCGGCGCAACTCCCGGAACAGCGCCTTGCCAATACTGGCTTTCTGGGTCGTCGGACGCACGCCGAGCCACACCAGGTAGCCGTATTTCCAGGGGCCCCGTTGTTTTTCCACCGTCGTGCCGAGGGCGAAGCCGACGATCTTATCCTCTACTTCGGCCACCAGGCACAGTTCGGTATCGGAATTGAACATGGTGGTGATTTCGTATTCGTCCCAGGTGCGGTAGAGGGTGGGCGAAAATTCGGCGGTAAAGACTTCTTCGCCGATATGAAACACCTCGGAAAGGTCATCGATGGTCATTTCACGAATGCAGAGTTTGGTTTCCACGGTTAAATCCTGTAATGTCTAGAGTGCGTTCCTTGTACGTTGGAGGTCACCTGCTGTCCTCACCACCTTGTACATTGAAGATGTTTTATATGCCAGCTAAAAGTTTAACAAATCAAACCGTTTGTGGTACTTGCACAGGCGTTATATTATCGTTATGATAACCGGCGGCCAGGCCGCAGGCAGCCACTCTTCCACACTTTCCGCGAGGTGTTCATGTCCGAAGCGATTATCCAAACTTTGCCCTACCTGGCCCCGCCCCTGCTGGGAGCGGTCATCGGTTACGTGACCAATTATATCGCCATCCGCATGCTTTTCAGGCCGTTGCGGGCCTGGCGGATTTTTGGCATACGGGTACCGCTGACCCCCGGCATCATTCCGTCCAAGCGTGAGGAACTGGCCCGGCGTATCGGCGACATGGTCGGCAGCCACCTGGTAACCCCGGATGAAGTGGCCGGGGCGCTGCAACGGGAAAGTTTTCAGATCGAATTACGCCAGGCGGTGGCCGGCAAGCTGGGCGGACTGCTCGACCGGGATCTCGGACCGCTGGTGGATCTGGTGCCGGACAAGTTCAAGGGGCGGTTCCGTGAATTGACCGAAACCTTGCGCTGGAAAGCGGTGCGCGCTCTGTTCGAATACCTGGACAGCCCGGCCTTCAAAACCCGGCTGAGCAATTGGCTGCAGGAAAAAGGCGATGCGCTTCTGGCGCGCGAACCGGCCAGCATGCTGGGCGCTCTGCAGCGGGCGGCTGTGGAACGCCATCTGCGCCGCAAGGCGGTGGCCTGGCTGCAGTCCGACAAGGTCGGCCGCGAAGCCGGCCATATGCTGGACGAGCAGTTGCAGAAACTGCTGGAATCGGATCAACCCTTGCGGGACTTTATACCCGACGACCTGATCGAGGGGGTACAGAACTGGATCGAGCAGGAACTTCCGGAGCTGATGGAACACTTGCTGACCCTTTTGCAGGATCCGGAGGTGCGCCAGCGTTTAGCGGAGCGGGCCCAGGAGGCCATCGGCGGATTTACCAAATCGTTGGGCATGATGGGCGGACTGGTAGCGGGCTTTCTCACACCGGAAAAGATCGCGCAATACCTGCCCGGCCTCCTGGACCGGGCCAGTGCTGAACTCGGCAGCTGTCTGGCCGAGGAGAACACCCGGCGCAAGGTGGCCCGGGTGATTCGGGAGCGTTTCGATCTGCTGCTGGAAAAATCTCCGGCAACCTTGCTGGCCGACATGCCTTACGGGCGCATCGCCCGCGTACGGCGTTTCATTCGGGCCAGGGTGGTGGTGGCCCTGCGCAGCCCGGCGGCAGGCAAGACTCTCGAGACCCTTGTCGACCGTATGCTCGACCCTTTGCGGCAGCGCACCCTGGGTGAATTGTTGAGTGGCATGCTGCCCCCCGGGGGCATGCCGCGGGCGCGCCAGGCCGTAACCGATCGTTTGCTGGCAGCCCTGCGCTCTCCTGCGGCCCAGGCCATGGTCGATGCGGAGCTGGCATCCCTGGTCGAAAACTGGCTGTTCAAACTCCCCTTGGGCCGCTTGTCGTCACGCATATCGAGCGAAATCCGACTGGAACTGGAAGACGGTCTCAATGCCCAGTTAATGCAGCTGCTCTGCCGGGAAGTGCCGCAACTGGTCGATTCCCTCGATGTCAGCCGCATGGTTGAAGACAAGGTCAACAGCCTCGACATCCTGGCCGTGGAGAATCTGCTGCTCGGCATCATGCAGGAACAGTTCAAGTACATCAACCTGTTCGGGGCGCTGCTCGGCGGCATCATCGGCGCGATCAATCTGCTGGTGATCGGCCTGTTTTAGGTACTCAGAGGATAAAAAAATCCGTTACTCCGCCGAAAGCACGCAGGTCGCATGGGAAAAACAATGCTTTTTTGATGCCCTGACGCTTTAAACCGAAAAGGATTTTTCATGTTTGTTGTACGCGGTCTGCTCGGCTTATTGGCTCTCACCGGAATAGCCTGGTTGTGCAGTGAGAATCGACGCCGATTGCCGGTCAAGACCCTGGTGGTGGGAATATCGTTGCAGATTACGCTCGCGGTGCTGCTGCTCAAACTGCCGGCCTGCCGCGGTTTTTTCCTGTCCCTCAATCAACTGTTTTTGGCTCTGGACCGCTCCAGTGCCGCCGGAACTGCGATGGTGTTCGGCTATCTGGGCGGCGCGCCGCTGCCGTTTGTGGAAACCGCCCCCGGCAGCTCCTTCATCCTGGGGCTGCGCGCCCTGCCCCTGGTGCTGGTCATGAGCGCCCTGTCCGCGCTACTGTTTTACTGGCGGGTGCTGCCGCTGGTGGTCCGGGGGCTGTCGAGCCTGCTGCGCCGGGTACTGCCTATCGGCGGGGCGGTGGCCATCGGCGCGGCGGCCAACATCTTTGTCGGCATGGTGGAAGCCCCGCTGCTGATCCGCCCGTACCTCAAGACCCTCAGCCGCAGCGAACTGTTTACCGTCATGACCTGCGGCATGAGTACCATTGCCGGCACCATGCTGGTGCTGTACGCCGGTTTTCTGCAAAACGTCATCCCCGATGCTCTCGGACATATTCTCATCGCATCGCTGATCAGCGCACCGGCCGCAATCGTCATCGCCCAACTGATGGTGCCCCCTGTCGGGCCACCGACCAATGGCGACTTGATCATGCTTGAATCGGCAGACAGCACCATGGACGCCATCACGCGCGGCACCTCCGAGGGGCTGAAGCTGTGGCTGAATATCCTGGCCATGCTGATCGTGCTGGTGGCGCTGGTGCATCTGGGCAATGAGCTGCTTGGCCTGCTGCCGGCGGTGCAGGGACAGGCCTTGACTCTGCAGCGAATTCTCGGCTGGCTGCTGGCGCCGATAGCCTGGGTGATCGGCGTCCCCTGGAGCGAAGCGGTCACAGGCGGCAGCCTGCTCGGCACCAAGGTGATTCTCAATGAGTTGCTGGCCTATCTCGACATGTCGCAGCTGCCTGCCACAGCCCTGTCCGAGCGCAGCCGCCTTATCCTTGCCTACGCTCTGTGCGGGTTTGCCAATTTCGGTTCCCTGGGGATCATGATCGGCGGCATGGGCACCATGGCGCCCGAACGCCGCGGCGAAATCGTGAGCCTGGGGTTGAAGTCGATCGTCGCCGGCACCCTGGCGACCTGCATGACCGGTGCTGTAATCGGCATGCTGTAGCCTCTGCGCTGCATGCTGCAAAGGATCGGGTATGCTTTAAATATAAAAGCTCACACCCCGCGCGGCCGTAAAAAGAAAAACATTCCCGCGATTTCCGGAAGAGGGCAGCAATGAAAACCTCCAATGGCAAATACCTGTTTCCCTGGCGCAATGGGAATGAATTTCGACTGCTGGTGGATGGCGACCGTTTTTTCCCGGCCATGGAGGCGAGTATCGACTCGGCACGCCGTTATGTGCTGCTGGAGATGTACCTGTGCGAATCGGGACAGGTGGTCACGCGTTTCTTCTCTCACCTGTGCGCGGCCGCGGCCCGTGGCGTGCGGGTCTGCGTGCTGCTGGACGATTACGGCGCATTGGGATTGCGACGCAACGACAGAAAACGCCTTACCGACGCCGGCGTGGAGTTGACCTTTTACAATCCTCTCAAGTTTTTCCGGTGGCGCACCAACCTGCTGCGCGATCATCGCAAACTGCTGCTCGTCGATGGGGATGTGGCCTTCACCGGTGGCGCGGGCCTGATCGATGCTTTCGATCCACGTGTCGAGCCGGACCGATGGTGGCACGAGGCCATGCTCGAGGTGCGCGGCCCCTGCCTGGCCGACTGGCAGGCACTTTTCGCCAAGCTCTGGAACCGATGGGCGGACAACGCACTGTCCGAGGTGCCCGGTGGCGCCTGGCCCCAGGGTGACGACGGCCGTGGCCGTGTCACCCTGCAAAGGGGAATCACGGGCCGCTCCGAAATCATGCGTTCCTACGTCCGTCAAACCAGGAGGGCGCACCGCAGGGTATGGCTGGCGACCGCCTATTTCGTGCCTTCGTGGAAGCTGCGCCAAGGCCTGCGGCGCAGCGCTCGCAGCGGCCGGGATGTGCGCCTGCTGTTGCCGGGCGCCTGGAGCGATCATCCTGCGGTCTGGTACATGGGACGACGTTACTACCATCGGCTGCTGAAGGCCGGCGTGCGAATTTTTGAGTACCAGCCGCGCTTTACCCATTACAAGCTGTTGCTGTGCGACGATTGGCTGAGTCTCGGCTCCTGCAATGCGGACGCCTGGAATTACCGCTGGAACCTGGAGGCCAATCAGGAAGTGCAGGATGCGAACCTCTGCGCGCAGGCTGCGACCTTAATGGAAGCCGATTTTGCCCGCAGCACCGAGATCCGCCTCGAAGATTGGCTCGTGCGCTCCTGGCATAAACGCCTGCGGGAATGGTTCTGGGGCAAAGCGCAGGCCTTGCTGGGGTGGCTCAGCGACCGGGAACGCCCCCCCGGCAGTGACGAGCCGTTTTAAAGAAAAACAAGCCCCAGAGGTAAACCCCTGAGGCTTGCAGAACGTCTATCCGGGAAAAAAGCCCCTCCAAGGGGACTCAAGATCATTGTTACCAGGTCCAGTTGACCCCGGCATTGGCCATATGCAGGTTGCGGGAATCGCCGCTTTGATAGGCGAAGTTTTCCACATGGTCAAAGGCGTAGTCGAAACGCAAGGCAAGCTGTGGCGAGCACTGCCATTCCACGGCCAGTGCGGGCTGGTAATGCTTCTCCGACACGGCGCTGCCGATGGAGCGCCTTTGGTGGTCGAGGCTGAGTGCCATACGCAGTCCGTGAGGCAGATAAGCCTCAAGCTCGGCAAAGTAGTCCTCGGCGGTGCCGCCCATGGCATGCCCCATGATCTTTTGCTGATAGGTGTACCCCGAGGTGTAAATGCCGTGGCGGTACCAGATATTGGTATCCATGCCGGTGTCGGCGTATTCCAGCCGCAGGCTCAGACGCCCGCTCGGATCGATCTGCGGCAGATAGAGTCCGGCCAGGTAAGCCTTTTTGGAGAAGAACGGCAAAAACCCGGCGAAATCGGCCTGATCCTCGCCGCCGAGTTCGCCGTAAAGTTCGGCGTTCCACAAAAACGGCAATTTGATGCGCACGTCGATGGCGGCCACCGAGTTACTGGTATCTTCATTGCCGCTGAGGTTTTCACCGCCGACGATGGTCAGAAAATCGTCGAAATCGACACCGGGACGCCCTTCGCCACCGAACATGACCGTGCGGCACAGCCCCAGCTCCAGCCAGGAGGTCGGCTTGATGCCGATACGCAGGCCGCCGAAATAGGGCTCCGCCACGTCGCGGTCGTCATCGAGGCGCGCGGTGAACAGGTCGAAGCGGAACTCCCCGAGATATTTGAAGATCCAAGGCAGGATCACCGGCGTGGGGTTGGTCAGGCGAATCATGTCGAGTGGATCGGCATTGTTGGTCAACACCAGGGATCCGTTGCGACCCTGACCCCACCACAGGGACTGACGACCGGCGGACAGTTCCACCGGACCGAGACCCAGGGTCACGTTGCCCTGGAGCAGCCGGATGCCGGTATTGCCGTCTTCCTGGGCACGCAGCAGCGGACGCCAATCGGCCAGCAGCCATTTTCCCCAGCGCGCATCGCCGGCCAGAGAGACCTCGAGGTTGTGGTTTTCGCCGTAGTCGAGGCCGTCGCGATTGCTCAGCAGGGCAAACTGGCGGGCGTTGGTGCCGGGGTAAGAGCTGTCGGCGCCGTCCCGGAACACGTAGTCGAAACGCATTTCGCGAACCGCTTTGAAATAGCTTTCGGCATGCTCCGCGCCATCGCGCTGCTCATGAATTTCCTGGCCAAATTCCTTTTTGAGCCGCGCGACCAGCTCCCGGCCGATTGCCGGCACGCTTTGATCCTGACCGGATTCAACGGCTTCGATGGTCTGACGAGCCACTTCAGCCCGGGAAAAGGGGCGATCGCCCTGCAGGGATGAGGATATGAGTCCCAGTCCCGTCAGCTTGTCGAGAGCCGGATACACCCAGCTGTCCAAGGGCACTGCGGGACTCGGTGCGGCAGCAACCGGCACGGCCCACAAAAACAACAGGGCCAGAATCATGATTCTGCGGCATGACATGGAAGGTACCTCCTTTGTAATCCTTACCGGTGCAAACCGGCGACGGCAAACATGACTGCAAACAGCCAAAAACAGGCAATAGACCCGGCTTTGCTAACATAATTAGCATCAAAAGGCAAACAAAAGCCCGACCTCCCGCACCCGGCAGGTGCGGTTGCATGCTTCTATGCTATGGAAATAAGAGATCACTATATCGGTTCTGGCTTCGGTCAAGGAAGGAAATCCCGATGAAAAAACTTTTGGTTCTCACGCTGGTCGGCTCAGTCCTGGCGGCGGGCTTGATCTTCTGGCAAACCCAGCGGGAAAAAGCTCCGGTGCAGGTTCTGGAAACCGCCGAGGTCGACCGGGGCAGCGTGCGCCAGGTGCTGGAGCAGACCGGCATCGTCAAAGCCCAGGTCGGTGCTATCGTCAAAATCGGCGCCAGGGCCACCGGCACCATCGAGAAGATGCTGGTGCGGGTTGGGGATGTCGTCACGCAGGGCCAGCTGGTGGCACGTATCGACAGTCGCGAGATCCAATCCCAGGTGGCTGAAGCCCGGGCCAAACTGCAGACCGACGAAGCGGCCTTGCAAAGAGTGCGGCAGGTCGATCCCCTGCTCATCGACGAAGCCCGGGCCGAACTGGCCTTGTCCCGCGCTCAGGCCGAGTATCTGCGCAACAACTCCCGGCGCATCCAAACCCTGGCGGCCGAAGGGGTGGTGTCGCAGGATGAACTGGAAAACGCCCTGCAGCAGGCCGAAGTCGAGGCACGCCGGCAGGCCTCCCGTCAGGCGGCACTGCAGCGTCAGCAACGTGAATTCGAACAAAACCTGCGTCAGGCTGAACTGGCGGTGCAGGCGACCAAGGCCAATTTGGACGCCTTAAGCGTACGCCTGTCTTACACCAGCATTCACAGCCCCATCGACGGCGTGGTGAGCCAGGTCACTGCCCAGGAGGGCGAAACCATTGTCGCCGGCCTGCAAGTCGCCAACTTGATCACGGTGCTCGACACTTCGCGGCTGGAAATGTGGATTTATGTCGATGAAACCGACATCGGCCAGGTGCAAACCGGGCAATTGGCAGAGTTTCGGGTCGATGCCTACCCGGACAAGGTGTTTCGCGGCACGATTCAGACCGTCTACCCCGAGCCTGAGATTCGCGAAAACATTGTCTACTACAAGGCGCTGGTCGCCGTGCCCAAAGCCGTAGCCTCCTGGTTGCGACCGGAAATGACTACCCAGGTACAAATCGTGGTCGCCGAAAAGGACAAGGTCTTGCGCCTGCCCAACGCCGCTCTCAAGTGGGTTGACGGGCGTCAGGTGGTGTACCTTGTCAAACCCGACGGACAGGTACGCGAGGTTCTGCCGAAACTGGGGCTTACCGGCCTGCTGGAAAGCGAGGTCCTGGAGGGGTTGAAACAAGGGGAAAAGGTGGCGACCCAGGTGGTGCTCGGTGAAAAGGGCAAAAACCGAAAGTCCGAGCCATGAGCAGCAGCCAGCCGATTATCCAGCTGCAAGATATCGAGAAGACCTTCCTGCTCGGCGACCTGCATATCGAGGTGCTGAAAGGCGTCAGTATCGACATCGGCCGGGGAGAATTCGTCGCTTTGCGCGGGGCTTCCGGCTCGGGCAAATCGACTTTGATGCACATTCTCGGTTTGCTTGATCGTCCCAGCGGTGGCCGCTACCTGCTACAGGGCAAAAATATCGCCGATTTGCCCGATGACCGCCTCAGCGCACTGCGCAACCAATTGTTCGGCTTTATCTTCCAGACCTTTTATCTGATCCCCTACATTACCGCCCTGGAAAACGTCATGCTCCCGGGACTGTACGGTGCCACGCCTGCGCGGCAGCTGAAACGGCGCGCCGAGGAACTACTGAGCCAGGTGGGACTGGCGGATCGCTTGCATTTTCGCCCCGGGCAACTCTCCGGCGGGCAGCAGCAGCGGGTCGCCATGGCCCGCGCCCTGCTTAACGACCCCCAGGTACTGCTGGCCGACGAGCCGACCGGCCAGCTCGATTCCGCCACCAGCGCCGAAATCATGGCCTTGCTGAAGTCCATCCACGGCCAGGGACGCACCGTTATCCTCGTCACCCATGACGCCGCCACAGCCGAGTTTGCCGAGCGGGAGGTATTGCTGCATGATGGCCTGGTCCAGAATCGCTGAGATATGGCTTATCGCCTGGCGCTGTGGCGGCATGGCGCGACGGGCGCTGTGGGCCGCAAAAACTCGCAGCCTGTTCGTGGTGGCGGGGGTGGCGCTGGGGATCGCCTCACTGACCATCATTGTCGCAGCGGTAGATGGCGCCGAACGCAAGGCCAACGAGATGGTGGCCCTGTTCGGCCCCGATGCGGCGTTGGTGCTGGGCGGCAATATCGAAAGCCGGGCCGTCGGCCAGCGCACCCTGACCCTGTCCTACGACGATGCCGCGGCCCTGCGTCGGTCATTGCCGGGGGCCTATCTGGTGGTCCCGATGCGCGCACAATCAAATGTGCAGGTGCGCTACGCCGGACACGTGACCCAAGTGCCGCTGGTGGTGGGAACCACCGCCGGCTACGCGCGTGCCTGGGATTGGCCGCTGAGCGAAGGCCGCGACCTGACCGAGGAGGACCTGACGCATAGCGCCAGGGTCGGCCTGATCGGCGATACCATCGCCCAGGAGTTGTTCGGCAAGCAGTCTCCTATCGGCCGCACGGTACTGATGGACCGTTTTCCGGTACAGATTGTCGGACGGCTCAGCTACCGCGGCGTGACGGGCGGCGGCGGGGCGGTCGACGATCGGATCATCATGCCGATCACCACCTTGACCAAACGCTTTCATCTGGACCGCAAATATTTTCGCGCCCTGCGGGTCAAGTTCCATGATCCGGAATATATGTCGGCGCATGTGGAAAACCTGCGCAGCCTGCTGCGCCATCTGCACAACCTGCGCCCCGAAGAGGAGGATGATTTCAGTATCCTCACGGCAGACGAAATCCTGAAGTTCCTGTCGACCTTCAAGGGGGGGCTGATCTTGTTCCTCGGCGTAACCGCCCTGGTGGCGATGGTGGTGGGAGGCTTTGTACTGGCCAATCTGTTTTATCTGGGGGTCGATGAACGCCGCTCCGAGATCGGCTTGAAAATGGCGCTTGGCGCTCCGCGATGGGCCATTCTCGTACAAATCCTGCTGGAGGCGGTGGGCCTGACCCTGATCGGGGCCACCTTCGGCATGTTCCTCGGTATGGCCATGGGGCAGTTGCTGGCAAGGCTGGGAGTACTGGAAATTCTGTTCTCATGGAAAGTGTTCGGCTTCGCCCTGTTTGCCTCCCTCGCCATCGGCCTGGTGTTCGGTCTCAAACCCGCGCGACGCGCGGCTTCCATGACGCCCATCGAGGCACTTAAAGGCTGCTGATTTTCACGGTCACTGCGGAGAACCGCCCATGCTGTTCAGTATCAAGATAGCCCTGGCCTCCTTGCAGGCACATCGACTGCGCACCTTGCTGGCCATGCTCGGAGTTCTGCTCGGTGCCATGGCCCTGACCGGGGTGCAGCATATCTCCCGCGCCATGCTGCTCAAAGCCGAACAGGAGACCGCCAAACTCGGCGCCAACCTGTTCATGGCCCGCACCGGTCAACTGGCGTTCCGGCCGGGGCGGCCGGGCCGCGTGCGCCAGGAATCGACCAACTTCACGCTACAGGATGCCCGGATTCTGGCCCAGGCTCTGCCGGCGGTACGCCTGGCCGCGCCGTTTGTCAGCGCCACCATGCCGGTGCGCGCCGGCAATACCAAAATCAACTGTCAACTGGTGGCAACCGGCCCGCAGTACCCTGCCGTGCGCAATGCCGTGCCGGCGATGGGGCGTTTCATTTCAGCCGGAGATGAGCATCAAAGAGCCAAAGTCTGCGTACTGGGAGCGAAGATTGCGGAACGATTGTTTGGACGTCCCGAGGCGGCACTGGGTCAGCACGTCTATGTTTACCGGGCCGCGCTGCGCGTGGTGGGGGTGATGGAGGTCAAGGGCGCCGACATCGCCGGCGCAGATCAGGATGAGCAGGTATTCGTGCCGATGTCGACCTACCTGCGGCGCATGGCCAACCAGGACTGGATAACCGGGGTTTACTTGCAACTCGGTAACGAAGCCGATATCACGGCGGCCAAGGACACCGCCAGCTTTATCCTGCGACAGCGGCATCGTATCGGTGCGGGCGAAGAAGATGATTTTTCGGTGCTGACGGCCAAGGACACCATGGAGGTGCAGGAACAGGCCCTGAACCTGGTCGGGACGCTGGGCCTGATCAGTTCATCGGTTTCTTTCGCCGTCGGCGGACTTGGCATTCTATCGATCATGATATTGCTGGTGCGATCCCGGCGTTTAGAAATCGGAGTGCGACGCGCGGTAGGGGCAAGGCGGCGCGACATCGTGCGTCAGTTTCTCCTGGAGTCCGCCATCATGGCAGGGATAGGTGGATTGCTGGGGGTGGCAAGCGCACTTGGCCTGGTCGCGGTGGTCTGCCGCTTCGGGCAGATGCCGATGGTGTTCGAGCCGTGGCTGGTGCTGATGGCGTTGAGCGGTTCCGCCTTGCTGGGACTGGCAGCCGGAGCCTACCCGGCCTGGCAGGCGGCGCAGGTTGAAATTCTGGAGGTGTTGAAGAGTGAGTGACGCAGGTCATTCGTCATT
>DIKU01000045.1:41100-100943 GCA_002424645.1 Pelobacter sp. UBA5610 | reverse complement strand
TCGTCGCGACCCTTGTTGTTACCCCGCTCAAGTGGATCGGCCGACAGCCGAAAGACTGAACGCAGTGAACCCGCCACAGTCTGACAAGAAACGGGGACGCCCGGGGAAAGAACTCCCGGATACGCCCCCGCGATCTTGAAATTCAAAAATCAAAGAGCCTTCAAAGAACGATGCGCCGCCTCGATGGTACGGTCGAGATCCTGCCGGGAATGCGCCAGACTGACGAAACCCGCTTCAAACTGGGATGGAGCCAGATGCACGCCATTCTCCAGCATCAGACCGAAGAACTTTGCAAACGCCTCGGTATCGCTGGTTTTGGCTTCCTCGAAAGAAGTCACCGGGCCTGCCTGGAAATAGTTGCAGAACATACTGCCGACCCGCTGCAAACAGCTGGGCACCCCGGCCGCCAGTGCCGCCTGACGCAGCCCTTCAGCCAGGTAGACGCTCCGATCCTCCAGCTGCTGGTAAACACCCTCTTCGCGCAGGAGCTTCAAAGTTGCTATCCCGGCGCTCATGGCCAGGGGATTACCCGACAGGGTGCCGGCCTGATAGACATCACCGTCCGGCGCCAGCCGCTGCATGATATCGCGTCGGCCGCCAAAAGCACCGACCGGTAACCCGCCGCCAATGATTTTGCCCAGACAGACCAGGTCGCCATGGACACCGTAGAGCTGTTGAGCGCCCCCGTAAGCAACCCGAAAGCCGGTCATGACCTCATCGACGATCAGCAGCACACCGTGTGTGTCGCACAGCTGTCGCAAACCTTCCAGAAAACCCGGTTGCGGCGGGATACACCCCATGTTGCCGGCAATCGGCTCGAGGATAATCGCCGCCAGGTCGGCTTTGTGTTCGGCGACCAGTGCCTTGACCGCGGCCAGATCGTTATAGGGTGCCGTCAAGGTATGCTTGGCGAAGTCGGCCGGCACCCCGGGGGAGGCGGGGATCCCGAAGGTGGCGACGCCGCTGCCGGCGGCAACCAGCAGGCTGTCGGCATGGCCGTGGTAACACCCCTCGAATTTAAGGATCTTGTCGCGACCGGTAAATCCGCGCGCCAGACGGATGGCACTCATGGTCGCCTCGGTACCCGAGGATACCATGCGCACGCTTTCGATATTCGCAAAGGCGGCGCAAACCTGCTCGGCCAGTTCGATTTCCAACGCCGTAGGCGCACCGTAAGAGCTACCGCGGCCGGCGGCGGCCCGAATCGCTTCAACTACCTTGGGATGGCTATGACCGACGATCATCGGCCCCCAGGAGCCGACATAATCGATATAGCGGTTGCCATCGGCGTCGAAAAGGGCGCTGCCTTCGGCTTTTTCGATAAATAAAGGGTGGAGGCCGACAGCTTTGAAAGCACGAACCGGGCTGTTGACGCCGCCGGGAATAACCTTGCGGGCGCGTTCGAAAAGCAGGGCGGATTGCGAATAGGGCATGGGAAATCTTTCCTGATGGTGGGGTTTAAAATGATGGAACGGACATACAAGGTTTTTGACTATCACGCGATATGATCACTGTCAAGGAAGGAAATGACCAAAGATGCCGCTCCACGGAATAAATTAGAAATTGCTTCGTCATTTCGACTGCGGTAAGCTTACGGTCGTTTGAGCAAACGTGCTGCCGGTCTGGGGGAGCTCATGAAAAGCCTGCTGTTAATCATGGTCGGGGCGGTATTCGTCAACAACTTCGTGTTGGCACGATTTCTCGGTTTGTGTCCGTTTCTGGGCGTCTCAAAAAAGGTGGAAACAGCCCTCGGCATGGGTATGGCCGTGACCTTTGTAATGGTGGTTGCGAGCGGCTGCACCTGGTTGCTCCACTATCTGGTGCTGACCCCTTTCAATCTCGAATATCTGCAAACCATTAGTTTTATTCTGGTCATCGCCACCCTGGTGCAAATGGTGGAAATGATCGTGCGTAAATCCTCGCCGGTTCTGTATCAATCTCTGGGCATCTTCCTGCCCCTTATTACCACGAATTGCGCGGTTCTGGGACTGGCGGTACTGAATATCCAGCACAACTACAGTTTTGTGCAAAGCCTGGTGTTCGCGTTTGGCGCAGCGGTGGGCTTTACCCTGGCCATGGTGCTGTATGCCGGTCTGCGCGAGCGGCTGATCCTTTGCCCTGTGCCCAGAAGTTTTCGCGGCACCCCTATCGAATTGATCACCGCCGGGTTGCTGGCGCTGGCCTTTATGGGGTTCGCCGGTATGGTGCCGAATTGAAAGCGATTGTGCCATGATGGCTGCGATGATCTGCCTGGGAAGCCTGGGATGCGTGGCGGCGCTGTTGCTGGCAATGGCGGCACGCCGTTTTGCGGTTACCATCGACCCCCGGCAGGTGGCGCTGATGGAGGTGCTGGCAGGGGCCAATTGTGGAGCCTGCGGCTTCCCCGGGTGCGACGCTTACGCCCGCGCACTGGTGGCCGGCACCGCCAAGCCTGACTTGTGCAGACCGGGAGGGGCGGAAACATTGAAGCGTATCGCCGCGATTCTTGGTGTGGAGGTAACCGAACGACCACCGCAAATTGCCGTGATGTACTGCCAGGGAGGTCTGCAGCAAGCCCGGCCCAAATACGACTATCAGGGGCTTCAGGATTGCCGGGCAGCACAAAAGCTGGCCCGCGGACCCAAGCTTTGCCCTGCCGGGTGTCTGGGCCTCGGCAGTTGCGTGCAGAAGTGTCCATTTGGTGCCCTGTCCATCGATGCCCGTGGCCTGGCCATGGTGGATCGCGGTCGCTGTACCGGCTGTGGCCTGTGCGTGGCGATATGTCCACGCCAGGTGCTGGCACTGGCCCCCGCGACCGAGTCCATCCATGTCCTGTGCAACAACCGTGAGAGCGCCGCCAGGGTAAAAAGCTACTGCAACGTTGGCTGCCTCGGTTGCCGTCTCTGCGTGCGGACGGCTCCGGAAAGTTTTGTCATGGACAGCTTTCTGGCGCAAGTCCGCTACGGCCGCGGACAACCTGCGGTCATGGCCGAAGCCATGGAGCGCTGCCCTCACCATTGCATTCTGAATCTTGACGAACAGGGCAACGATCAAATCTTGCCCACGCCGCCTTCAGCCAGAGAGCGTTCGACACCATGATCTGCCGCAGCTTTCCCGGTGGCACGCATCCGCCAGGACATAAAACCGCTACCGCTCACGCGCCCAGCTTGATCTGCCCACTGCCTGCCGAACTGGTCATTCCCCTGGCCCAACATGTCGGGGCCCCGGCACTGCCTTGCGTGACAGCCGGCCAACAGGTAGCCCGGGGACAGGTGGTGGGGCGGGCCGACGGATTTGTGTCGGTACCGGTGCATGCTTCGACCTCCGGACTGATTACCGCCGTGGAGCCGCGCCCCCACCCCTGTGGCGCCGAGCTGCCGGCAGTGGTCTTGCAACCGGATGGTGAAGACGCGTGGGCCGAGGAATATCAAAAACAGAGTTTTCACGTTTTAAGCGTCGAGGCCATGTTGGAGCGCATCCGTGAGGCCGGGGTGGTCGGCATGGGCGGCGCCGCATTCCCGACCCATGTCAAACTCGATCCGCCGCAGGGAAAATCCATCGATACCGTGATCATCAACGCTGTGGAGTGCGAACCCTGGCTGACAGCTGATCGCCGCGTGCTGCTGGAGCAGATGGAGAAGGTTTTCACCGGGCTGGAGATTTTAAAGGAAGTATCCGGTGCCGGTCACGCCTATATCGGACTTGAAGACAACCAGCCCGATGTGGCCGCACTGCTGGCACCGCACTGCCAGAAGCGGGATATCGGACTGGCGGTGTTGCCCACCAGATATCCCCAGGGCGCCGAGCGTCAGCTTATCTATGCGGTGACCGGAAGGCGCGTCCCGGCGCGCGGCTTGCCTATGGACGTGGGGGTGCTGGTGCAAAATGTCGGCACCATCGCCGCCCTCACCGATGCCGTGACGCGGGGGCGCCCCCTTATCGAACGGATGGTCACGATCAGCGGCCCGGGGGTAATCCGCCCCCAAAACCTGCGGGTTCGAATCGGTACTCCTGTGGCCCACCTGCTGAAGCAATGCGGGGTCACGGAAGAACCGGCCATGGTCATCCTCGGCGGACCGATGATGGGCGTCGCGCAACATACCCAGGCCATACCGGTGGTGCGGGGGACCAGCGGGGTGCTGGCATTCCGTCGCCAGGATGTACCCATCACCACTGCCGGTCCCTGTGTGCGCTGCGGCCGCTGCGTAGCCGCCTGCCCCATGCGCCTGCAACCGACCTTCATTGCCGACTATGCCCGTCGTGACGAGTTGGACCTGGCGGAACGCTTCGCTGCGCGCAACTGTATCGAGTGCGGCAGCTGTTCCTTTATCTGTCCGGCCAACATCCCACTGGTACAGTCGATTCGTTATGCCAAAGGCGCCATTCTGGCCCGACGCAGGAGAATGTGACATGGAACCCCGGACACCACTGCTGATCGTCTCCCCATCTCCCCACCTGCACGCGGGTTTGACCACCAGCGGCATGATGGGCACCGTGTTGCTGGCTCTGCTGCCTGCCGCGGCTACGGCCATCTACCTGTTCGGCTTGCCGGCCCTGCGTGTCTTGCTGGTATGCGTACTAGGCTCGGTCGCAATAGAAGCCTTGTGGCAAAAAGCGACCGACCAGCCGATAACCGTTCGGGACGGCAGTGCAGCGTTGACCGGCCTGCTGGTGGCCTTCAACCTGCCCGCTTCGAGCCCCTGGTGGCTGTCGTTGCTGGGCGCAACGCTTGCCATCGTGGTCGGAAAACAGGTATTCGGCGGCCTGGGGCATAATCCTTTCAACCCGGCACTGGTCGCCCGCATCGTCCTGCTGATTTCATTCCCCTCCGCCATGACGCACTGGACCGCTCCGCAACCGGGACGGTTTCTGGCAGATGCGATAACCGCTGCCACCCCCTTGAGCGAAAGCCAGAGTGCCGTAATGCTCTCCGGCCATCTGCCGCAGCACATCAGTGAGTTTTCCGCTCGCTATCTGCTGGGCAGCATGCCCGGCTGCCTGGGCGAGGTGTCGGCTCTGGTTCTGTTTCTCGGCGCCCTGTTTCTGCTCTGGCGGGGTGTTATCAGCTGGCATATCCCGGTCAGCTACCTCGGCACGGTAACATTGTTGTCCGGAATATTCTGGTTGATGGATCCCGGCCGCTATCCCCATCCCATGTTCCATCTGGTTTCCGGGGGACTGATGTTGGGAGCCTGCTATATGGCAACCGATCTGGTGACCTCGCCGCTGACCACCCGGGGCATGCTGCTTTTCGGGTGCGGATGCGGACTGTTTACGGTATTGATCCGACTGTTCGGCAGTTACCCCGAGGGGGTTGCATTTTCCATTCTGCTCATGAACGCCGTGACCCCTTTGATCGATCGTTACGTCGTGCCGCGACCTTTTGGCATGGATCGCGGCAGGGAGCTGATATGAACGATCGATTGCGCTATGTACTGGTGTTGACGCTGATAACCGCTTTATCCGGGCTGGTATTGGGAACAACCGAGCGATGCACCCGTCAACCGATAACGGAACAGTATCGCCGTCAGCAACTGCAAGCCTTGCGGGCAGTGTTGCCCGAGGTGGATAACGCGCCGGACCGGGATACCGTCACCCCGGCGATGCAAGCATCCGACGACGCCCCGTCGCCACCGACCACCTATTATCGAGGACGTCGCGGCGGACAGATTGTAGCGATAGCTTTTCAAGTTGTGGCGGCTAACGGGTATGGCGGACCGATTCGCATGATGGTGGGGGTTGCACCGAACGGTGAGCTGATCGGTCTGGAAATTCTACAGCAGAATGAAACGCCCGGGCTGGGCAACCGCGTTGAAGAGGAACCCTTCCGGACCCAATTTATGGGTAAGGGGCTGCCTGCTTCACGTTGGAAAGTAACCAAGGATGGCGGGGATTTCGATCAAATCAGCGGGGCCACCATTTCCTCGCGGGCAGTAGTTGAAGGTCTGGCCGCCGGATTGCAAGGCTTCCTCCACCACAGGGCTCTAATCCTTGCGGATACCGAGGTGCAACCATGAAAGCTGCCGACGTCTTTATTCGGGGATTATGGAGCAACAATGCTATTTTCAGGCTGGTACTCGGGATGTGCCCAACCCTTGCGGTGACCACCAGCGCCGGGAACGGCCTCGGCATGGGATTGGCCACCACGTTTGTGCTGCTGTGTTCCAATGTGGCGATATCGCTACTGCGGCGCATCATCCCGGGAAAAGTGCGCATCCCGGCGTTTATCGTGGTGATCGCAACTTTTGTCACGGTGGTACAACTGGTGATGGAGGCCTATGCTTTCGCGTTGTACCAGGCGCTGGGGATTTTCATCCCTTTGATCGTGGTCAATTGCCTTATTCTGGGCCGGGCAGAAGCCTTTGCTTCGCGGCAGCCGATCCTGGCTTCGATGGCCGATGGCGCAGGCATGGGACTCGGCTTCACCCTGGCACTGGTATCCCTCGGAGCTGTGCGGGAATTGCTCGGCGCGGGGCAACTGTTTGGCCTGCCGGTGCTTGGCTCCGTATTTCATCCCATGCTGCTTATGGTCCTGCCGCCCGGCGCGTTTCTGGCGCTGGGATTTCTGCTGGCCGCAATCAACAGCTTACCGGGTCATAAACCTCCCGCAACCGGCAACTGAAACGCAAAAACCCCCGTCATGAACGGGGGTTTTTGCGTTTTAATATCGGGGTAACCCGCCAAACACATTACTGGTTCTGCAAACCGTATTTTTTGATCTTACGATGCAGAGTATTGCGTGCAATGCCCAAAGCGCGGGCCGTCTCGGTGATGTTCCAGCGATGCTGCAACAAGGTCCGCTGGATGGAAGCCGCTTCCGAATCCCGCAGGGCCTCACTGCCTTCCGAAGACAATCCCTTTTTGCGCATCACCGCATGGAGATTCGATTCGAGTCCCCGCAGCGAGTGCAGAAGCTGAGCAAGCTCACCATCTGAAAGCTGAGACAGGGCCTCAGGGGTGCCGTAGTTTTCCCAAAACCTTTCCAGCGGCGGCGGAGAACACTCGGTCGAAGCGGCGGCCACCGGGGCAGCCACGGTGCTTTGACCATTATGCAAAGGCCGGGGCTTGCTGGCGGTCAGCTTGCCGGAAAAATGTTCCGGCAGAATGACTTTGCCATCACACAATGCTACCGCCTGACGCAGGGTATTGGACAGTTCACGGATATTGCCCGGCCAGTCATACTGACAAAGCAGTTCCAGAATTTCCTCAGACAGGGTCAAGGTCGGATTGAACTGTTTGACGAAATATTTGGCCAGCATCGGGATATCTTCGGTGCGGGAACGAAGCGGCGGGATCACGAGCTTGACAACGTTCAAGCGATAGAAAAGGTCCTCGCGGAAGTCACGCTGCAGCATGGCGTCTTCCAGGTCGACGTTGGAGGCCGAGATCACGCGCACATCGCAGTGAATTTGCTTCTCACCGCCCAGACGCATGAACTCTCCGGTTTCCAGCACGCGCAGCAACTTTACCTGAATGGACAGGCTGGCTTCGCCGATCTCATCCAGAAACAAGGTCCCCTTGTTGGCCATCTCGAAGATACCCCGGCGCATATTGCCGGCGCCGGTAAAAGACCCGCGCTCATGACCGAAAAGTTCGCTTTCGAGCAGATTATCGGACAGGGCCCCGCAGTTGATGGGGATGAACATCTGCTCGGCGCGGGTTGAGGCCGTGTGAATAAAACGCGCCAGCACTTCCTTGCCGGTACCGGTTTCGCCCTGAATAAGAACGCTGATATCCTTGGGGGCGATTTTGTAAGCCAGAGAAACCAGGTGCCGCATCTCCGGACAGGATCCGACCAGAAACCCGATCGATTTCGCCAGGTCTCCCCACTCTTCCTCTTCTTCTTTTCGTCCCTGGCTGCTTACGGCCGAGGCCTTTTCAATCAGCTTTTCGATAAGCTTGATATCCTCAAAAGGCTTTTCAAGATATTCGTAAGCACCCAATTGCATCGCCTCCACAGCCGTTTTTATGGTACTGAAACCCGTCATGATGATGACTTCACAGGACGGTTGGCGAGTTTTTATATGTTTCAGCAAGGTAAGACCGTCTGTATCGGGCAGTTTGAGATCGACCATGGCCACATTAAATTTGCCATAGTCCAGCGCCCGCAAAGCTTCCTCTTCATTAACCGCGGAAACGGTCCGGTACCCTTTCCTTTGCAGCAAACGACGAAAAAAGGTACAGACCGATTCCTCGTCATCGATGATCAGGATGTTTACCTTTGACAAAATCACACCACCTTTTGGGTTTAATTATTAAGATCGTATGCGGGTCCTTTGCGGACCGGTAATCGCAGAGAGAAACAGCTTCCTTCACCGTAGGTGCTTTCTACTTCCAGCGAACCACCGTGCGCTTCGGCAATACCAAGGCTTACGGAGAGTCCGAGGCCGGTGCCTTTGGTTTCTTCCTTGCTGGTATAAAACGGCGTAAAAACCCGCTGCAGATTTTTAGCAGGAATGCCTATGCCGTTGTCTTTAACAGAGATAACGATCCACTGTCCATCGTTAATCTCTTCCGTACGGGAGTTTACCTCGATAATTTTTTCACGGTCGACCCCGGCGACAGCATCCCTGGCATTGATGAGCAGATTGGTCAAAACCTGCTGTATTTGCCGGCCATTGGCCTTGGTCAAGGGCAGATTTGCGTCCAGATTTTTGCGAACCGTGATTTGATTCCTGTCGATCTGGTAATAAATCAGGTGCAGAACCCTTCCAATCTCTTCATTGAGGTCGGTCTCAGCCATCGGCAGATGATCCTGACGGGAGAAGGTCAGCAGATTCTGAATGATACGTTTGCAGCGCAGACCGCAATTGACAATATCTTCCAGCGGTTCGCGGATCTCCTTCTGGTCTTCAAATTCCCGGTGGATGAGTTGCGCCGTTCCGATAATGACGGTCATAGGGCTATTGAGCTCATGAGCCACTCCGGCCGCCATCTCTCCAATCGCGGCAAGCCGCGCCGAATGAATCAGCTTGGCTTCCATGTTGGTTTTCTGAGTGACATCCTTGATGATATGGGTAATGGCGGTCAATCGGCGATTTTCGTCCAGCACCGGATAGTAGAAAAGATCCAGAACCAGACCGGTATCGGTCTCAAGACGCTTGAATACCGGCTTGGGATCTTTCAGCAGAGTGGCCATAGGACATTCTTCGCAAGGCACATCGCGACCGTAAAGGCGCGTATAGCATTTCATGCCCTGATAATTGCAATGTTCCGAAGACATTTCCGGCATCTGACGACCATTATCCAAGAGGATATTGTAATCCAGGTCGAGCAGTAAAATGGGGTCGGTAACGGCTTTAAAGGTAGCCTCCCAGCCTTGCTGGGCTCTGGACACTTCCTTGTAGAGACGGGCGTTCTGAATACTGATGGTTAAATGGTCCGCCAGGTGTTGCAGGAAACCGAGCTCTTCCCTGGCATAAGCATGTTTCTGGGTGCTGCCAACCAGCAGCAAGCCATGTACCGCGGCCCGCTTGTACAGTGGTGCTATGGCCATGCACTGCAGATCCTTGGCCAGGTCCGGGTAGGCCTGGAAAAATGGATCCGTGGCCGACACCGGTTCAAGCACGCAGGCCTGCCCCGACTCGACCGCATCCCAAACAAATGACTCGGGAGAAATACTCGGCAGCCGTGTCGGTTTCAGCGGCATGACCGCTCGCATGCTCAGGGTATCATCACGAAACATCGCCAGGGCCAGGAAATCGCAGGGCAATGCATGATGCAATTGTCGGTAGGCCCGCTCGATCATGTCTTCGGTCGACATTTCCAGATTGATGTCCCTGGAAAGCTGATGGAGGATCTCAAGCCGACTGTTCTGCTTGAGAATTTCCGCATTACGCTTTTTCAGCTCGACGTAATAATTCAGCTTCGAGGAATTAACCCCCGTGAGATTCTCAATCAGCGATTTTTTGTCTAACATGTTTCAGGCCATTAATAGGGTGAATTTACACACGGCAAGAGATGCGGGGGATCATGAACAGATCCTTCGCTAAAACGCTTTGAGAAACAACCTTTCGATATCTTCCATGGTCGCATTACGGGGGTTGGTCACCAGGCAGGCATCATTGAGTGCGTTCTGGCTCAAGGTCTTGATGCTTTCCCTCTTCAAGCCAACCTCGGACAGGCTTTTATTCAGACCGATATCCCTGGTGAGCGCGCTGACCGCCTCAATAGCCTGCTCCGCCAAGTCGTCGCTCCGCTTGGGTGCACAGGAGCAGTCTTCGATCTGGCGGGCTATGGCTGTGAATTTTTCCCGACATGCGGGGAGATTGAATTGCATGACATGGGGTAACAAGGTGGCATTGGTTTCGCCATGGTGGGTATCCAACAAACCATCGATCTGGTGGGTCATGGCATGGCCGGCCCCCAGAATGGCGTTGGAAAAAGCGATGCCGGCGTTCAAGCTCGCCATGGCCATATTGTTATTGGCGACGGCGTCCTGCCGGTCAAACACCGACTGCCTCAAATTGCCGAATATCAGGCGAATGGCATTGAGAGCATGAATGTCGGTAAGCGGCGTCGCAGCCAGAGAAACATACGCCTCGATAGCATGGGACAACGCATCCATGCCGGTAGCGGCGGTGAGCCGTGCGGATTTGGTGTTGAGCAATTCAGGATCGATAATGGCAATATCGGGAATCAGCGACTTGGAGATGATGGACATTTTCAGACGCCGCTGGTGATCTACGATAATGGCGAATTGGCTGACCTCGGATCCGGTACCGGCGGTACTCGGAACAATCACCATGGGCGGCAGAGGATGGCGAATTTTATTCACCCCCTCATAATCCTGCAACTCTCCACCGTTGGTCGCCAAGGTAGCAATGGCCTTGGCGGTATCGGCCGGACTGCCGCCTCCCACCGCCACCAGGGCGTCACATCCGGAGCGAAGGTAGTGCGCTACCCCTTCGGCAACCTCAAAATCTTTCGGATTGGAAGAAATAGCGGAAAAAATTTCGTATTCCAGGCCTGCATTACGTAAATAATAAAGGGACTTATCCACCCATCCAGCATCGATAAGTCCCTGGTCTGTAACGACAAAGACTTTGGACGCACCACTGCGGGCAGCACTTTCACCTATCTGGCTAAGAGCCCCCTGTCCGAAAATAATTTCCGGTGTGACGAATTTCCGAATACTCACGGGATCTCCCTTAGATAAAGGGGTCATCACTTATCCGATCGGCGCCCCGATCCTCTATGTGGCTGGTCGTATCGATCTATTCCGTGGTGCTTCTGAAAACTGCCAAGGCAGTGAAAAACGGTTCGGAATGAGAGACAGGATAACCTCACAGAGAGTCATACGCCATGGCATTGCCAAGATACTGGAAACGCCCATGCCGCGGACTTTTTTGTACGGCAGTGATTTTTGCGCAGCTGAACATTGTCACCCAGCTCAAAAATATAACGTTTACAGTATAATAATTCGGCAGTTGGAGTCAAAAGAAACTTTCCTTCAAACCTTTTCTCTGCTGCCCGAAATGGCAGCGAAAGTCCTCCCTAACGGCATTGCGAGCAAACTGGTTTTCGCAAATACAACGGCTGATCAGCCTTCTTGCATAGTGACGTGCGGGCCAAGTATATGGATTTTGACCTTTTCCCCTGCCATAAAAACATCCTTATCCTCCGGCAACAGAGCAAGGGCATCGGCCCGAACCATGGTTTTGAGAATACCGGTATTCTGATCTCCGGAGCAACTGGCAAAGTACTGACCGTCGCGGATGGTAATATTTACCCGTTGAAAATTAAGCACTCCAAGGCGTTTTTTCGTCAGATCGGACTCCAGAACAGCCTCCACTTCCTGCTTAATGACGCGGGTATGCCCCATCATTTTCAACAGCCCGGGTTTAACCAGTTCCTCAAACGTCACCATGGTCGAAACCGGATTGCCCGGCAGCGAAAATATCGGTTTGCCGTCCTTCATAGCAAAAGTGGTGGGGCGCCCGGGTTTGATATCGACTTTCCAGAATACCGGCTTGGCCCCAAGATCCTCCAGTACCGCACGCACGAAATCCCGGTCGCCGGTGGAGACCCCGGCAGAGGTTATTAAAACATCGGCTTTCAGCCCCTCGCTTATTTTTTCAATGTGACTGGCACGATTGTCCAGGGCGATTCCGAGAACAACAGGCTCAGCACCGATTTCTTTTAAAGCAGCCACCAACGCCAGGGAATTACTATTTATGATGCGGTTTTCAGACAACGGCTCGCCCAATTCCACCAACTCGTCACCGGTGGACAATATGGCGACGCGCGGCTTGCGATAGACCGGTAAAAAGGCTTTCCCGTAAGACGCCAGCATGCCTATTTCAGCAGGACGAAGAAGTGTCCCTCGGGGCACTATACATTCACCCTCCACAACATCCTCTCCCCTGTTTCGGATATGGGCGCCGGGCTTGACCATCTTTTGCGTCTGCACAAACGTTCCATCTGCGGTTGTTTCTTCGACGGGGATAACAGCATCGGCACCTTCCGGAAGGGGAGCACCGGTCATAATTTTTATGGCAACACCCGGAATGACCGTTTTATCTGACACACCGCCAGCAGCAATGAAATCGATGACTTCAAGACGCGTGGGCTGCTGACAGTCCTGGCTGCGCACGGCGTAGCCATCCATCGCGGAGTTCGTCCAGCGAGGCATGTCCCAGGATGCGGTTATATCCTCGGCCAGAATACGTCCTACGGCATCGGTTATCAGAACGCGTTCCTGACCAAGTAAAGGAACATTGGCAAGAATCTGATTTCTGGCTTCCAAAAAGCTCGGCATAGTGTATTGGCCTCCTTCAGGCTAGGTATTTCCCGGGCACTTCCGAATTGAATCAAACAGGATCTGATGCATGAGATGGAGCCATTTCAGTACCGGACAGCCTGCCGAGGCCCAGTCAGCAACTCCAAAAACATGAAACCTTCATTCTATGTGCAACATGGGGCAAATGGACAGAGCGCTATATAACATCGTATTGAAAGTAATTTTTTTCACAAGGCCCTGCAAGTACAAAAAACTCTGGTACACTGACTCTCAATGTCAAAAAATTCTCCACCTTTCGACGGGAACGACCGAGACGGGCAGTACCGAGATCAAAGGAAGCACACCGTTCCCCTAAAAGGCAAAAGAGAACTCTTTATATAAAATCTTTTGTCCCGGAATGCGAAAGGCATACATCCTTAATGGCTGCCGCGATGGCAGAACCGCCAGACGACCATTGTATACGATACAGGTTGACACCTTTTTTACATAACGGCACTCGCCGCCTTTGCTCTTTGAAACTAAAGCATAAGAACAGGTTTCATCATAACCATGGACAGGTTCGGACGACTCAAACTTGAACAGAGTCCCAGAATCGGACATGAAAGCTCAAGTTAGAATAATGCCAATAATTTTTCAACTATAAAGCAACTTTATCCCTGGAATAGCAGGGGGCATATCGGCACGGTCGTGCAATCAAACACCTGCACACCCCAACAAGCTGTGCTACATTGGCACATTGAGTGCCTTGATTGACTACTGTAGTCCGTTATGGAACACCAGGCAAAGCCTTCAACCACATACACCAATACACCGCCAGATAGAGTCAGCGCAAAAATACGAACCTTGTTTTGTTTTTGCCAAAATATTCTTTTGTCCCAGGAACCGCTATATACAGGTACCCAAGACATTCAGCACGTTAAAAAGGCACAGCGTTTTGTTTTTGTGCAACATCCCGTAAACACTACTGGCATTCTAATTGCTAAACCACATTGCCTGCACCATTGAAATTAAAAACGATGTTTTGCAAAAATGTAAACACCTGCTATATTAAAGTTCCATACCCCATACATTCCAAGTGGTAGGAGGTGAGCCGTCGAGACGGTATTGTGTTTTGAGCAAAAAACAAGTTAGTCGGCATGTTATGTAAGGAAGAGTTTCAAGCAGATCTTTTTATTTGTATGTGAGCGCCGTTTGGTGTTCACGAAAAACTCATCTTATGAGGAGGATTCATTATGCCCGTTGTTAATCTCGCAGATGCTACTTACGGTTTCTTCATCCCCAGCGTTACCCTCATGGGCCCCGGTTGTGCCAAAGAAGTCGGCCCCAAGGCTAAGGAACTGGGCGCTAAAAAAGCAATGATCGTGACCGACGCAGGCCTCCACAAGATGGGCGTTGCCGACACCATCGCTGGCTACCTCAAAGGTGCTGGCGTTGAAGTAGTTATCTTCCCCGGCGCTGAACCCAACCCGACTGACCAAAACGTTGCCGCCGGACAAAAAGTGTTCGTGGACAACGGTTGCGACTTTATCGTTTCTCTGGGCGGCGGCTCCTCCCATGACTGTGCCAAAGGCATAGGCCTGGTATGTGCCGGTGGCGGCAACATCCGCGACTACGAAGGCGTCAACAAGAGCTCCGTGCCTTTGACTCCCCTCATCGCCATCAACACCACCGCAGGTACCGCGTCCGAAATGACCCGTTTCTGCATCATCACCAACACCGATACCCATGTTAAGATGGCTATCGTTGACTGGCGCGTTACTCCGATCGTAGCCATTGACGATCCTATCCTGATGCTGGGCAAGCCCCCCGCACTGACCGCCGCTACCGGCATGGACGCTCTGACCCACGCTGTTGAAGCTTATGTTTCCACCATCGCCACCCCGATCACCGACGCTTGCGCCGAAAAAGCCATTCGCCTGATCGCTGACTGGCTGCGTCCTGCCGTTGCTCTGGGCTCCAACATCGCCGCTCGCGATGCCATGTGCTACGCTCAGTACCTGGCCGGTATGGCCTTCAACAACGCCTCCTTGGGTTATGTTCACTCCATGGCTCACCAGCTGGGCGGCTTCTACAACCTGCCCCACGGTGTTTGCAACGCCATCCTGCTGCCGGCCGTTTGCGACTTCAACATGATCGCCTGCCCGGATCGTTTCGCTGACATCGCCAGGTTCATGGGCGTGCCCACCGAGGGCTTGAGCGTTACCGAAGCTGCCGCTGCCGGTATCGAAGCTATCCGCGAACTGTCCGCTTCCATCGGCATCCCGGCCGGCCTGGCCGACCTGAATGTTAAAGAAGAAGACTTCAAAGTCATGGCCGAAAACGCCAAGAAAGACGCTTGCCAGCTGACCAACCCGCGTACCGCTACGCTGGACCAGGTCATCGGCATCTTCAAGGCTGCCATGTAATTCAAGCTCAACCCTTTTCGCGCCCGCCCCGGGCGGGCGCGATCTTGCTAAACGTGAACTGCCAACAACGGTTTTCAGGAGCAACAGAGAATCTCTCTTTTGCTCCTTTTTTTGTGCGACAAGCGTTCTTTGGGCTATAATATAACGGTTGCTATCTTTCATATCGATACCACGGAGGGCTTGGGAGTTTTTCTGCCATCAGACATTCAACCAATAGAATGTCCGGTTAGAGGGGTTTGTGTTTGAGAGGATGCAATTCAACCTTGTGCACCAAACCAACAAACTGGAAGGAAAACCATCATGAACAAGATCCTTCGCATCAACATGTCGGAATTAACATCCAAAATTGAAACCGCTCCGGAACAGTGGGCAGGTCTTGGTGGCCGCGGATTAACCTCCACCATTGTAGCGGCTGAAGTACCACCCCGATGCCACCCCCTGGGCCCGAACAACAAACTGGTATTTGCCCCGGGGCTACTTACCGGGACCCCCGCAGCTCAATCAGGCCGCCTTTCCGCAGGTGCCAAAAGCCCCCTGACTGGGACCATAAAGGAAAGCAATGCCGGGGGCACAGCGGCACAACAGCTGGCGCGCATGGATATAAAGGCCATAATCATTGAGGGGATTCCAGCCGAAGACAAATGGTACAGACTTCACATCACATTGGATGGCGTCTCATTTGAACCGGCTGACGACCTTGTCGGGAAACAGAATTTTGCCGTCATTGATGCAATGATAGACGCGTTTGGGCCCAAAATCGGTGTGTTGTCCATTGGCGTCCCAGGGGAATTGCGCATGGCGGCGGCTAACATCTCCGTCAAAGATCCAGATCAGAAAATTCGAAGCCATGGGCGTGGTGGACTCGGCGCCGTCATGGGCTCCAAAAAAATCAAATGCATCACCATCGACGACACCGGAGCCGGAAAAGTACCCATTGCAGATCCGGATAAATTCCGTGCCGCTGCTAAAGTCTTTGCCAAGGCACTGCTAGATCATCCTGTTAGCGGAGAAGGCTTGCCTATCTATGGAACCAACATCCTCATCAACATCCTCAATGAAGCTGGCGGACTCCCCACCAAAAACTTCCGTTACGGGCAATGCGATCACCACGAAAAAATCAGTGGCGAAACCATGCATGAAACGATCGTTTCCCGCGGTGGGAAACATAAACATGGTTGCCATGCCGGCTGCATCATTCAATGCTCCCAGGTCTATGTCGACGAATCAGGCGCCTACATAACCTCAGGCTTTGAATACGAAACCATCTGGGGGCTTGGCGCCAACGCCATGATCGAAGATCTGGATGATATCGCCCGGTGTGACCACCTGATGGATGACATCGGTATCGACTCTATCGAGGGGGCCGTACTGCTTGCCACCGCCATGGAAGCAGGGGTCATCCCGTGGGGCGACGGCAAGGAATGCCAACGCGTTCTGCGCGATGAAATCGGCAAGGGCACCCCGCTGGGACGAATTCTCGGCAACGGGACCGGTTTTGTCGGCAGAGCTTATGGCTTGGTTCGCGTACCGGTGGTCAAAAACCAGGGGATTCCCGCCTACGATCCTCGCTCGGTTAAAGGAATCGGCATTACCTACGCGACATCGACTATGGGTGCCGATCATACAGCAGGCTACACCATTGCAACCAACATCCTCAAGGTGGGCGGATACATCGACCCGTTAGCCAAAGACGGACAGGTTGAATTATCACGGAACCTGCAAATCGCCACGGCTGCCGTTGACAGCACCGGCATGTGCGTATTCATCGCCTTCCCGGCACTGGATATCCCCGAATCGTTTACCGCCCTGATTGACCTGCTGAATGCCACATACGGATTAAACCTTACTGCCGACGACGTGACCGAGCTTGGCAAAACCATCCTCAAGGTGGAGCACGATTTCAACACGGCTGCCGGCTTCGGTCCTGCCGACGACAGATTGCCGGAGTTCTTCAATTACGAACCGGTTCCGCCGCATAATGTCGTCTGGGACTTTACCGATAAAGAGATCGATGAATTCTGGAATTTTTAAATTCCCCCCCCAACTCACTCCGCAGGGCATCCTTTTACGGGTGCCCTGCTTCATTATACGCGTAACACTCATCGCCCAGAAAAACCCCACCGACCATATCCCTGAAGACACCAAGGGGCGGGTTTTACTTGCATATTCCCAGCCGGAGAGGTAGATTCTTGTTCATATTTGCGCACAGCTCACCACGCTGAAGGACAAGTACTTGTCGTGTTGAAAACCAATGCAATGAACTGTTTTCGCAAGGGAAGGGAAAATGAAATGAATATTTCTATAAAGCTTTTTGCGGGATTCAGACAAAATCGATTCAAAATGGAAGAGCGCGAGATTCCCGAGAACAGCACGATCATCGACGTGCTGAACCAACTGGGAATAAACGAACCGGAACTCGGCGTCGCCATGATCGACGGACGCCATGTTACAACCGACCATGTACTCCAAACAGGTGTAACGATTTCACTGTTCCCTAAAGTAGGCGGAGGTTGACATGTCTGACCTCCTGACGTGGCTCAAAGAGCGGGCAAAGGGCGACCTGTTACTATGGGCGGACCAATTATCAGCCGCCAACCGGTACAAGATCAGCATCCGCGAAGTTGAAGGGGTAGCTCTGGAGAACGGTTTACTCCCTGCACGCTACCAACGTAACCGCAACATGTTCTGCCTTGACGACCAACTCAAACTGTACAACAGCAAGGTTGCTGTTATCGGCTGCGGTGGACTCGGAGGCTACATCATCGAGGAGCTGGCGCGACTGGGAGTTGGGACCATCGTTGCCGTAGATCCAGATGTTTTCGAAGAACACAACATGAATCGCCAACTCCTGGCAACCCCTGAGTTTTTGGGGATAAAGAAGGTAGCGGCCGCCGCGCGCAGAGTGGACCGGGTCAATCCTGCGGTAGAACTGCTACCCGTCGGACTGGCTTTCGGACTTGAAAACGGCAAAAAAATACTGGAGGGGTGTCATGTTGCAGCAGACGCCCTCGACAGCATCTCCGTACGATTGGAAATGGCAGAAATCTGCCAGGAATTGAACATCCCTCTGGTGCATGGCGCGATTGCCGGTTGGTACGGCTATCTTATGACACAGTTTCCCGGGGAGCGAACCCTGCAAAAGTTCTTCACGCACAACTCTCAGGAAAGCGGCCTCGAAAAACACCTTGGCAACCCATCGTTTACACCCGCAGTCGTTGCAAGCCTTGAGGTCGCCGAAGTTTGCAAGGTTTTATTGAACCAAGGCACTCCAATGCGCAAACGTTGCTTATCCATTGATCTTCTCGATATGGAGTTTGTCGAAATCGAGTGCTGAACCTCACTTTCTAACAACCAAAAAATTAAAATAGCCGGCCTTTTAGCCGGCTATTTCATATTTGACCATCAAGGGACTACCAACTAACACACAACAACCTGGGAAAAGAGGAACCCGAGGAAACTCTGCTCTACCGCAAAAGCAGGGATGTCGGCATTTCGGACCACCGCTCGTTACAACAAACACATAATTTCCAACGTCGTTCTGTTTTTTTGTATACGTTTCATCATGGAAAGCCTCCAAATGGGCCAAAGCGGTTGAGATTACAGCCCCTTACATTACACTCTTGGCCATGCAAGTAGTTTTGCAGCAGGCTTTTTATTTCAGAAGCACACTTTTTGACATTCTTTATAATTTTAATTTTTCTTAACAAAATTGTGTTTTGACTCAAATCCAACGATTGACAAAGAGTTAACTTTTCCGACACATTGATCGTTCAAAGAAACCCATCCTGGCTGACAATGCTTCCAAAACAACCATTTTTCTATTATCTCACCAGCATTCATATGCGATCCTTCCAAACAACATATGTTTAAGTTTTGAATTCTGCACTTTATTGATTTTTGGTTCTTTTTATAAGTATACGCTTTTTTTGTATACACATAGACTATAACTTCTTTTTCTAGGCAATCCAAAAGTTCAAGTATACGGAAACGGCATTTTAAAAAAATGGTTTGATTTGTATTTTTCATTGTAGTAAATATTTTCCGCATTGTTTTAGTTGTGTGGGATTTCCATCAACGCTCAATCTAGGAGGATTAATCATGCCAATTGTCAACCTCGCAGAAACCACGTACGGCTTTTTCATTCCCAGCGTTACCCTGATGGGTCCTGGTTGCGCCAAAGAAGTTGGTCCTAAGGCCAAAGAACTCGGTGCTAAGAAAGCTCTTCTCGTTACCGATGCCGGTCTGATGAAAATGGGTGTTGCTGACAAAATCGCTGGCTACGTTAAAGATGCTGGCGTTGAAGTTGTCATCTACCCCGGTGCTGAACCTAACCCGACTGACACCAACGTTCATGATGGCGTAAAAGTCTACGAAACTGAAGGCTGTGACTTCATCGTATCCTTGGGTGGCGGATCTTCCCATGACTGCGCTAAAGGCATTGGCCTGGTTACCGCCGGCGGCGGCAACATCCGCGACTACGAAGGCGTCAACAAGAGCACCGTGCCCATGACTCCCCTGGTTGCCATCAATACCACCGCGGGCACCGCTTCCGAAATGACCCGTTTCTGCATCATCACCAACTCCGAGACCCATGTTAAGATGGCTATCGTTGACTGGCGCTGCACTCCGCTGATCGCCGTTGACGATCCCATCCTGATGCTCGGCAAGCCCCCCGCACTGACCGCAGCTACCGGTATGGACGCTCTGACCCACGCCGTTGAAGCTTATGTTTCCACCATCGCTACTCCGATCACCGACGCTTGCGCTGAAAAAGCCATGCGCCTGATCGCTCAGTGGCTGCGTCCTGCCGTTGCCATGGGCGCCAACATCGAAGCTCGCGACGCCATGTGCTACGCGCAGTACCTCGCTGGTATGGCATTCAACAACGCCTCCCTGGGCTACGTTCACGCCATGGCTCACCAGCTGGGCGGCTTCTACAACCTGCCCCACGGTGTTTGCAACGCCATCCTGCTGCCGGCCGTTTGCGACTACAACCTGATCGCTTGCCCGGATCGTTTCGCTGACATCGCCGATTTCATGGGCGTTAATACCGACGGCATGAGCGTTACCGAAGCTGCCGCTGCCGGTATCGAAGCCATCCGCGAACTGTCCGCTTCCATTGGCATCCCGGCCGGCCTGACCGAGCTGAATGTTAAAGAAGAAGACCTCGCCGTTATGGCTGGCAATGCTCAGAAAGACGCCTGCATGCTGACCAACCCCCGTTCGGCTACGCTGGACCAGGTTATCGGCATCTACAAAGCAGCCATGTAATAACTGCCCGTTTCGATTTACAGGATGCGGATATCCCCATCCTGTAAATCGACGTGCAAAGTATAAAAATAACGGTCGGGAGAAATCCCGGCCGTTTTTTTATTGGGGCAGATATCGCCAGACGAAGCCGTTAGATTGACTCGCCTTGAATGCCTGTGCTTAAATACTTTCCTATGAATGGCAAACACAAACCGGTTACAGCATTTCTTGGGCTGGGATCCAATCTTGGCGACCGCATGGCGCATCTCAAGGGTGCACGACATGCATTGCATTCCCACCAGAAGCTTCGCATCCTTCGCGCTTCCTCTATTTACGAGACCGAAGCGGTCGGCGGACCTGAAAATCAGCCACCATATCTTAACGCTGTCCTTGAGGTGCAAACATTGCTTAGAGCATCTTGCTTGCTGGAATTTGCTCTTGCGGTGGAACAACAATTCGGCCGATGTCGAACAACCCGTTGGGGGGCCAGGACTCTCGACATCGATCTGCTGTTTTACGCTGACCATGTGCATCAGGAGCCGGACCTTATCGTACCTCATCCACGTTTGCACGAACGAGCCTTTGTGCTTGCCCCCTTAACAGAAATCGCTCCTGATTTTATCCACCCCCTGCTGCAACAGTCGATGCAGGAAATATTCGCCCAACTGCCCTCTACAGCGGGCATTCGCCGCCTGCCCGACAATTGGTGAGTTAAAAATGATTCGTTTTCTGTGGCTGTCTTTTCTTTTCCTGCTATGTTATTACATCGTTACAGCAATTTCGGGTTTACTTAAGGGCAGCGTCCGCCAAGCGCCCCCGGAAAAAAGCCCTGAGGGAGAAGCCATGGTTCGCGACCCGCAGTGCGGCACATTCGTGCCCCGCAGCCTTGCCTTGAAAAAAGTTATAAAAGGAAAGACTTACTATTTCTGCTCCGAAGAATGTCTGAAGAGTTTCGGTAATCCCAAAAACAGCTCATAGGCCATACATCCATACACTTATTTTTGATTGTCTATACTTTTCACCGCTGGCAGGGGAAGGAGATTCGCATGAAATTTTTTATCGATACGGCCGACATAGACGAAATCAGAGCGGCGCATGAAATGGGGCTGGTGGATGGCGTTACGACCAACCCCTCTCTGGTAGCCAAATCCGGCCGAAAATTTGACGAGGTATTAAAAGATATCGTTGCCCTGGTCGATGGCCCGATTTCTGCTGAAGTTGTGGCGACCGATGCGGAAGGCATGGTTGCGGAGGCACGCGAACTGCTCCAATACCATCCCACCAATATCGTCATCAAAGTCCCGATGACCGGCGAAGGCCTCAAGGCGACACGCGTTTTAGCCAAAGAGGGCGTACGGGTCAATATGACCCTGATCTTCTCCCCGTTGCAGGCACTGCTGGCCGCCAAAGCCGGTGCCGCCTACGTATCGCCCTTCGTCGGACGCCTGGATGACGTCGGCCACGACGGCATGCAAGGCGTCGATGAGATCCTGACCATTTTTGAGAATTATGGCTTCGATACGGAAATTATCGTGGCATCGGTACGCAGCCCCCTACATGTGCTCAAAGCCGGCCTGTCAGGCGCTCACATCTGCACCATCCCTTACAGTGTCATCATGCAATTGACCAAACATCCCTTGACGGATGTCGGTATTGAGCGCTTTTTGTCCGACTGGAAAAAATCCCAACAATGACCGCCTGCGATTGATTAGGCGCGCCGGTCGGCAAACAACCGTACCACAACGTTTAACAAAACAGGGATCAGCTGCCAATGAAGCTTCACGAATATCAGGCCAAAGCCCTTTTAGCCCAATACGGCGTTGTCATACCGCGCGGACAGCTCGTCCGGTCGGTCGATGAAGCCGGTCAGGCCGCTGAAACCTTCAGCGGTGCGTGCGTACTCAAGGCTCAGGTTTATGCTGGCGGTCGTGGCAAGGCCGGTGGCGTGGCGCGCGTCGAAAGCGTCGAACAAGCGCGCCAGATTGCCGATCGGTTGCTGCATCGAAGGCTGGTAACGGTGCAGACCGATGAGGCTGGCTTACCGGTGACCAGCCTTTTGGTGGAAGAACTTGTCCCTGTAGCCCGGGAACTTTATCTATCGCTGACCCTCGACCGCAGCGCAGGGCGTTACTGCCTTATCGCCTCCGCCGAAGGAGGGATGGACATAGAGCAGACCGCTCGTCTGACGCCAGAGCGCGTGCGACGCCTGACCATTGACCCCCTTGTCGGCCTGCGCGCTTTTCATGCCCGAGGGATCGCCCGATTTTTCAACCTCGAAGGCGACCTTGGCGATGCGACCGTTAGCCTGATTTTGGCTCTTTACCGCTGTTTTCTGGAAAAAGATGCGTCCCTGTTGGAGATTAATCCACTCGTAGTTACGGCGGATAACCGCTTGATGGCCATGGACGCCAAGGTTTCCATAGACGACAGTGCCCTGTTTCGTCAGCACGATCTCGCCGGGCTAAAAGATGACAGCCAATACGATCCCCTTGAAGTTCGAGCAGCACGGTCAGATATTGCCTACATAAAAATGGATGGCCGTATCGGCTGCCTGGTCAATGGTGCCGGCCTGGCGATGGCCACTCTCGATATGCTCACGGAGTGCGGCGGACAACCGGCCAATTTCCTGGATGTAGGGGGGGGCGCGGACCAGGACAAGGTAAGGGAAGCCTTCCGGATTTTGCTGGAAGACCCCTCTGTAGACGGAATTCTGGTGAATATCTTTGGCGGCATTATGCGCTGCGATCTTATTGCTGAAAGCCTCATTGCTGCAGCCGCAGCAACCGGCAGCCACATACCCATCGTGGTGCGTATGGCCGGGGCACGACGGGATGAAGGACGACGCATACTGGAAGAACAAACGGATCTGAACATTGTCTGGCAGGATGGACTGGCCTCAGCGGCCAATGCCATTGTGAAGCTACTTGCGCCAAGCACTTAAAGGATAAAAATAATATGGCTATTCTGATTGACCGCCATTCGCGAATCGTGGTGCAAGGATTGACCGGCAGCTCGGGACGTCGACACGGTCTGCTCTGCCGTGATTACGGTAGCCAGATAGTCGCCGGCGTGACCCCCGGCAAGGGTGGCACGCACCTTGACGGCATACCGGTATTCGACACGGTCGCCGAAGCGGTCGAAACCTGCCATGCCGATGTTTCGATGATTTTTGTGCCACCGCCTGGTGCCGCCGAGGCGATCCTGGAGGCCAGCGAGGCCGGGATTCGCTTGGCTGTATGCATCACTGAAGGCGTGCCGGTTCGCGACATGGTGCTGGTTAACCGGGCTCTGGCGAACAGTTCTATGCGCCTGATCGGCCCCAATTGCCCCGGCCTGATTACTCCAGGCCAATGCAAGGTCGGCATCATGCCGGGTGACATTCACCAACCAGGCTCGATCGGCGTGGTATCCCGCAGCGGCACTCTGACCTATGAGGCGGTAAAACAACTCTCTGATGCCGGCTTAGGGCAATCGACCTGTGTCGGCATCGGCGGCGATCCCATTATCGGAACCTCCTTTATCGATGTTCTGAGCTTGTTCAACGATGACCCGGATACCAAGGGCGTATTCCTTATCGGAGAAATCGGCGGCACCGCGGAAGAACAGGCCGCCGCATGGATTCGCCAACACCTCCGTAAACCTGTCGCCGCTTACATAGCAGGGATGACTGCACCGCCCGGCAAACGCATGGGCCATGCGGGGGCTATTATCTCGGGCGGTTCCGGACGGGCCGCGGATAAGATCGCAGCCTTGCGTGACAGTGGCGTGCAGATAGCAGAGAGTCCCGCCAGCATGGCGCTGGCAATGCAGAAGGCTTTCAAGGCAGCAGGGCTTAGCAGCCATGACAGTTGACTTTGCGCGTAACCTCCCATTATCATGAAAGATCACAAGAACTTTTCTTTACTCATGTTTTTTTGTAACAGGTTGACATCATGGCTATTTTACCAATAAGACATTATCCCGATCCGGTACTGAACAAACAGGCCGAACCGGTTACCTCCATCACCGAAGAGATCAGGACCCTGGCGACCGACATGGCAGAAACCATGTATGCCGCTCCGGGGGTAGGTTTGGCAGCGCCTCAGGTGGGGGTGAGCAAAAACCTGATCGTTCTTGATTGCGCACCCAAGGACGCCTCGGAACTGATCATCGCTGTCAATCCGGAAATCATTGCACGTGAAGGCGAAAGCTTCGAAGAGGAAGGATGTCTGTCGGTTCCCGGATACTACACCAGCATTGCGCGTAGCGCCAAGGTCACGGTACGCTATCTCAATCTGGAAGGACAACAGGTTGAGCGTGAAGCTACCGGACTCCTGGCCATTGCCTTCCAGCATGAGATCGACCATTTGTCCGGCATCCTGTTTGTGGACCACCTTTCCCCTCTGAAAAAAGGCATGTTCCGCAAAAAGTATCAAAAAATCCAGAAGCAACAGGAGCAGGAGTTGTGATCGATCCCTCCACTATACGTACCGTTTTCATGGGGACGCCGGAATTTGCTCTGCCCACATTTCAGGGCCTGATCGAAGCCGGCGTTAATCTTTGCGGCGTCTTCACTCAACCGGACCGACCGCGAGGGCGGGGCAAGCAACTGGCACCACCGCCGGTCAAGGAGCTCGCCCTCAAGCACAATATTCCCGTTTTTCAACCGGAAAAATTACGTGATCCGCTAGCGGTAGAGCAGCTGCAAAAGCTTCAACCCGACCTCATCGTGGTGGTTGCTTATGGCCAGATACTCCCCAAGAGCGTACTTGACATCCCCCGCTACGGCTGCATCAATGTGCATGCTTCTCTGCTGCCGCGCTACCGTGGCGCCGCTCCTATCAATAAGGCGGTCGTGGACGGCGAGCAGGTTACAGGCGTGACCACCATGCTCATGGACGTCGGACTCGATACCGGCGACATGCTTATAAAGCGGGCCACGGAAATCGGCGACGAGGAAACCGCCGGCCACTTGCACGATCGCCTGTCGCTGCTCGGTCGGGAAGCCATGGAGGAAACCCTGAGACGGCTGTGTGACGGCACCCTGAGGCCGGAACCTCAAGAGGATGCCCTGAGCAGCTACGCCCCCATGATGAAAAAAGAGGATGGCCGTATAAACTGGCACTGTTCCGCCACGGTTATTCACAATCTGGTGCGGGGATTAAGCCCCTGGCCTGGCGCGTTTACCCTATGGGACGGTCAGATGCTCAAGATTGGACAAACCTTGGCGGAAGAAGGCATGGCGGCGGAACCGGGCACCGTTCTGTCGGCCGACGCTGAGGGTGTCTGCATCGCCTGCGGACAAGGCGTGCTGCGCGTGCGTGAGCTGCAATTAGCCGGCAAGAAAAAACTGCCGGCAGGTGAATTCTTACGAGGCACCAGCCTGTCGGCCGGTGCGCACCTGGGGGACTGACATGGCCTGCGAGGCTGAGAACCATAACTGTCAGAAAGCATGCGGCAACGCCTGCAATAAGACGGAACAAGATACGATGACACAACAACGCCCTTTTCTGATATTGCTGGCAATGGTCGGAGGACTGTTTGCTATCAGCGCGTTTGTGATCTGGTGGTTGCCGAGTGTCGGCTTATCTTCCATCCATCCACGGCTACCCTACTGGTTCGGCCTGGCCATGCTGACGCTGGTCATCGTCGTTCTTGGTGGACTGGGTCTTCTCGCCCTGACCTTGATCAGCGGTCGCGACTTGTTTATCTTTCCACGGCTACGCGGCATCGTTATCAAGTATCTGATGCCGGCGGTCATCGTCATCGGCACGCTTATGCGACTCGATCGTGACGCTTTGCAACGATCCTTTATCAATCTCAATAATCAGCTGGTGCGCTCCCGGAACCTACGGGTCCCGGCGGCCAAGACCATGATCCTGCTGCCGCATTGCCTGCAACTTTTTGATTGCGCCATCAAAGTCACCGGTGACGTTGAAAAATGCGCCCGTTGCGGCCGATGCGACATCGGCGACCTGGCGGAACTGGCCAGGCAGCGCGGCGTAACTCTGGCGGTTGCCACCGGCGGAACCCTTGCCCGCAAACTGCTCATGGAAAAACGGCCGCGACTGGTGGTAGCGGTGGCCTGCGAACGCGACCTCACCTCCGGTATCCGGGATGCCTATCCCTTACCGGTCATCGGCGTATTCAATACCCGCCCGGAGGGCCCCTGCTTTAACACACGCATCGATGTCGACGCGGTGCGCCAAGCGCTGGACGCCTATGTGGTGAGTGAATAATAAAGGTTTCTTTCTCTGTAACACAAAGGACGTTTCCTGTTCTGCTTGCTTCCCCTTTTTCGGATGGAAGCTACTACCAAGTCATTAAGAGGTGTACCATGAATATACTGAGGACGGTAATGCTGATGACCGTGCTCACCCTGTTGCTGGTGTGGGCCGGAGGCATGATGGGAGGACGCGGCGGCGCTCTGTTTGCCCTGGTGATGGCTGCAGCCATGAATCTTGGGTCTTACTGGTTCTCCGATAAAATCGTCATTGCCATGTACCGCGGCCGCGAAGTCACCAGCGGCCCGCTGTTCAGCGTGGTGCAACAGTTGTGTCTGCGCAATGCCCTGCCCATGCCGAAGGTTTATATCCTGCCCCAGGCCACGCCAAATGCTTTTGCCACCGGGCGTAACCCCCAACATGCCGCAGTAGCCGCCACCGAGGGGCTTTTACAGATTCTCACCCACGAGGAATTAATGGGAGTCATGGCACATGAGATGAGCCATGTACGTCATCGTGACATCCTCATCGGATCGATTGCAGCGACCATTGCCGGAGCCATTTCCTACATGGCGCACATGGCCCAATGGGCGGCATTGTTCGGCGGCCTCGGAAATCGTGACGACGATGACGGCAACCCTTTGGGCTTGTTGTTGCTGATCATATTCGCCCCATTAGCCGCCATGCTGGTGCAGATGGCTATCTCCCGTTCGCGGGAATATGCTGCCGACCGTGGCGGAGCGGTGCTGTGTGGAAACGGCCATCATCTGGCCAATGCGCTCCGCAAGCTTGAAATGGCCAACAGCCGCCTGCCCATGCCCAAAGTCAACGAAGCAACGGCGCATATGTTCATCGTCAATCCCTTGCGGGGCGGCGGAATAAAATCCTTGTTTTCAACGCATCCACCGGTTGAGGAACGTATCCAACGCCTTGAGAACATGACCATTTTGTAGTAACCGAGTTCAGTTTCCATTTTCCGGCGGGGGCGTGTGAGATCATGCCCCCGCCTTTTGTCCGCAACCGGACGGGGAAGTATTTGTGATCGAAAAGGATCCACGCAGTATTGCTTACGAAGTTCTCGACAGGGTACACAACGGCGCCTTTGCCGATCTGGCGCTGGATGGTGCTCTCGAGAGTCTGCCCGGCATGGATATTCGGGACCGCGGGCTGGTAACCGAGCTTGTTTATGGTGTCTTGCGTTACCGCGGACGCCTCGACTATGCCCTGCAGCAACTTTGCAGCAAACCCTTGGCCAAAGTAGAGCCTGCGGTGTTGAACCTGCTGCGCCTCGGCGGCTACCAGTTGTTGCAGCTCGACCGCATCCCGGCTCATGCCGCCGTTTTCGAAACCGTGGAATTGGCAAAGCGGCTCGGCCTGCAACGCGCGACAGGATTCATCAACGGCATACTGCGCGCCCTGATTCGTCAGGGGGCACAACTGTCCTGGCCCACGCGCGCCGAGCAACCGCTGGCCTATCTGGAACATGTACTGTCCCTCCCGCATTGGCTGGCAAAGCAGTGGCTAAGCGAGTTAGGTTTGGAGCAGGCCTGCGACCTGGCAGAATCCATGCTGCACCCGGCACCCTATTTCATACGCACCAACCAACTGAAAATTCAACGCGACGCTTTGCTTGAAATGCTCAACCAGGGCGAATGCGAGGCGGAACCGACCCGTTTTGCCCCGGAAGGGATACGCATCAACCAGGGCATAACGCGTCATTTGAGCGGCCATGCTGAAGGCCTGTTCCAATTACAGGATGAAGCCAGCATGCTGATAAGCCATCTGGTGGCCCCTCAACCGGGCGATCGCATCCTCGATACCTGCGCCGCACCCGGGGGAAAAACCACCCACATGGCCGCACTGGCGGGCAATCAAGCCCAGATTGTCGCTCTTGACCTGCACACCCAACGGGTGGATCTAATCACCAACGGAGCAGCCCGACTCGGCTGTCAGGGGATCGAAGGACGCGCTTGGGACCTGACCCGTGCTCCCAACTTTCTCGAACCGGAAAGTTTCGACCGTATCCTGGTCGATGCACCGTGCAGTGGCCTTGGCGTTTTACGGCGCAACCCTGAAATTCGCTGGCGGCGCAACCCCGGCGACCTGAAACAGATGGCCCGGCTGCAGCGAACCATATTGCATAACGTAGCTCCGCTGTTGCGCCCGGGCGGGCGGCTGGTTTACTCCTTGTGTACCTTCAGTACCGAAGAAACAGATGGCGTCATCCGGGCTTTCCTGCACGAGCACCCTGATTTTATGCGCCTGGACCTGCGTGACGAAATGCCTGAAGAATGGCGCAAACTGTTTGACGACACTGGAGCGCTGCGTACCCTGCCGCATCTTCATGGCGGCATGGATGCCTTTTTTGCGGTAGCTTTTCAGAAACGTCCCTGAGCGACGTAGGGAACCCTCCCTATTTTTCCCCATCCCATGATACGGAGAAGCAGCATGATCAAGATCGCCCCATCTATTCTTTCCGCGGATTTTTCCCGCCTTGGCGAGGAAATTGCCGCCATCGAGACCGGCGGAGCCGATTACGTGCATATTGATGTCATGGACGGTCATTTCGTACCCAATATCACCATCGGCCCATTGGTCGTGGAAGCTGCCCGCCGCGTAACCACGCTGCCCCTTGACGTGCATTTGATGATCGAAAATCCCGATCGGTATATTGCCGATTTTGCCAATGCCGGTGCCGATATCATTACCGTGCATTACGAGGCCGTTCCCCACCTGCACCGTACCGTGCAACTGATTCACAGCCTGGGTAAAAAAGCCGGTGTGTCGCTAAACCCTGCAACCCCGCTCAACTGCCTTGATATGATTCTGGACGAACTGGACCTGGTGCTGATCATGTCCGTCAATCCCGGCTTTGGCGGTCAACAGTTCATCCCCTCCTGTCTGCCGAAAATAGAAGCATTGCGCAAAGAGATCGACCGACGTGGACTGACGGTGGAACTCGAGGTGGACGGTGGTGTCAAGCTCGACAATATTGCAAGCATCGCCGCTGCAGGTGCAGAGGTCATGGTTGCCGGCAGTGCCGTTTACGGCACCGAAAACTACGCCGCCACCATTGCCGCCCTCAAAGCACGCGCGGCGGCCGAGGGCCAATAATGCTGGATCCCCAACAGGTCCGACAGGACCTGACGCAACATGCCTGCCGCCGTATTGAACGCGGAGTTCTCAAACCGGCTGCGGTGCTGTTGCTGGTTTATCTCAAAGACGGTGTCGACACGATCCTGTTCACCCGACGCACCGAACATCTGCCTCATCACGCAGGAGAAATAGCCTTTCCCGGTGGCCGATCGCATCCCGAAGACACCGACCGCTGCGCCACGGCGCTGCGTGAAACCGAAGAGGAGATGGGGGTAAAAGTCGAGGATGTAACGGTTTTGGGGCGTTTGGATGACTTTATTTCCGTGTACGGTTTTCATGTCGTGCCTTTCGTCGGCACCATCCCCGCCGAATATCCTTTTATCGTCAATCCCCACGAAATCGCCGAAGTGATCGAAATACCGGTGGCACGCCTGTGCGATCCCCGCATCTACCGTACGGAAAGCTGGGAACATCTCGGGCGACTTTACCCGGTGTGCTTTTTCAACGTGGACGCCTATGAGATCTGGGGATTGACGGGTGCCATCTTGCGCCAATTTTTGCAACGCACCGGACTGCTACCGTCGGGCGAAATATATGGAGCCAGACCATGAAGCGCGCTGAAAAGGGTCTTTTTGAATGTTTGGAACGTGGTGTCATCGTGGCGGATGGGGCCATGGGTACCCTGCTCTATAACCGTGGCGTACCGCTGGCGGCCTGCTTCGAAATTCTGAATCTGCAACAACCCGACATCGTACGCCAGGTACACCGGGACTATCTGGACGCCGGTGCACAATTGCTGGAAACCAACACCTTTGCAGCCAATCGCTTGCGTCTGGCTGCCGCGGGACTGGAAACACAGGTTCATCAGGTCAACGCCATCGGGGCGAAACTTGCCCGTGAAGCGGCGGGTTATGGCGCCTTGGTGGCCGGTGCCGTCGGACCTCTGGGTCGCACTCCCGGAGAAACCGCTGACCTCGACGCCGAGGAACGCCGCAGCCTGTTTCGGGAACAAATGGAGGGCTTGGCCGAAGGCGGCGCTGACCTGCTGTTACTGGAAACGTTTGCCAGCCTTGAAGAATTGGAACTGGCCGTCGCTGTGGCCAGCCAGACCGGGTTGCCGGTGGTGGCCCAGATGGCCTTCTTCGAAGGCGGCAGAACCCGCGAAGGGGTTGCCGCGGCCGAAGCGGCCAGACGTCTTGCCGCATCCGGAGCGACAATAGTCGGAGCCAACTGCGGTTCCGGCCCCAAGGATGTGCTGGAAGTCTTGCGCACCATGGCATCCCACACAGACCTGCCCTTGTCCGGATTTGCCAACAGCGGTTTCCCCGAGTATGTCGATGGCCGTTATATTTACCTGGCGACTCCGGAATATTTTGCCGCCCGCGGTCGGGAAATGGTTAAGGCGGGAGCCTGTCTGATTGGCGGGTGTTGCGGTACCACTCCCGAACATATCCGTGCGTTGGCCGTGGCGGTATCCGATCTCAAGCCCGCAACCCGCGTCGTCCTGCGTGCCCCCGCAGAACCGCCCCCCCAAATCATGACCGTGCCGCTACAGGGGGGATTTTTGTCGGCATGGGGAAAGCGTCCCATCATCACGGTGGAACTTGATCCACCGAGAGGCCTCGATTGCACCAAGGTACTCGCCGGCTCCCGCCGCCTTGCAGAAGCCGGGGCGGATGCCATCAGCCTGGCGGAAAACCCCCTGGCCCGCATCCGCATGGGCAATATCGCCTTGGCCAAACGCATTCAGGACGAAATCGGCATCGAAACCATCATTCATGTCACCGGCCGTGACCGCAATTTGATCGGACTGCATTCAGAGCTTCTGGGCGCCCACCTGCTCGGTCTGCGCAACGTACTGGCGGTAACCGGTGATCCTGTTGCGGTAGGAGGGGAAGCCGGTGCCAGCAGCGTGTTTGACCTTAATTCCATCGGACTTCTGGAACTGCTCAGCGCCCTGAACAACGGTCATACCCTGGTGGGTGGCGACCTCGGTGGCGCAACGCAGTTTCGTGCCGGTGCAGCCTTTAATCCCAATGTTGCGGATATGCGTGGCCAACTGCGACGCTTGACCAAGAAAATCGCTGCCGGCGCCCAATTCGTCCAGACCCAGCCGATCTACTCAGCGTCTATCCTGAACACCATGCTCGATTGCCTGCAAGACGTGGGAATCCCCGTTCTCGTCGGGATTCTGCCACTGGTCAGTGAACGCAACGCCGAATTTCTGCACAACGAAGTACCCGGTATTTTGTTGCCGGAGGAGGTGCGCAAACGCATGCAAGGCTCACATGGTGAAGAAGGCGTTCGACGGGGGATGGACATCGCCCGGGAGTTGATCGATGCCAGTCGTGACAGGGTGGACGGTTTTTACCTTATGCCGCCTTTTGGCAAGGTGGATATCGCCGTCGAATTGATCGGCGCGATACGCCGCTGAGGTCAATCATCCAGCATACGATCCAGAGAACCTTGCTTATCGAGGGCGAACAGGTTATCACACCCTCCTACAAGGGCATCATCGATAAAAATTTCCGGCACCGTCATCCGCCCGGAACGCTCGCGCATCTCCTGCTCCTTGAGCGAATCTTCAGTAACATCGTACTCGATGAAGGTGACGCCCTTTTGGCGCAACAACTCTTTGGCACGATGGCAATAGGAACAATGACTTTTGGTATAGATCTCGATTTTTTTCATGATTGCAGATACCTTCTCTTGAACAGGATTATGGGAAAACAACCCTAATGGGGGGACGATGAAAAGAGTATACCTGCTTTTACTGGTGTTGTGTATAGCGTCCTGCTCACCGGCCCTCAGGCCAACACCTGCCGACTCCTTCGGTGACAGTAACCAGGAATTTTCCTTGCGCCTGGCTTGGCAGGATTACCGCAGTGCCGCCAGCTTCATGGACAGCGAATACCGTCAGGACTTTCAAGACAAATTCCCCGATAGAGGCGACATCCGCGTGCTTGAGATCCGCCCGGAAGGAGTGGAATTCGAAGGCCCTGAGCAGGACCGTGCAATTTCCTGGTCAAGCATCGACTATTACCGTCTTCCCTCCAATACGCTGAAAAGTCTCAAGGTCCGCCTGGAATGGGCATATCGCAACGCGGTCTGGCAGATAGTGAGTCCTTTTCCCGACCTGCCCTGAGTCAGAACCGGTTCCGGATTTTACGAACGTCCATCCAACAACAAATACGCCCGTCTCATGTCTTACCGGACGGGCGTATTCTGCATCCGGACAGCACCGCCTGCCCCTGGAAATAAAGGCGTAAAGCCGTATCGACGAAAAATGCTCGCGGCTTGCTCGCCTTGCAAAAACGTCATAAATTCCCGCAGCTCACGGGGGTGGGGACTGGCAAGCATCCCCGCCATGGAGAATACGATGGGAGCATGGCTGTCGGACGGTGCCGCGCATGCCACCACCCCGCTGTTCAGCAGTGAGCTATCAGAAGCGAATACCAGTCCCGCATCGACGTTGCCCGACTCGACATAGGCCAATACCTGACGCACACTCTTGCCATACACCATCCTTGACTCGAGCTTATCCCACAACCCTAGAGACGCAAGGGTCTGGCGAGCGTAGGTGCCAGCCGGGACCATATCCGGCAATCCGACGGTAAAACTTTGTGCGTGCGCGACCAAATCCGCAAACCCTTTGATCTGATGCTGTTTTTCCCTGGCGACGACAAGCACCAACTCGTTACCCAAAAGGGCACAACAGCGTCCCGAATCGGTAAAACCGCCATCCAGCAACGCCTGCACATGTTGCCTTCCCGGTGCCAAAAACAGATCGACCGGTGCGCCCTGTTCGATCTGTTTACGCAAAAACCCCGAAGCAGCAAAATTGAACTCCAGCACCACAGAAGGTTGTTGTTGCGCATAGATTTTTTCAAGCGCAAAGAGCGCATCTTTAAGACCGACCCCGGCGGAGATTCGCAATGACGTCCCAGGGACGGCGCCGGCCTGTCCAGCAGTGGGGGAAAATACGAGACTGGCAAACAGCACCATGGCTATCGAAGTCCTGGATATCAGACGCATACGCGTATCCTCCGTTAAAGCAACCGGACAATCCTGGTCGTCCTGCTTTCGCCCTTTACCGCCAACCGATCATTTTCTCCATGGCGGCCAGCAAGGCATCGATGTCTTTTTCGGTATTGAACAGGCCGGGACTGACGCGGATAGTGCCGCTGGGCAAGGTACCGATACTGCGATGCGCATCGGGTGCACAATGCAGACCGGTGCGCACACAGATGCCATATTCCTCATCAAGCAAAAATCCTATTTCCGCCGGGTCCCGCCCCTCTACATTGAAAGACAGGACGCCGCCGAGCGACCAATTACCCGAGGGGTTGTAACAACGGATGCCGGGAAGACCGCGCAACCCGCATAACAATTGTTCCAATAAACCGGCTTTATGCCGCTGAATCTTTTGCAGACCTGCTTGCCTTACGAACTCGATACCAGCCTGCAAACCGGCAATCGCCGGGGTATTCAGAGTTCCACTCTCGAAACGTTCCGGCAACTCCTCCGGCATCTGGGGAGAAATGGCGTTCCCACCGGTTCCTCCGCATACCAGCGGTGTCGGCAACAAAGACTCGGCAACATACAGCGCCCCCGTTCCAGGGGGTCCCAAAAGGCTTTTGTGCCCCGCTACGGCCAGCAGATCAATGCCCATATCTTCGACGTGAATCGGTACCTGACCGGCGCTCTGAGCCGCATCGACCATAAACAGAATCCCTTCGCGGCGGCACCAGTTACCTATCTCCGCGACAGGCTGCACGACACCGGTGACATTGGAACAGTGGCTGAGAACCACCATGCGGGTCGGGCCCTTACCTTCACGCACGATTGCGCGGATAACAGCCGGATCGATCAGGCCGCAAGCATCTACCGGCACCCGCACCACCTCTACACCTCGCGCAGCCAGGGCATGCAGAGGACGGCTGACGGCATTGTGTTCCATGGCAGAGGTAACGACCCGATCTCCGGACTGAAGCAATCCGAATAATGCAAGATTGATGGCTGAGGTCGCATTGGCTGCAAATACCACCCTCGAAGCGTCGCGGATACCGAAAAATTCGGCAACGGTTTCCCGGACCCCCAACACCAGGCGTCCGGCTTCAAGGGAAAGCTGATAGCTACCGCGCCCCGGACTGACACCAAGATGACGCAAAGTTAAATCGATGGCGCGGTAAACGCTTTCGGGTTTAGGAAAAGTCGTTGCGGCATTATCCAGATAAATGGCCATAATCCACTCCGATAACTGAAAAAAGGCCTATTGTGTTCTCACGGCTCAGAGCTCACCGGAATGGATCTAAACAACCCCGCATGTTTTTGGTACATTCGCCGTGGAAGCAGGTCCTGGCGCCCCAGTTCAAATAGAATAGGCGTCAGTTCCGCGGCGGCAAACCGCAAGGCCAGAGCGCACCCTTCCGCCACATCCCGCGGTGCGGGGATCAGACGGCAGACAAACCCGGCTTTTCGTAAAGCTTTTTCCGCTTTCATAACCCGTGTCGGTGAATTAAACAGAGCAATACATTCATCATCGTTTATCATGGGAAATAATCATCATGCTGTACGGCTAAAACCGGCCTAGCGGGCATAAGGGCAAATCCGTTCAAGATTGAACAACGACGCTACCCCGGAAATGGTATTGCCGAAAAACAGCAGAGGTTTTCCCGCGGTGGCAAATTTTCCTATCAGATCGTTGATGCTCCCATTAACAATCGTGGACCCGGTGGCCACACCGACCTGGCACCAGTCGACCAGCTTATCCAGATCTTTTTCTCCGTCCCAAACCGTCACATCACAACGTTTTTCGCCGATATTGTCCTCGTTAAGATCCGCCACACGAATTCTCACCGAGCCAAAAGCCTCAACCATGGCATTCAGGATAGCAGGCTGCAAACCTAGCAGCCCGAAGCGCTGAACACCGAAGCGTTTATGCAACTGAAGAGTAAATTCTTCGCCACATCGGGTCGGTTCGTCGTCCTTGCAGTGAATCGTCCCCTCGGCCTGTTGCAACCCGCTCATCACGGCATTTAATCCTGCTGTAAACACGGCCCGCCGGGGTATTTCCGCCAAATCAACGGCCAGCAATTCGCCAAGGCAACCCTGCCAGTTATTGGGATGATCGGTAAACGCCTGTCCTTTGGCGCCATTCCAAAAGGCCTCAATGACACGCTCCTTGCCTTTTTTGATCACAAAGTCCTTGTCGGCTGTGGCACCAATGGCTTCATCGGGTGAAAGTACCCTGACCGTTACCATGCTGCTGGTATCGCACTGGTTGTCGTTACAAAGCGTGAAGAGCTTCGCTTGGGCTTGTTTCAATAAGTCCATTCGTCCGTTCCTTTTGCAAAAGGTTTCATTTGACAGGAACATCGGGCATCGCGGCTGTATTACGAAACCCATGGATAGTACTGCCTGTCAGGGAATCCTCACCAGGCAAAACGGGCGGCCACGCCCTACCCCACCGATCCGTGGTGCCTCCCGCCGGCAGTGTCCAATCCGCAGTATCGACCGCCTGACCGTCCTTGAGAAAAACGACCTCGTCGGCCAACGCATCCATTTCCTTGTGACTATGTGTCACCAGAATGAAAGGAATTTCCCAGGTTCGCTGAATTTTTTTTAACTCTATTTGCAACTCCCGCCGAATTTGGGCATCGATGGCCGAAAGCGGCTCATCCAGAAGAAGGAGATCCGGTTCCATCATCAGGGACCGGGCCAACGCCACGCGTTGTTTTTCCCCGCCGGAGAGCTGGGCCGGGTAACGGGCCTGAAGGTGCATGATCTTCAGCATTTCAAGAGTCTCCCTTACGCTCATCCGGTGGCCACGCCGCTTTTTGCAGCGATCCGGTCCTGGGGCCAGACCGAACAGGACGTTATCCTTGACCGTCAGGTGCGGGAACAGGGCATAATCCTGAAATACATAGCCGATACGTCGCTGTCGGGCCGGCACATTGATATTTTGCTGTTTGCAGAAAAACACGCGGCTATCGAGGAGAATCCTGCCCGCCGTAGGTTTCTGCAGCCCGGCCAGGCAGTTGAGAATCGTGCTTTTGCCGGAACCGGACGGGCCGAACAATACCAGAATGCCCCTGTCGAACCTCAGATCAATGTCGACGCTAAAACCGGGAAGTTCTTTACGGATGGAGGCGTTCAGCACGGGGAGTATCTCCTTTCTGCCAAACTCGGGTTTTTTTTCTCAACCATAGATTCAGCCAAAAAAGGGCTGTTACGGACATGCCGGTAATCACCAGTACGAGATTGCGAGCCAGCGTATTATCCCCGGTTTCCACGGCAAAGTAGATGGCCAGGGGAATGGTCTGGGTTTTCCCGGGAATATTTCCGGCCACCATCAAAGTGGCGCCAAATTCACCGAGTGCTCGGGCAAAAGCCAGCACCAGCCCGGCGATCAAGCCTGGATAGGCCAGAGGCAAGGTGATGCGCAGGAAAACCCGGCTTTCGCTGCTACCCAGGGTACGCGCAGCTTGTTCCAGGGACATATCGACACTCGCAAAAGCCGCCTTGGCGCTCTGATACATAAGGGGAAAAGAAACCACGGCAGCTGCAAAGATTGCCGCCCACCAGGTAAAAACGATCTGCAGGTCGAAGTTCTCCAGCAGGAACCGCCCCAACAGGCCGCGCTTGCCGAGCACTATCAACAATCCGAAACCCAGCACTGTCGGCGGCAGCACCATTGGCAGGATAATGAAGGATTCAAGCAGGTTTTTCCCTGGAAATTCCCGCCGCGCCAGAAGCCGTGCCAGCAGGGTCGCCAGCACCGCATCGATGGCCACGGCGATCAAAGCCACTTTTAGCGACAATACAATCGGACCGCTCATATCTGTATCCCTTGAAGCTTCACCTGACACTTCCTATCCATAACCTATCGCGTTTTATCTGATCGCATCGCTATTTCAGTCCAGGTCCTGACGCCGCAGTCTTTCACCTGGTTACCAGGCTGTGGTTGGGTGTTTAATGGGATGAAACGGTAACGGGCAAAAATCTCACCGGCCTCGGCACTTTTCATAAAAGCGAGAAATGCTCTGGCCTGTTCAGGGTGTTTGCCATTGGCCACCAGCGCTGCAGGGTAGATAATCGGGGAATGGCTATGCTCCGGCGCACTGGCGGCGACAACCGCACTTTGCAGCGTCAGGGTGTCCGTACGGTAGACCAGACCGGCATCGGCGTTGCCCGAATCGACATAGGCCAATACCGCCCGCACGTTTTTCGCCAGGATCATGCGATTCTCCAACTGGCCCCACAAACCGAGTGTCGCCAAGGTCTGTTTGCCATAGCGACCGGCCGGCACAGATTCCGGGTGACCGATAGCGAAATTGCTGGCGTTTTGCACCAAATCATCAAAACCTTTGATCTGCTGGTGCTTTTCCTTGGCCACGATCAACACCAAGGTGTTGCCCAGCAGATCGCAACGGCTATCCTTGACGATCAGATGCTGGTCCGCCAGGGCGTCCATCTGCTTTTGTCCTGCCGATAAAAACAGTTCCGCCGGGGCACCTTGTTCAATCTGCTTTTGCAACGCGCCGGAGGACGCGAAGTTGATCTCCAGCAACACATCGGGATGACGTGCCTCGTAAATACTTTTCAATGCCATCATGGCGTCCTTAAGGCTCATTGCCGCGCAAACCGGCACCGTGATGCGCTGACCAGCCTGTGCGAACTGCGGCATGATCAACAACCCCAGCAGAAAACCACCTAGTACCACTTGGCAGACAGGCATCACAAAACGTTTCATAAACAGCTCTCCTTAGTTTAAGAAAAGGGCAGCCCAGGTCAGAGGTGCCCGCCCACTTGATTAATGGTTTTCACAGTGAGTTGTTCGCTTCGGCGTTCGATAATATTGAAGCAGCCGAAAGCCTGCGGCACCTGAAAAAGTTCATCAAGGGGCAGGCCAAGGACATGGCACAGAATGGTTCGGTTAACCCCGGCATGTGCAACCAGCAATACGGTCCCGCTAGCCCGCCTGATGATTTGAAGAAAGGCAGGAATTACCCTTGTCTGCAGGTCCCGGAAACTCTCACCACCAGGAGGAGAAAAATCTACCATCTCACGTCCACGACGCGTGTATTCCTGGGGAAAACGCTCACGGATGCTCGCCATCGGCTGGCCTTCCCATTCGCCGAGTGCGATTTCGCGTAAATTTGGATCCGTGCTGATGTTTTTGCCAAGGGGTCCGGCAATAATTCTGGCCGTTTCCAGGCAGCGGCTTAAATCACTGCTGTAGATGCGTCCAAAGTCAATCTCATCCAGCGTTCTCTGCAGTGCAAATATCTGGCTCCGGCCCACGGCGTTAAGGGGCAGATCGATCTGACCGATATAGCGTTTGACCTTATCCTGCCGGGCATCGCCGTGTCGTACCAGATAAAGAGTCGATTCATCCACCGCAGGCAATGGTTCGCTCATGTCAGATCATCCTTATAATGTCTTTAAACCCTCTGATTCCAGCACTTCGACAAGGGGACGACGGATCAAACTTTCGCATTTGGTGCGAATACGAAGAGCCGCATCAAGACGACGCTGAACCTTAGCAAACACCGGTGGCTGTCCGGCAAAGCACTCCAAAGCCGGGGCAAAGCGTTCTTCCAAAGTTACCAACCGCTGACCGGCCACATATTTATCGGCCAGATACAACACCTCCTGTGGCAACGGCTGGAGGTCTGAGGATGGTACGATATCCATGTGGGACTCCACCAGCGCGCTCACTTCCCCGAACCCCAATTTGCGCAAAGCATTGGCACCGGCCACGGCATGATCGACATGATCACGGCAGCAATCGTGCAGCAGGGCTGCGGCCCGCAGCACTTCCCGGTCAAGGCAGACACCGGCTCTGTCCAGTTGGTCAGCCAGAGTGACGGCTACCCGGGCAACCTGACGGCTGTGCTTCACAACCGGCGTTGATGCACAAAATTGATACGCCAGCAAGTGTTCGCATTCCCGATAAGACGGGATGGCATAATGCTCCCACCGATGCTGCAGATAGGCATAATCATGCGGAGTATCCATGTCGAGGACGCAATGTTCATCCGGCACCTCGATTTCCAGAATATCTTCTGCAAACGGCAGCAAAAGAGCTTTCAGTCCACCTTCCCCTTGGCTGCGCAGAATCATATCGCGATAGCCGGTGCTGATTAGTGGTGGATGCCCGCGTTTGCCCCAGAATACCGGATGGATGATCCCCCGGCGGGTGGCATGCCAAGCTTGGCGCAAGGTCTCCAACGTCTGATGCCGCACCAGGGGCATGTCCACCGGTTGCAGGAAAAAGGCTTTAACCGGCTCAGGCAGGGATTGCATGGCACATTGCACCGAAGTGAACATACCTTCCTGGTAGCGGGGGTTTAGCGTCCATGCAACGCCCAGGGTTTCCAGCAGCGGGATAAGATGTTCAGCCTGATGACCGATAATTACCCGCAAATGCGCGGTGCCGGCCTGGCGAAACATGTTCACCGACTTTTCCAGGGCCGTCTCCTCGCCCAAACGCAGCAACGGCTTGAAGGCTCCCATGCGTGAAGAAAGACCGGCGGCAAGAATTATGGCGGCAAAGGGCTCAGTCATGGCTTTGCTGATGGGCAGCGCGAACCTTGATCAGTTCACCAACAATGCTGACGGCGATTTCCTCCGGGGTTTCCGCATCGATGGCCATGCCGATCGGTGCATAAACCTTATTCAGGGTCTCCAGGGGGATTCCTTCGGACAGCAGGTTACGGTAGATTTTATCCCGTTTGCCACGACTGCCGATCATGCCCACATATCCGGCACCGGTCTGCACGGCCTGGTGCAGAAGGCTCTGGTCATGGCGATGTCCTCGACTGATGATGACCAGATAACTATGATCATCGATATCCAGATGCGACATGCAATCATCATAGTCGGTAACCACTATGATCTGATTTGCCCCGGGAAACCGGCGGCGATTGGCAAATTCTTCACGGTCATCGAGAACGACGGTGTTGAAGCCGACCATCGAAGCCAACGCAGCGGTAGGCTGACAGACGTGCCCGGCTCCGAACAGAAACAGGGTTACTGGTGCATGACTCGGTTCGACAAAAAACAGACCATGCTTCAGATTCAACATGGTTGGATAACGACTGCTAAGGGTTTCCTCCAGCAACGCCAACCTGATTTCCTCCAACAAGGGAACAGGGCCGAAACAGGAGGCATCGGCATGCAACAAACATCGTTGACCAAACGGGCTATGAGTCTCCGTAGCCAACGGGGTGACCAACAGGCAATTCCGCCCGGTTTTCAGCGCATCCTGCCATGCCTCGAATACCGTCCGGTTGTCATCGATGGCGGGGATGTATTCCAGCAGTATCTCAACTTCTCCGCCGCAAATCATGTCCATGGTGTCTGCCATGGCACCGGTCATATCAAACAAAAAGGTGCGGGACTCGCGCGTCTTGAAGATCTCCCGTGCTGTTTCCTGCGCTCGAGCCTCCACCAGACCACCACCGATGGTTCCGAATATTTCCCCGTTGACACGGATGATCATCTTGGACCCGGCGGTACGCGGAGCCGAACCTCTACGGGCAAGGATGGTCGCGACGACCAGATCCTCTCCGTCATCGAGAAGGTTGCATAGCTTTTCAATTAATTGTTTCAAGGCTGAAGAGCTCCTTTTCCGGTTTTTCTATGAGTCGTTTGGCTGTTGCGGATACCGCAAGTGGTTGTGTGGCCAGCGAGGTTGGTCGCAAACACAGGCCACCGCCGGCCAACGCTGCCCGCAGTGCCGGGATGGTCGGCAAACGCCGGTCAACATTGTCCCGGGTCCGCTTTTCGACTCCCGGCCGGGCTTCGATAGTTAAATGGAATGAAAAAATCCCGGAGTCCAAAGACGCCAGAGTAGCACTGAAGTTGATCAGATCTGGCAGATCGAACAGGGCTTCATCAAGTTCGGGCATACCCAGTTTGAAAGGCCCCCCGATGTCGATCTGCCCAGCCAGACGACCATGCAACTTGCTAAGGCGTGGCAACACACTGCCGCAAGGGCAAGGCTCAGGAATGAATCGGGCAAGATCGCCGGTACGATAGCGGATCAGCGGCATTCCTGTTCGTGTCAGAGTAGTGACGACCACTTCGCCCATCTCCCCCACGGGCAAAACAACGTCGGACAGGGGATCGATTACTTCGAAATATAATTCCGGTTCGCGGAGATGATAACCGGCCAGAGCCTGGCATTCTACTCCACCCGTGAGTCCCAATTCGGTCATGCCGTAGTGGTTGATGGCCGGACAACCCCAGGTTTTGCGGATCTCCGCAACCAATGCCGCGGGAACATAATCAGAAGTCAAAAAAACGCTGCGGATGCGATTGAGGGGGACTTGAGCTGCATCCGGATGACGTACCACGCTCAAAACCTGCACCGGGATCCCCACCACACAATCGAAGTGCTCCTCAACCAGCATCTTGGCAACGGAGGCCGGCGATGTGACCACACCGGCGACATGACAGGAAATATTCTCTAACGCCAGTGCATCCGCCAGCAGCCGGCCGGCGCTGTCCGGAAGATCACCCGGCAACAGTACCAGGACCCGGTGGCCGGGCTTTAACATCTGGGACATGCCGCAACGGAAAAAATCCTGCGTGCACGCAAGGTCTTCCCTGGTGAAATAGAGTCGCTTGGGCTGACCGGTGGTACCGGAGCTACGCAAAGTAACGATGCGCTCGATCTCGCTCTGAGAAACTGCCAGCATCTGCAGGCCTTGATCAACAAGGTCCGTAGAGCTGGTAAAAGGCAGCCCGGACAACTCGGCCAAATCTTCCAATGGTTCAAAGGTCAGCCGACTCCGATAAAAGGGGCTGTTTATCGCGGCATGCGTCAGCGTAGCGTTCAGTCGAGCCAGCTGATACGTGCGCAGCGCGCGCATAGACAGCTTATGCTTATTTGGCAGGCCTATTTTTTTAGCGATCCAGGATTCAAGCGGAGTGATTTGCATGGTTGTTCCCACGATGGAGGGTTTCGCCACTGGCGGACGTCAGGTTGAAGAGACAGAACGGCACCAGGCGCCCGTCCCGGGCGACAACATGGATACAGCAATTACGGGTGCGTTCCAGATCGACGTTCCATACATCCTGGAACGCCATCGCCGAAACCGCAAAGGTATGGGTTTTGACCCTCTGCAAAAAATCATCGAGGCTAGGAACCTTGGGCGGATTGCAGCAGGTCTTTTTATCCGTCTTTTGATCCTGCATTTCGACATCCGGTGCCGCCCACTGCCGGATCAGGAACTCCTTGGATTTGGCGGCACCTTCGGACGCCGGTGCGGGTTTGCTGCAACAAGAACCTTTGCTGCTTAGAGCCCTTACACTGCCATCTTCCAGCAAGAGGAAGTTGCCGTGAAAGGAGCAATGACTGTGTTCACATCCCGGTGGCGCGAAATTCTCCACCTGCAAAAGTCCGTCGGTCTGTTGATCGATGGCTCGGATGATATCGGGCAGAGTCAGGCGCTGCTCATTGCCGGGGGAGCCAGGGTAACGACCGAAATAACTGACAGGCTGGAAATGCACACCGCGAACGCCCGGCGCATGTTCCATGCCGAAGCGTATAATAGCACCGATATCCTGATTGTTGATTCCTGGCACCAGAGTCGGAACAAGCACGACCCCCAACTTGCTTTCCACGCATTGTTCGATGGCCCGAACCTTGTCGGCAAACATTTCACGGCCTCGCAGTTGCCTGTAAATACCGTCGTGGGTGCCATCGAATTGCAGAAACACCGATGTCAGTCCCGCCGCAGCGAGTTGGCGGACAAAAGCGGGATCCTCGGCCAGACGCAGTCCGTTGGTATTAATCTGAATAAAACCGAATCCATGACTTCTCGCCAGACGAATGATGTCAGGCAGATCCTCGCGAACCGTCGGTTCACCTCCGGATAGCTGAATGACGATCTTTTCTCCGCAGGCATGCCGCACCGAGTTCAGCCATTCATCGATCACCTCCAGGCCGGGATCGGTTTCGGCCTCTTTACCACTATCGGCAAAACAAATGGGGCATCTCAGATTGCAGCGCTGAGTTATTTCAAGCAAAGCCGAGCAGGTATGCTGTCCATGATTGGAGCACAGACCGCAATCGTATGGACAACCGCGCAATGTTTCGGTGTAACAGACCGGTGGTTGGGAGGGAACTTTGGGCCGCTGCCAACCCGTCAGATCCGGAGTCCCACGCCACAAGATGGTGCGAGTCTGGCCATGCTCCGGGCACACCTTGATCAGCCACACGTCATTGCCATCGATAACCCGCTCGGCAGAAATGCGTTCCAGGCACGTTGGACAGAGACTCTCCGTCATCCAGGGAACTTGCACATGCTCATTCACGTATGTCACCCTTCGGATCAATGCTGTATTCTTCCAGCAACCCCATGACTTTGACATAGACACTGCCTACGATCTGGCCACAGCGCAGTTGCCTATCGTCACCATCGCCGACGATGGTTTCGCAATCGATGCCACCATATTGCTCTCCGACCGATTCACAAAACCAGTCTGCCAGTTGGCTGCGCATGACCATGAAATTCTCGTTTTCACGCTCTTCATCACTTCCCTTGCCGGCATAATAAGCCAGCAAACAGGAACCTCCGGTCAAGGCCCCGCAGGTTCCTTCGCCAAACCCGGCGCCGTGTGCCAGGCCTGCCATGCTGCGCACCAGTTCCGGGTTGGTCTGACCACGATTTTCCAGTCCGAGTGCCAGTAGCACCTGACTGCAGTAGTAACCTTTGGTGGCGAGTTCCAGCAAACGAGACATTGTGTTGCTCATATTTTTCCTTTCTCTTTTCCTCCCTGCCATGGGCGCTGGATTGACGCCCCCGCGAAGAACGTACTTTATGGTGAAGCTGCCTGGATTAGCCCGTTATGGGCGCTGAGCAGGACCGTTACACCGACCAACCCTCAACCGGGAAGCGCCAGACTGAAGACCCCCAGTAATTCTCCGGTACATTCACTCCAGCAATCCGATCTCATCAAGGCCTCCTCCTATCAACCTATCAGGGCCAGCCACAATCGGTTTTTCCGTCTAAGATGGCCTTGCCAGTCCCGAGGACATCATGGGTCCAGCAATCGTCAGCACCTGCGGCCTCGCGCATAACCAGTTAACCAGTGCAAAGATATACAAGAGTTCCTTGACAGTAGCGCCAACCTCGAGAGCGCCCCTGAAATGCTTAAGCACACAGGGTTTGGAACGCCCTTTGATCGATAGGGCCAAGCAAAGAAACGGATAGGTTTTTTCATCAATCGTGCTTTTTTCCAGATAAAGAGCATCCACCCTATCGCGAAGTTCGGTAAATTCTTGGAAAAATTTCGCCAGCATACGCATGGCTCCCTCGTGGCTATATACCAATATACATAACGATAACCAAACAAACTTGCAGATCACCGCATACCAACAATGGAGACAGCGAAATTATATTTTTTGGGCCACGATCAAATAATAGCCAGGGCGCATATCCGTGGTAAGTTTTTCCAGCTTTTGCCCATCTCCGGCCATGGTGAATTGATTCCAGAATGCCGCCATGGAACCGTACATGAACACCAACTTGGCCGCCAATTCCGCAAGCAGATGGGAATGGTCCTGCCAAAAAAACATGGTGAACCCTTCCCCGACCAGCCAGTCTGACAACTCTCCGCGGGTTGCGGCACCGGACAAACAGCAATCGATCTCCATATTCCCGGAAGCATCACGCGGATTGCGACGATAGATATCACTTAGAATAAGAATTCCACCGGGCTTTAGAACACGATAGAATTCAGCCAATGTTTCCAACGGTTCGGATACCAGGGAAAGCACACACTCGCATATTAGGCCGTCGAGTTTTCCGCCAGCCACCGGCAGGTTTTCTGCGCGGCCTCTTACCACAGGCAAATCCGGAGCCACTTCCACACGTGCAGACAGAAGCTTTTGCGACAGGTCGAGTCCTGTGGCGCACAACTTATGACGCTCCCGCAGATAATCAACGGTGGCACCCATACCGCATCCGACATCGAGAACCCGTGCGCCGCTCCTGAATGGATACAACGTCAAGACATGCTCCAGTAGAGCCAAACCACCAGGTCGGATGGTCGAGCCTGTGACTCTATGCAAAGCCACGGACTCGTACAGGTTCGACTGGGAAAGGGGACAGGCGGCATTACTTGTCTTCAAGGATTTTTTCCACCTCGGCCATTTTACCCATGGCAAGTTCTTCCGTAATCAGCACCTGATCGCACTTGGGACACGCCGGCAAATCGACGTGAAAAGTACCCCTCATATAGGAAAATACAACCTCCCTCATGACCAGATCTTCACCGCAAGCCTCACATTTCCAGTTCTGGACTTCTTCTTCCGAAAATTTCATTTTACTTCACCCCCGTGATGTTCATACGGTGACAGTACGCGTTGAAAATCCGGTAACCTTCGTTTTCGGGGGCGTAATCAACCCAAAAAGTGGTATTGCCCAGTTTAAGGGTGGCACGGTACAGCCCGCTCTGATTGTGGCGCAGACGTTTACCCGTCTCTTCAGCATCAAGGACGACTCTGCGTAAATCGCTTTCCAGAATTCGACGGTTGTCGAATGTACGAAGCTGCTCTGGTTCGATATACAGAGTGATCTTTTCATGAGGTTTCATGGCTCGCTCCACCCCTTCGCCCAGCCGGACCAGAAGTTCGTTCTTCACACGTTGGCGGCTCCTTCTCCGATCCGACCAGGAAATCCAGCTGCGCGACCATGGATCGTTGCCGGCGACCGAGGGGAACAACAATTCGATTATATGTGCGGTACGCTTGCCCGCATTGACGAATTTGTCGCGGCACATGGCGCAGTAAGCCAGATAATCCAGGTCGCTTTCGCCTGCACGGCGGGTCACGATGGTGTCATCCAATCTGGGGTTGGCATTGAATACCAACCCGCCAAAACCGCAACATTCCGCCAATGCCCCGGATAGGGGCAATTCCTCGAGGCTAAAACCGAGACTTGCGAGGATGCGACGCACTCCGCTCTGGGTCTCCGGATCGTTGCGACTGCTACAGGGGTCGACCACAGCGATCGCCTGTCCGACGACTTCTTGCCTTGCGGCGGTACGGATCAACGAGGCAGTTTCAAGGATCTCCCAAAGCGGTTTCACGGTAATCTCGGGGAGATGATCCCTGAACACGCTCTGGCAGGTACAACAGGCGGTGATCACTGCAGGTTGGCCCATGGAGTGCCATTGCTCGCGTATGGTGTCCAGATTTTCACGAAAAAGAGGATCACGACCGGACCAGAAGGCGGGCGCACCACAACAACCAAGCAAAATACCAACACCGCCAGGGAGGTTTTCGCATAGCACGCGGTACGATTCCAGCACCTCGGCAGGGGCCGTGGCACTCAACTGGCAACTTGGAAAATAGAGATAAGCGCTCTGCTGCGTGCCCGGTTGATGCCGGCACAATGCGAACTCCTCACCGGTGCTGAAAGCCATATCCTGCAGGGGAAATTCGTGTGCGGAGGGGGGCATGTAATTACCCCGCAACATGGAGTGACGTCCTTCGAGACAGACCGCCCCCATGGAGAGGCCGTTAGGACATACGGTGGCGCACAGCCCGCAATTGGTACAGGAATTGATTATCTTATTGGAGCTGTGGGCGGCTCCATGCAAAACCTTTTCGTTGTTGAAAAACTGGCGGATGTATTGTTTCGGATATTTCTTGTAGTGAGCAAGGTATTGGCAAACCTTGACGCACTCCATGCACTCGCATTGAATACAGCGCGCTGCTTCCTTCTGCGCTTCTTCGGGTGAAAAACCGATCTCCGCAGCGGCAGGGACCAAACGATCCAGTGGATCGATCCCTTTCAGATTAGTATAAAGCCTGGTTTCGTAAGGGCCTTCGTCTTCTCTGCCAATAGTCATGTGGGCTGCTTGCAAAAAACGCTCGATGGACAGCGCCCCTTTACGACCTGCGGCAGCCAACAAGATCGGCGAATCGCCATTGCTACCACCGGCAAACACCCCGGGGCGCCCGGTGCCAGCTGTAGTCGGGTCAGCGGCAATTTGTCCTGTGGCTCCTGTTTCAATATTCAAACGGCTGCAGGTCGATGAGATACGATCGATAAAAACGGCATCAAATTCTTCCAACAGATCCTCGGTAGTCGACCCTTCCAGAACCGCTCCGAGTTTGATTTCTACCCGCATGTCCTTCAAAATAGCCAGTTCTGCTGCGATCACTGCAGCTGGCAGTAACTTTTCAGAAAATTTACGGAAACCTGCCCCCAGTTGTTTGCCGGTCTCGAACAAAGTTACGCCGAAACCTTTTTTCCGCAAATCATAGGCAGCGACAAGGCCTGCAATGTCTCCCCCGATAACTGCAACATTCTTGCTTTTACGAGGCAGGAGCTTAACGGAATCCGGCGATCCATGCCATTCTACGCAAACCCGCTCAAGAGAGCCGATGGCAACGGCCTCTCCGATTTCACCCCGGCGACACTTTGTCTCACAGGGATGGTCGCAAATACGTCCGAATATGCCGGGGAAAGGCATATTCCTATGTAGCACTCGGTAAGCCTCCGCCAGGTTGCCCTTGGCCATTTCTCCCATGAACTGACGAACATCGACATGCAGAGGACAGGTCGCGGTACAGGCCGGAGGCTCTTCTTGAATACACTGGGCCTCCCACGCGATGCGTTGTTCTTTCTCCATCGACAGCTTCCTTCCACTCAATTAAACAATACCAATCAACATTGACTAAGTGGCAGATAAACGAAGACGATGGGGAGCACTTTTGAGGCACTCCCCATCGACCTCATGCCATATCAAGGTGCCTCTGGCAACCGACCTGCGGAAAACAACCGGCACCAGAGGCGGGGGTGTTGCAGTTTAATAAATTAGCCAGCAGCAGCATGGGCATTCATGCCGGTAGCTTTTTTGACTTTTTTCTTACTGTTGGGCGGTACCGAATCAACGCTGTCGCAAACCCATCCACCTTCAAGGGCGTCGATCACGTCAAAGGACTTCTTCTCTGATTGCAGAGCCTGCAGGACTTTCTCGGGGTATGCCGGGAGGTGACGGATACGCACCCCGCAAGCATCGTCGATGGCGTTGATGATGGCGCAGTGAGGAGCGGTCAGCGGCAATTCGCCGCAGCCACCCGCCCCGAAAGCACCGTGCTCACGCGGTTCGCAGACGTAGATGAGTTCCAGGTCGTCGGTGATATCATTGGCAAACGGGAAGCCAGCGCCAATCATGTTGGAGTGAGGATGGATGTGCTCGAAGTCTTCGGTAAGAGCAAGGCCGATGCCCTGGGCCAGGCCGCCGTACAGCTGACCGTCGACGGCCAGTTGGTTGGTGATGGTACCGACATCGGCCACATGAACCATCTTCAATACACTCGTCTCACCCGTGGTGATGTCGACTTCGACTTCGGCCAGGAAAAGTCCGTACATGTAGATGCAGAACGGTTCGCCTTTCGCGGTGTCGAAATCGCATTCGCTGCAAGGGGTGGTCCACTTGCCGAGATACTTGGTGGCGATGTTTCCAGAAACCATCTCGTCATAGGTGCGATAGGTTCCATCCGCCTTGCGCATGGCCTCCATCAACATTTCACAGGACACGCGGATAGCGTTGCCGGTAACAACATTGTGACGGGAACCACCGGAAGGACCACTGTTTGGGGTGAGGCTGGAGTCATTCATGCACAGCTTGATCTGCTCCGGTTTGAGGCCAAGGGGTTTGAGAGTCTCGTGAGCGAAAGTGAGGGAGCCGATGTCCGAACCCTGCCCATGGTCCTGCCAGCTGTTCCCGACCATGACATCGCCATTAGGCAGAAGTTCGATCCAGCTTTCCGAGGTATCGGGGCCGTCGAGGCCACAACCGTAGATACCCAGCGAGATACCGACGCCACGTTTTCTTGTGGCGGTGGAGTTCTGCTCTGCCAATTGCTTGGCACGCTCGTACCTGGGCTTGAGCGCTTCGAACTGTTTCGGGAATACGAATACTTCGGGGGTCTGCTGAGTCGGGGTGGTGGCACCCGGGCGGTAGCAGTTCATTTCACGCAATTCGAAGGGGTCCTTGCCCATTTTCTTCGCCAATTCGTCGATCAGCGACTCGGAAGCGAAGAAGGATTGAGGAGAACCGTAGGCACGGAACGGCGCACCCCAGCAATGGTTGGTGCAGACCGTGTGGCCCTTACCACTCATATTGGCGATGTCATAACCGGAGAAAGCGTACTGAACACCGCGTTGAGTCAGTAGATCGCCGAACTCGGAGTAGGGACCGTGGTCGACCCAATATTCGGTTTCGGCGGCAAGGAATTTGCCGTTTTCATCAGCGGCCAGTTTCGCCGTAAACCAGAAAGGTGAACGTTTCCCGGTGTAGAATTGAAGCTGGGCCCAGGTGTATTCGATGTAACAGGGCACCCCGCCGCAAGCCATGGTGGCGGCAGCAGCCAGAGCTTCCATGGTGGGGCAGAACTTGTAACCGAAGGTGGCGCCGGTGGGATTCTGAACGATGACCAGATTATCGATTTCCAGACCAAGACCCGGAGCGATCATGGCCTGTTGCAGCTGCAGGGCGATCGATTTGGAATGAACGACGACCTTGCCTTCTTCGTTGATGTAACCGAATCCTATATCCGGCTCGATCGGCATCTGAGGCTGACGCCCCAGGTAGAATTCGCCTTCAACAACGTAAGGAGCTTTTCCCATGATCGGCTTGGTATCTTCTCCTTTTTTCAGGCCCTGGGTAAAGTACACATTGGGTGTTCCGGGATGGATTTCGATCGCGTCCTCTGCCTTGGCGGCCATGGCGTTCATGTAGTGAGGCAAAACTTCCAGATCGAGGGCAACTTTTTTAGCGGCGGCATCGGCCTGGGCCTTGGTTCTTGCGCAAACGATTGCGATAGCATCACCGTACTGGAATACCTTCTCGTCGCACAGGATCGGACGATCCCAGCCGTCACCCTTGTTGGTGGGGAAGGTGATCAGACCGGTAATGCGGTTTTTACCTTTAATGTCCTTATGGGTAACAACCTTAACCACTCCAGGCATGGCCTCTGCTTCACGGGTGTCGATTCCTTTGATGTTGGCGTGGGCGACGTCTGCCCAAACCAGGGTGCAGTGCAGAGTGCCTTCCGGCAACTGCTCGCGCATGTCGGCGCCAAAGTCCCACAGTCCACATACTTTGGCCACCGAAGTGGGGCGGGGGTAACGGGTCCCGTAGAGCTTTCCGTCTTTGGCTTCCTTGTATTCCAGGGCGGATTCGCTCATATCGCCGCGCAACACGGCGGCAGCATCCATGACCGCATCAACGATGGATATGTAGCCGGTGCAGCGGCAGGCGTTTTTGTACTTGGTGAACCAGTCACGCACATCCTGACGGGTCGGATTGAGGTTTTCATCGAGCAGGGCCTTGGCCGAGACAATGAACCCCGGCGTGCAGAATCCGCACTGCAAGGCGCCATGCTTTATGATGGCTTTTTGAAGCGGGTGCAGATTCATCGGGGTACCAATACCCTCGATGGTGATGATTGTCGACCAGTTGTCGACCCGTTTCATGCGCGTGGTACAGGTGCGCACCAACTTTCCGTTGAGAATGACGTTACAGGCCCCGCAGGTACCGGAGGCGCAACCGACCTTGGTACCGGTCAGGCCCAGTTGCTTGCGGATAACGTCGGACAACAGGGCGTCCTGGTCGACGATGATTTTTCTTTCAACGCCGTTGACCGTGAGTATTTTTTTCAACAATCCCATTGTTTTCTGTTCCTCCTTTTTGGTGTGAGCATGCGATGGTGGGCGAAATGCCCATGCCCCTACAGGGGGCTATATCCCTTTAACCGACATCTCTATGTCATGACTCCAATGGCGGCTTTCTTCATTTACCGAACCCGCAATCGGGGTACCTGCATTCCTTACATCCCGCGCAAAGGCCGCCATGCCCCATGGCCACAATATCCGCGCGGGAAACAGTCTCTCCTGCCAACAATTTTGGGACCACGATATCGACCACCGTCGCCTTGTGGTACATGGCACAGCCGGGCAAACCGACGATCGGCACACCGGACAGCTGTGCCAACATAAACATGGCACCGGGGTAAGTCGGCGCACCGTAGCTGATAACCTCGGCTCCGCTGGCGCGGATACTTGCCGGCGTAAGATCGTCCGGATCTACGGACATGCCACCGGTCGTAACGATCATCTGCGCGCCTGCGCCGATCAGTTCGTGAATCGCCTTTACCGTCATCTCGATATTATCGGGCACCACAATCTGGCTAAACACATGGCTTCCGAGAGCCTGGAATTTGTCGCGTACTACCGGTCCGAAACGATCGGAGATGCGGTTATAGTAAATTTCGCTACCGGTGGTGATCATTCCGATCTTTATCCTGCGGAAGGGTTTCACGGTCACCAATGGTCCTGCTGTCCGGCACATGTTTTCCAGACGCAACAAGGTATCCTCGTTGGTATAGAGGGGAATGATGCGGGTACCGGCAACGGCTTTCCCGTTCGAAACGATCTGATCGGTATGCAGTGTGGCGACGGTAACGTCCGGTAATTCGTTTATTTGCATCAGCAGTATCGGATCTATCTTCAGTAAACCGCCGACCAGAGCTTTGATCTCAACCTTGCCCTGATTCGGCTCATCCCACTCGACATTGGTTCCGCAGATAGCCCGCGCTATACGCCTTGCGGCATCATCCTCATGAACGTACCCGTCGCTCAATCGCAGGATATACACACGGTCTTTGCCAAGCTCTTTGAGCCTGGGTACATCATCAGTGGAGATGCGATGGCCCTTTTTAAAGGCGCGGCCCTTGAATTCGCCCGGCACAATACGGGTGATGTCGTGATATAGAATTTCCCCAACAGCCTTTTCGACGGGGATGACTTCCATCATCTGGCATATTCCTTTACTGAGAAGAAAAACAAAAAAACCCGCAACGATGCCTGTAATTATCCAGGAATCGATGCGGGTTCCGTTACGTCTGCATAGGCAGAGGACGAAATGAGCGCACATTATTTCACGGGAATTGTGGTCTCCCGTCTATTTAAACTGCTCTATCTTTTCAATGTAACTGACACCTCCCTCCTTGAAGGAGATAATCAATTTCCCCGAAAACTCTTTACTGACCAATTCGATATCCGTCAGCGTACTGGCGATCATTTGCTTGCATACCGCAATGGGGTGGCGCAAACGTTGATCACCTCTGGCACTGATCTTTTTGTGCCGCGTCCCGGCTTCCTGCTGCAGCTGAGCTTCCAGTCGAAGTATTTCCGGAACAGACATAAACATTTCCCTGGTTTTTTAACCAATAGGCTAGATTAAAATAAAAAACCCGCACCAATGCCTCAAGGTGAAGCTCTGCTGCGGGTTTCGTTAGGTCTGCCATCAGCCGGCAGAGGACGAAATATGCGCTGATTATTTCATGTGTTTGCCAAGGACTGAAACACCGGTTTATACCGAATCGAAAAAGCGATCAGACGTTGGAGTCCAAGTTATAACAGAAGCTCATTTCCGATAACAAGAAAAAAATAACAACAAAAAACAACACTTACCGTATACTACCTATTCTTACAGAAAATAACAGTCTATTTACTTTACCTTCTGAATTAATGCCCTTCGCACTCACCTTTGACATGACTTCCACATCCACTTCCCCCATGCAGAACACACTGTTCCTGCTTTGCGTCACTTTCCAAATCATGTTCATGGTGATGATGATCGTGATCATGGTTGCAATCGCCTTCCGAACCATCCTCATCGCCGCATTGTCCTTCATATTGGCTGTAAAACGGATAAAGCTCTGCAAGTTCGTCCTTTTTCAACAATTCCAAATTCTTTTGAATATTGTCGGTATTGGTTTCATAAACCTGGTAACCCTGCATATTAAGGAATTGCAAAAGTGCATCGCTAATTCCTCCCACCACGATGGCATTCAAAGACTGCCCCTCCAGGGCAACAGCGGCATTGCAGCCATACATTTCGTTTTTGGGATCGCAGTTGGGCAGAATCTTTATCTCTTCCGCATCGGTGTCGATGATCAAAAAGTAGGGTGAAGAATTAAAATGATTGAAAACTTTGCTGTTTATCCCTTGATCTTCAGCAACCGGAAAACACACTTTCATGGGAAACTCTCCTTGAGACGCGTTAAAGAAGGAATTCGTTATCCACTCGACATGAGATGGAAACAGGTTCTCATCTGCACCGATTATTAAAATTGGGCTGCAGATTTGATGACCAAGGCTTGCCCCGTAGGCAGGTAAACGGGTTTATCGTGCACCGTATCAAAATATTCATCCACCGCCTGGCGGATCCCTGGACATGAAGGAAAACCGTAATCATCGAAAATCATGATCCCGCCCTGGCTCATTCTGGGGTAAAAAAAACGGCAACAATCCCTGGCTGAACTGAATATATCCACATCGACGTGAACACAAGAAAAAACCTTTGTTTCCCAACCCTTTGGTACCGTATCCGGGAAAATCCCCGGGTACAGGCGCACCCCGGCAAATACAGACAACAACCTGGCAACTTCCTCGGTAGCGGTATCTGAAAAATCTCCGGGCCGGTGCAGATCAATGTCATACGTGGTATGCGGCATCCCGGAAAAGGTATCAAACAGATGTAGTTCCTTACCGGTGCCCTGTAAAACAGAAGCCATCAACAAAGCGGTTCCCCCTTTGTAAACGCCGACTTCTGCTATATCTCCCCGAACCGCATGCGCGTTTTTCGCCCATTGGTACAACATTTCCAGTCGTTGGCGACTCAGAAGCGAATAACGCCGCACCTCATTCATCAAGGGAATGAAATCTGGGTTCATTTCCCCATAGGTCATCGGTCGCGGAGAGGCATCCTCAAAATGGTTATGTTCCTCCCATCCCAGGTTCTCCAGATATTTTCGGATCTGCCCGTAATGGCTGCCGACAGCGACCAAAACTCTGTAGGTGCCGGGAATCCGGGTTTTAAGATAATCGGGTGCATATACCGGTACACCGTTGATGGATCCTCCTTGTTTTTCAGGATCACTATCGACAAAACAATGAATTACCGGTGGTTCAAAATCGTCCTCCAACTGACGGAATAAGGAGATTCCTTGGCAACCTGCTCCATAAATAATTCGGGGTGGCATTTTCATAATCTCCAACGCTATGCAGTGAAAAAAAAACCCGCACGTCAGATCGTGTTGCAAACGATCTGCTGATGCGGGTTTCGTTGCGTCTGCCGCACGGACAGAGGACGAAATAAGCGCAAATTGTATATTTATTTAAAGGTTTCAGTTTTCTCGATGAAGCTGATGCCGCCGTTTTTAAAAGAAATCACAAGTTTTCCGGAGAAATTTTCCGGGATTATGCATAAATCGAGAAACGTGTCACATACGCGTTTTTTCCAAACGGAGTTCGGCACTTTGATGTTGGTGACAACTTGCCTGCGAACTTCACGCCTGTTTGTATCATCCATGTTCAGACATCCCGTCATACGAACTAAGACAACCGTTTACTTGCCTGGAGGCGACGGTTTTCGGCAAAAAAGAGGTAACGGGCGAGCCGGCCAAAGAACTGCGCGGGACGAAAGGCCGGATTTTCGCTTCAGAAGGCAAACAAGAAAGGACTATATAGCGAACGAGCAGAATGTCGTTCGAAAAAACAAAGAACAAAGTACGCTTTTTGCTTGGCCACATCTTTCGCTATATATCACGCAATATAACGAAAGAGCAAGAAAAAATTACGTAAAAAGAAGATGTTAGGCGTTGCACGCGTATACGACGCCTTTTGGAGCAAGGCTGTTGCGGCGTGCGCCAAAAAACATTGCGTACAGCCCAGCGAGGAGTAACTGCAAGGGAAATAAACGCTATTTTACAAATTGTCAGTCTTCGTGATAACCGAGCACCACCAACAGACAGCTTCCGTCGGCAATCAGGTTGATACCAGCTTCCTCACAACGACGTATGGCTTCATCGCTTTGAGCTCCGGGTTGCATCCAGATATTGGCGATGCCTTTGGCGATGGCCGCTACGACAACCTGCTCGGTAATTTTGGGTGGGGTGATAACGGAAAGACTTTTAATATTACCCGGCAAATCGGAAACACTGGCTACGCTGGCCAAACCTTCCACAGTCGAAGCATGGGGATTCACGGGTACGACGTGCCTGCCATGTTGCATATAGCAACGGAGCACCTTGTTGCCGTATTTGTCACGATTGGTTGAAGCGCCGGCAACAGCAAAACCTTCGGCCGACAGAAACTGTGCAATGCGTTCGCTAATGTTCATGGTCCCTCGCACTTTGGATCAAGGCGCAATTGCGGAAATCATTTGGAAAAATGGTCCGGGATAAATCCCTGCAGTCACAATAATAATAGCGCAAAGCCAGAGCACAACCCGCTCACCGCCATTGGCAGCAACGGAATTGGCAGCGATTGGACCGCAACGGAAAAGACGCACAATGGGGCGTAAATAGTAATAGCAGGACACCAGCGAAGAAAACAAGGCCAGTGCCACCAGCCACACATAACCCGCATCCAGGGCTGAACTAAAAAGCACCAACTTGCCCATAAACCCGGCCAGAGGCGGGAAGCCGGCCAGTGACAGCAGCAAAATCGTAAGCAGGGCCGCCCGCCACGGCGATTTGCAGGCCAACCCTTCCAAAGCGGCGTAGTTCTGAGGCTCGCCACTGGAGTCGGACAGGGAAGCCAGCAGTCCAAAAGCTGCCACGGTTGCTGCGCCGTAACTGAGCAGGTAAAACATGCCGGCTTCAAGCCCAGCCCGCTGCCCAGTCAGTAATGCCAGCACCATATATCCCATATGGACCACAGAGGAGTAAGCCAACATGCGTTTGAGGTTGGTTTGTGGCAGCGCGGCAAAAGTTCCGGCAAGCATGGAAAGTGCTGCCAGGCCGGCCAAAAGCGGCCGCAGCGGTGCAATAAGGGCCAAGGGGATGCTGGCCAGCAGTACAGCAAACACGGCACCCTTGGAACCACTGGCAAGCAGCCCCGCCACCGGAGCGGGAGCACCCTGATATACATCGGGCGTCCAAAGGTGAAAGGGCGCCAGAGATGCCTTAAACGCCATGGCGCAGATAATCAGAGTCCACCCCAACATCGCAATGGCATGCATGGACGCATCACCGCCCGCGAAGGTTACACTTCCATGAAGTGCAAAAGTACCGGTAGCGGCATATACGATTGCGATTCCGAAAGCCAGCAGAGCACTGGCCAGGAATCCGGGTAACAGATACTTCAATCCCGCTTCGGCTCCGGTGGGATTGTCCCGATCAAAGGCAATAAGCACATAAAAAGCCAGGGTCATCGCCTCCAGGCCAAGAAACAGGCTGACCAGCGAAGTGCTGGCCGACAGGATCGACATCCCTAGAACGCAAAACAGTACCAACCCTGCAAATTCCGGCGATGCAAAACGTCGGCTTGCGCGGTAACGCTCCGCCAGTAAGCAGGTCGCTGCGCCGAGGAGCGCCCACACGGTCAGGCACCCCCGTGCAAATGGGCCGCTCGAGACTAAAGGCGTGTCAGATACTGACGCGGCACAAGGCCACCAGGCAAAGCCTGCGGCAATTAAGGCACAGAAAACACCAAACCGCAGGGCCCTTCGCTCCGACACAAACAAAACGGCCACGGAGCCGATGAATAGCACCAGAAACGGTAGCAGCGTCAGCAACGCGTTCAAGGTCATGGCAGTCCCCCTGTCGTGACGAGATGGGCAAGGAGTCGTTCAACGGGACCGCGAAGTAACTTCAAATAAGGAAGAGGATAAACCCCGAGCCACAAGACCAAACCGGCCAGCGGGGCTAACAGCAGCGTCTCGCCGCGATTCATATCCGTCATGATTTCCGGGCCACGGGGAACGCCCCACAACACGCCCTGCACCATACGCAGCGTATAACAAGCCGCCAGCAAAACCCCGACCATGCCTGCGGCACCCCACCAGGGATGAACTGCGAAAGCTCCAAGCAGTATAAGTATTTCGCCGGTGAAAATATTCAGCCCCGGCAGTCCCAGGGCAGCCAGGGAAAAAAACAGCAGCATGGCACCAAGCTGCGGAGTGCGGGACCAGAGTCCACCCAACTCGGACAATTCGCGACTGGCGGTACGGCGCTCCACCAGCGCAACCACAGCGAACAGTGCGGCCGTGGTAATCCCATGATTGAACAGTTGCAGCATAGCGCCCTGCAAAGCTATGGCGTTAAAGGCCGCCACACCCAATGCGATAAAACCAAGGTGGGCGACAGATATATATGCCACCAAACGCTTGAGATCGGTCTGCACAAAAGCCAGCCAGCCTCCGTAACCGATACTCACCAACGCGAGCACTCCCAATGCGGGCAAAAAGCTGGTCCAGGTTTCAGGAAATAAAGGCAGCGCCACACGTACCAGACCGAATATGCCAGCCTTGGCCAATACGCCCGAGAGCAGCAAAGTAACCGCGACAGGTGCTTCCTGGTAAGCATCCGGCAACCAGCCATGCAAAGGAACAACGGGAACCTTGACCAGGAAAGCAAGGGCCATGCACCCAAACAGCCAGGGGGCCAACTCGGGGGGAACAACCGTGGTGCCCAGCGACTGCAAGGCAAAGCTGTAATCGCCGGTCTGGCGGCCATGCAGCAAAAACAATCCCAAAAAAGCCAATAACATCAGCAGACTGCCGGCCAAAGTGAATAATAGCAGTTTAAAAGCGGCTTCAACGCGCCTGGCGCCACCCCACAAGGCGATGCAGAGGATCAACGGCAACAACATGATTTCCCAGCATACGTAGAACAGCAACAAGTCCTGAGCCAGGAAGACACCGAGGATTCCGCTGCAACTGGTCAGGAGCAAGGCGTAAAACCCGGATTGTCGATAGCGGGGCCAGGAAAGGCCAACGGCAACCGCCAGCAGGATAACGGTCAGCCACACCAGTAGCAGCGAAAGCCCGTCAAGTCCCAGGGAAATCCGGGCGCCGTAGCGATCAATCCAGATCCATTCTTCGAAGCGCATCCAGGACAAAATCGGGGCGCCACCCCCCGACAGCAAAAGCAGTGCTACGATAGATTCCAGAAAAACCGTGACCACGGCGGCTCGTCTTCCCCAGGCCAGACAGGCCAGAGCCCCAACGAGCGGCAGTAGCAGCAAGACGGATAACCAGGGTATGTTTGACAGACCATTCATGCTTGGCTCGCAAGTATGTTAGGGAGAGCAATAAACATCATAAAATCAACAAAACCACCAGCATCGCCAGCAGCAGAACAACGCCCCAGGCCATGGCGGCGAGATAGTGACTGACCGATCCGGAGGTGAAGACACGCAGCTTCTGCCCGGTAGACTGGCACATTTGACCAAGACCGGTGGGCCAGGTCGAAGTAAAGCGTCGCTCGACGGATCTTGCCAGCAGGCCGCCAAGCCTTTCAAAGGGCGCCGTAACGGTGAAGCGGATCAGGGCATCGATCTGCCAACCTGCGACAAAAAAGCCCATGCAAGCTCCCCCAAAAAGAGGCGAGACCGGCAACCGATAGCGGTTTCGGATCGCCAGCCATGCGCCGATCACCAACACAAGAGTTCCCGCAGCCAGCCCCCATTCGAGGCCATGGGAAGGCGATAACCCCGAGGGGGTAGCGAGCCAGGTTTCCAAACTTGCATGCCCACCCCAGACCGCAGGGAGATTAAGAAGCCCGCCAACCAGCGCTAGGAAGCCCAGGGGCAGCAATGGCCATATAAGTCCCCCCGGCGCGGGGCCGTGCCCCGAGGCCGCTTCACGGTCGGAAGCAAGCAGATAAACCAGGCGAAAGGCATAAAGAGCGGTGAGAAAAGCGGTTACCAATCCGACAACACCAAGGCTTGTCCACCACCAGGTCTGCCTGGCAAAACATGCCGCCAGGATGGCATCTTTGGAGAAAAAACCCGCCGTGAGCGGCACGCCGGCCAAGGCTACAGCACCGGCCAGCAATAACCAGAAAAGCATCGGCGATCGCTTGAAAAGCCGACCAAGGCGAAACAGATCCTGTTCGCCAGAAGCCAGATGGATGACCGCACCGGCAACCATGAACAGCAGGGCTTTGAAAAAAGCATGGGTCAGCAGATGGAACATGGCCCCGGTAACGGTACCGGCACCAACCGCAAGGAACATGTAGCCGACCTGGCTGATGGTTGAATAAGCCAGGACTTTTTTAATATCCCGTTGCGCCAGCGCACAGGTAGCACCGTAGAAAGCCGTAGCGGTTCCAACCAGGCC
>DIKU01000045.1:14213-41034 GCA_002424645.1 Pelobacter sp. UBA5610 | reverse complement strand
TGGATCAATGCCGACACCGGGGTGGGGCCGGCCATGGCGTCCGGTAACCAGGAACTGAAAGGCAGTTGGGCCGACTTGCCACAGGCGCCGGCCAGCAGCAACAAGGCCAGAATGGTAACGCTGGCAGATGGCAAAGCAGATGCCTGCTCGTTGAGGGCTGTGATGGACAAGGTGCCGGTCAGGCGGAACAACCACAACAGTGCAATGCCGAATAACACATCGGCGGCGCGGGTGACCAGAAACGCCTTGCGCCCGGCTGCCGCAAAGTCAGGATTGCGATACCAGAAACCGATCAGGGCATAGGAACAGAATCCGACCCCCTCCCAGCCAAGGAACAGCAGTAACAGGTTGTCCGCCAGAACAATCACCAGCATGGCGAAAACAAACAGGTTGAAAAGGGTGAAAAAACGTCGGATGTCCGGCTCGTGATGCAGGTAGCACGCGGCATAGGCATGGATCAGAGCCGAGACACCGGTCACCATCAATGTCATGCTCGCCGCCAGCGGGGAGAATAGCAGTTCCACCGGAACCTGCAAGGAACCGGCATCAAACCAGGTGAACAGAGTCGTCCGGGTTCGTTCAGCAGCCAGCGGCCATAACCACAAGGTCACCGCGGCCGACGCGGCCACCGACGCGATTGCCACACCTGTCAGCAGGCGGCGTGGCATGCGACCGCCGGCAAACATGATGATTAAAGCGCCGCCCAGAGGCAGCAACGGTATCATAAATAGCAACTCGGCCATCATCCTTGCATCCCATCAAAGCGATTGACATCGATCGTACCGCGGCTGCGCTTCAGATAAACAACCAAAGCCAGCGCAACCGTAACTTCAGCCGCCGCGACAGCCATCAACAGCAAGGCAAACAACTGGCCATCCGGACTTCGCCAATACGCCGAAGCACCGACCAGGACAAGCCCGACGGCATTGATCATGATCTCCACACCTATCAATATCATGATCAGGTTTCGACGTAAAAGCACCCCTGAAAGCCCGGCCACGAACAGCAAGCCGGCCAGGATCAATACGTGGCCGAGTGGCACGATCATGAAACATCCTCCTTGGTCGTGGGGCGATAACGCCGGCCGAGATGGAAGGCGCCCACAGCCGCAAACAGCAGAATCATTGAAATGACTTCCACTGCCAAACCGTAGTGTACAAACAAGGCGCGACCAAAATCGCGCGGAGTCATCCAGTAGGAGGCGATGGCATTGGTTGCTGCCGGATCCATGGCAATCAAAGCACCGCCACAGGCCAGCAGCGACCCGCTGAGGATAGCGGGGATCAGCCAGTGGATAACACGCCCGGATGTGCGGGACTCGGCCACCGGCGGTTCGATAAGCATGATAACAAAAAGAAACAGGACCATAATCGCTCCGGCATACAGGATAATCTGCCAGGCCGCCAACAGGGGGGCACCAAGAAGAAAATACAGCAGTGCCAAAGCGAATAAGGCATGCACAAGGTAGAGCACGGCGTGAACCGGATTTTTGCGCGTCAGGCACAAAACCGTCGACAACAGGGTGATCGTCGCCAGGATATAGAAAAGCAGGGTGGCCATGTCTCGTCCTTACATACAAATCAGGGGTTGGTCCAAAACTGAAACCACTTACAATCTTCAACTGCCGGGAGCCTGGATTAAACCCTCAAACCTTCATCTCCCGTGGCAAATCTTACCTCCGCCGTATCAAGGCAGATTGCTCCTGAAATCCACCGGCGGTGTTTCGCCCGGGTTGCTGCCCCGCGGAGCAGCGACGCCGATGCCGGCCAAACGATAGAAATTATACCCGTCATTTTTGCCGCAACCGTCGATGAGCAGCTCGTCTTTTTCGTATATCACCTGCAATAACTCGCGGCTTGCCAGCTCATATTCCGATGTCATCTGCAAAGCCAGGGTAGGACATGCCTCGGTACACAGGCCGCAAAAAATGCATCGGGAAAAATTAATGCGGAACCAGGCAGCATGACGACGGCCGTCTTCACGCTCGGCGGCCTGCATGGAAATGCAGTCGACCGGGCAGGCGGCGCTGCACAGGTGGCAGGCGACGCACCGCTCTTCGCCGTCCGGATCGCGGGTCAGAACCAACCGCCCACGGTAGCGCGGCGCAGGGGTTTGTTTGCGTTCGGGATAACACACGGTTACCGGCCGGCGGAACAAATAGCGCAGGGTTACCCAGAAGGGCAGTATGGTTCCCCGGATGTCTCTCCACAAACTCATATCAGCCTCGCCATAGCAGCCATGCGGCCGTGACCAGAATATTCAACAGCCCCAGGGGTACAAGGATTTTCCAGCCGAAAGCCATCAGCTGGTCGTAGCGCAACCGCGGCATGGTTCCGCGTACCCAGATAAAAAAGAAGGCCACGCCAAGCACTTTGATGAGAAACCAGCAGACCGAAGGAAGCAATGGACCATGCCAGCCGCCGAGAAACAATACCGTCAGCATGGCGCCGAGCACGATCAGATTGAGGTATTCGCCGACAAAAAACATCCCGAAACGCATGCCCGAGTATTCCGTGTGAAAACCGGCCACCAGTTCGTTTTCGGCCTCGGGCATATCGAAGGGAGTGCGCTTCGATTCAGCCATGATGGCAATGACGAATATCAAAAAGGCCAACGGATGTCGGATGGCATTGGGCCAGGGCTGCTGCGCGGCAACGATGGCGGTCAAGGAAAAGGACTTGGACGCCATGACCACCGGCACAATCGCCAAACCCATGGCCAGCTCGTAGGAAATCATCTGCGCCATGGCACGCAGGCCTCCAAGCAAAGCGTATTTGCTCTGCGAAGCCCAGCCGCCCAGCGCAACCCCGTAAACCGCAAGGGACGACAGGGCAAACAGGTACAAAAGGCCGACATTCAGATCACAGACCACCATCGGAATCGTGCGCCCGAACAAATGCAGGGGAGCCGCAAAGGGGATGACGGCAAACGCCAGTAACGCCGTCACGGTCGAGATGGCCGGGGCCAGCATGAACACCCAGCGATCGGCCCGCTCCGGAATCAGGTCCTCCTTGCAGAGCAGCTTGATCAAATCGGCCAGGGGCTGCAGGAGACCGAACGGTCCAACCCGGTTGGGACCATGGCGCATCTGCATGCGTCCAAGGATTTTGCGCTCGGCAAGCACCATATAGGCCGCAAGACTAAGTACCGTTCCCAGCACCAGTCCCAGTTTGATTACAATCAGAATGAAGGTCAGTAGCACGTCATTCATCGGTCAGGCTTTCTCGATGCGGCAAGGCAACGGTTCGGTGCCGGGTACCAGCGGTTCAAGCACGGTTCCCCGTAGTCGCGGAACAATGGCCATCCCCGGAACCATATCCCCTGCAATCCGCAATGTCAGCGTCAAATCCCCCACCGGAGTGCCGAGCAGCACCTTTTTGCCCTCTTCCAACTTGAACCGCGCCGCATCCTGCGGATGCAACATCACAAAGGCTGAGGGAGTGGACTCATGCAGGCAGGATGACAGGTTGCTGAGCAATTCAGAACCGTACAGGGTTTCTGTCACCAGCAATTGCAGCTGATCGGAACCCATAATGCCGGAGATATTCGGTTGGTGAGACAATGAATACTGACGCGGGGCAGCGATCCGTCGCCCTTCGCCCCGGGCTTCCAGTTGGGATAAACCAGCAAAGCGATGGTCATTTTTTTCTATTTCACTGCGCAAAGTCAGGAGATCGGCGCTCCTCCCCATCAGAGCACCCAGGATACCCCAAGCCGATTGCGGCTCGGAACCCGGGATATCGCGGGAAAAAAAGCGCGGAGGATGACTGCCCCCGGCACTCTCGGCAAGGGGCGTCCCGGCCGAAAACACCTGCTCGAAGGCTTGCATGCGCCCTTCGTTGTTAATCAAGGTCCCGGTCGATTCTTCCACGGCAGTGGTCGGGAAGAAAAGATCCGCTTCCTGCAGCGTAGCGGTGGCGGCACAGTCAAAAACCGCCAGCATATCCAGACGCGCCAGGGCAGCGCGACTCCTCTTTCGATCCGGGTAATCCGCAAGGGGGTCGGCTTCGAAACACAGCAGGGCCTTGATACGCCCCTGTTCCATGCCTTCCAGCAGGCTGCTGAAACACGGACCCTCGGCGCTTAACAGCGCACCGCCAAAACTGTTGGGGCCAGCAAGCAGAAACATGGTCCGACAGGGGGTTTCAGGTTGTGAGCAGGCTTCCGCCGCTTGCTGCATGGCTTCCGTTCCCTGCGGCCCAAGCAAATCGGTGCCGCCGATGAGCAGCGGACTTTTGGCCGCCAGCAATGCGCTGGCCAGTGATCCGCCCAGTTCTTCCATGCTGGAGGGAAACTCGCTTTGCTGTGGCCGACTCAGCCCCCGCAACAACTGGCCCAGCTTTTCCACCGAGACCGCATGCCGCTCGTACGCCAGCGGAAGCTCTACCGGTCGCGGATCGACAACCACGATCCGTGCGCCGCGTCGCGCGGCCTGGCGCAGTGCCAATGCCAGCATCGGTGCTTCGGACAGGGGATCGGCTCCGATCAGGACCGCCAGATCACAGTTGCGAACATCTTCCAGACTGGCGGTGCGATCGAGCCGTTGTGACGCCGCCACGCGCGCGCCCAGATCGCGGCCGGGGTGCGCTTCAAAGCAAAGCTGATCACTGCCCAGGGCCGCGGCCCACCGTTTGGTCAAAAATTGGGTTTCGAGAGTGGCGCGCGAAGATGTCAGCAATCCGATACTGCCAGGGCCAAACAGCTCGCCGAGCTCCTGCAGTTTGTTTTGCAAAGCCGCCAGGGCTTCCTGCCAAGTGACTCGCCGATGACCGAGCAGAGGGTAGCGGGGCCGGTCCGGATGATTGGCATAACCGTAGCCGAACCTCCCCCGATCACAGATAAAGTGGCCATTGGTCCGGTTATTGGTGCGCGCCCGACGGCGCTGTAGCTGCCGGTAGCGGGCCCCGGGCGTAACGGCACAGCCCAGCGAACAGTGGGGGCAGATGGAGGGAGCTTCCTGCAAGTCCCAAATACGACTTTTGAACCGGTAGGTTTTATCCGTCAGCACACCGGTCGGACACACGTCAATCAGATTCCCTGCGAAGGGACTTTCCAGGGGGCCGTCGCTGAAACGTCCGAAATAAAGCCTCTGGCGCGAACCGAGAACGCCAAAATCAGTACCACCGCAATAGTCCTGATACGTTCGCACGCAGCGATAACACTGGATGCAGCGATTCATTTCATGGGCAATAAAGGGTCCCAGGTTCTGATTCTGGTAAGTGCGTTTGGGGCCGGTATAGCGCCTGATTCCGTGTCCGCCGGCCACGGTCATATCCTGTAACTGGCACTCGCCGCCTTCGTCGCAAACAGGACAATCGTGAGGATGGTTGGTCATCAGCCATTCGATGACCTGGGCGCGGTAGGCGAGGACCTCGGCACTGCCGGTATCGACCACCATGCCGTCCTTGGCCGGCACCATGCAAGACATCTGTATGCCCTTGACCGGTCCCTCACGAAACTCCACGGCACACAAGCGGCAGGCACCGACGGAACCGAGCGCCTCATGGTGACAGAAATGCGGAATTTCGATGCCAAGTCGCTTAGCCGCTTCGAGAACGTTGGTTCCCTCGGGCACGGTGACGGTCTGGTTGTCGATAATCAAAGTCGGCATGCTTAACAACTCAAAGGATTAAGAATGATGGTCTGAAAAACCAAAGTTGCCGCAGAAAGTGCAAAAACCGCGGCCTGCGCACGAAAAGCGCCATTATCGCCATTTCACTTCACCCCGGACTCAAGCCAAAAAATCCGGATTTGTATCATCAATCAGCCTTAAGCTTGCAAAGGGCAGCGCCCCAGGCGAATATGATCCTCCACCTCTTCGGCGAAATGCCGCAGCAACCCGTCCACGGGGCCCATGGCCCCCAGGGCCAGGGCGCAGAAAGATCGTCCATTGATATAGCGCAGCTGCTCCTGCAGCATGGTCATATCCTCGCGCGTGCCCTGCCCAAGTTCGATACGCTCCAGCAGCCAGCATACCAGGGGCAAGCCATCGCGGCAGGGGGTACACCACCCGCAGCTTTCCCGGGCAAAAAACCGCAACAGGTTCAGGGTCGCGGCCACCATGCAGGTGCGGTCATCGAATACAACCACCCCCCCTGTACCCAGCCGTGTGCCGACCTGCTCCAGGGTTTCATAATCAAGAGCCACGTCCAGATGCTCGGCGGTCAAATAGGGGGTCGAAGCACCGCCGGGCAGGCAGGCTTTGAAAGAACGCTGCTGCCAGACGCCACCGCCGAAATCGCGAATCAGTTCTCCCAGCGGCATGCCCAGGGGCAACTCCACGCAGCAGGGTGTTTCGAGATGACCGGCCAACCCGTAAAGTTTGGTACCGGAGCCCTTCTCCGTCAAAGCCAGACTCTTATACCAGGCCGCTCCACCGGTAATGATATGCGGCACATTTGCCAAAGTTTCGATATTGTTCAGGGCGGTCGGCTTGCCGAACAGTCCCTTTACCGCCGGGAAGGGCGGCTTGGAGCGGGGGTTTGGACGCAAGCCCTCCAGACTGTTAAGCAGGGCGGTTTCCTCGCCGCAGATGTAACGCCCGGCGCTGCGGTGCACATGCACCTCGCAGGAAAATCCGCTGCCGAGAATATTGTCACCCAACAGGCCGGCCTCACGGGCCTCGTCCATGGCATGCTCGAGATTGGCGGCGCATTGTCGATAGGCATCACGCAAAAAGATGTACGCGGTCCCTATACCGAGCGCATAGCAGGCTATCAGTACCCCTTCCAACAGATGATGCGGATCGGCCAACAGCAGCTGGCGATCCTTGAAGGTACCCGGCTCCATTTCGTCGCCGTTGCACACCAGGTATTTTTCACCCGGGTCGTCACTGGGAAAGAACGACCATTTGAGTCCGGTTGAAAAACCGGCCCCGCCGCGTCCGCGCAGGCCCGAAGCCTTGACCTCCTCCCGCACGCTGGCCGGAGTCATGTCCCTCAGGGCCTTTTCAAGACCCTGGTAGCCACCGGTTCTGCGATAGCCTTCAAGAAAAACCGTTTCACCGATACGACGGTTTTTAAACAACAGCGGTTCGCAGGTTCTCATGAACTCACCTCGGTCCGCTCGCCGTCCAATATGGCTTCGAGCTGCTCAATTGCGACCTTGCCGTACAAGGTTTTGCCGATACGCAATGCCGGCGCATCGGCACAGGCTCCCAGGCAGCAGGTCGGCAGCAGGGTGAACATGCCGTCGATCGTGGTTTCCCCTGCAGCGATACCGAGAAGCTGCTGCAACCGCTGCATGAGGGCTTCGCTGCCACGACTCCAGCAACAGATCGAATCACAAATATGAATAACCTTCCGGCCCACGGGGCGACGGTAGATCTTGTCGTAAAAAGTCGCGACCTCTTCGACCTGCAACGGCGAAAGCCCCAGGATGATGGCGGCCAGTTCGACCCCCTCGTCCGAGACCCAACCGTTGGCATCCTGGATGGCATGCAGCACATCAAGGATCATTTCCCGGGGATGGGGGGTTTCCCGTACGCGGCGTTTAAGCTGCGTGATTTGTTTTTCCGATAGTAGCATCGCCATCTCAGCGGTCCAGATCGGCCAGCACGTAATCGAGCGAGCCGAGAATAGTAATGACGTCGGCCACCAGCCGGCCACGACTCAGTTGGGGCAAGGCCTGCAGATGGGGGAAACTCGGTGTCCGAATCCGCAAGCGATAGGCGCCGGTCCCACCGTCGCTGACGGCATAGTAACCGCATTCGCCTTTGCTCGATTCGGTGGCCCGGTAGCATTCACCGCGGGGCGCCGTCGGCCCCCGGCTGACATGCAGAAAATGGTGGATCAAACTTTCGATATCCTGCAGGCCGTCCTGTCTTTTGGGGAACGCGTAGCGATAGTCGCTGCTGCCCCAGCGGCCTTCCGGCATGCGCTCCGCTGCCTGGCGTACGATACGCAGACTCTGGCGCAATTCCCCGAGACGTACCAGGTAACGGGCAAAACAGTCCCCTCCCTCGGCGGTAACGGTGTCGAAATCAAACTCTTCATACCCGGCGTAGGGCATGGTTTTGCGCAAGTCCCAGGCAAGCCCGGTGGCTCGTAGATTGGGGCCGCTAAAGCCGAGTTCGATGGCCTGCTGCCGGCTGACGGCACCAATTCCTTCCGTACGGGCTCGAAAAATCGGGCCATCGGTCAACAATCGGTCAAACTCATCGATGCGCGCCTCGAAATCCTTGGTAAAAGCATCCACTGCTGCGTGCCAGCCTTCAGGCAGATCGTCCGGCACGCCGCCGATACGGAACCAGGCGGGATGCATCCGTCCACCGGTAACCATTTCAATGATATCGAAGATCTTTTCGCGACTGTCGAAAGCATAAAAAACCGGCGTCATGGCACCAACGTCATGGGCGAAGGTACCCAGCCATACCAGGTGACTGGCGATGCGGAACAGTTCGCTGAGCAGAATGCGGATGTAGCGGGCCCGCGGGGGCACATCGACACCACAGAGCGTTTCAACGGTATGCAGATAAGCCAGATTATTCAGGGACCCGGCCAGATAGTCGATGCGGTCGGTATAGGGAATATACTGATTCCAGTGCTGACGCTCGGCGATCTTTTCCGCCCCACGGTGATGGTAGCCGATTTCCGAATCGAGATCGACGATCTCCTCACCAGCCAGTTTCAGGATAACCCGAAGAATCCCGTGGGTACCTGGATGCTGGGGGCCGAGGTTGAGGATAGACAGCGTGTTGTCGGGATTGTCCTCGCGGCTGAAAAAATGGGAGCCTTCCGGCGGCACCATGGTGGTGGCGGTGTCCCGGGTGAAAGGCGGCATGTCGGTAGCCCGACCGGGGTAGGACTTGCGTAGCGGGTGCCCCTGCCAGCCTTCCGGCATCAGAATACGGCGCAGATTGGGGTGCCCGGCAAAACGCACACCGAACATGTCGAACGCCTCGCGCTCATACCAATTGGCCGCCGGCCACAAGTCGGTAATCGACGGCGCCTCAGTCTGGGCAGTGGCTAGAGGCGCCTTGACACGCAGATAACCGGCACGCTCAAAAGACAGCAGGTGGTAGACCATCGTCAGCTCGTGGGAAGGACGGCTGCTACGCGCGGTTTCATCCACGGCTGTCAAGTCCTCTAGACGCTGGTACGGTTGATCGATGTCCTGCTTGAGAAACCGCAGCAGTTCCGGAACCTGATCAGGTTCGGCCACCAGGGTCGGCATATCGGCGGTCTGCTCCTGTTTGACGGTTTCGCCGAAACGTTGCCGGACCTGTTCCAACAGAGGTACGGTCCCATCGGGGAAGACGATTTGTGGCTGCGGCGGGGTCCAGATGCCTGCGGCGCGGCTACCCTCGAAATCCGGGGGCTGCTGGGATGTGCCGCGAATGGGGCAGTGCCCGTATCCCGGGCCGCGCGTATCACGGGTTTTGCTCTGACCATCGATGAGAATCGGAACGGTTGTGCCTTCGCAGCCGCCCTGCATGTTGAGAACCGGCCTGGCCGGCCGCTCGTTGCGGGCAACTTTGTCCTGCAGCACCATCAACCCCTGGATAAAGGCCTCCGGGCGCGGCGGACAACCGGGGATATAAACATCCACCGGCAGGATCTGATTGACCCCCTGCATGACGCTGTAAACGTCGTACATGCCACCGGAGTTGGCGCAACTGCCCATGGCGATGACCCACTTGGGGTTGGCCATTTCCTCGTAAACACGCAACATGCTGGCCGCCATTTTCTTGAATGGGGTACCTGCTATCACCATAAGGTCCGCCTCGCGCGGCGAACCACGCAAAACCTCGGCGCCAAAGCGCGCCAGATCGAAGCGCGGCGTCATGCTGCCCATCATCTCGACAAAACAACACGATAGCCCGAAGAACATCGGCCACATGCTGTTTTTTCGCCCCCAGTTGATGGCATCATCCAAAGTTGTAAGGATGATATTTTTTGGAATCGTTTCGCTCATCCGATACGGCGTCCTTTAATGACGCTGCGGGCCCCAGTCGAGAGCTCCACGGCGCCACAGATAAAACAGGGCAATCAGCAAGGTAATGATGAAAAAAGCGATTTGCGCCAGGCCCTGCCAGCTCAACAGGTCATAGGCAACCGCCCAGGAAGCGATAAAAGCCACTTCAACATCGAAAACCACAAAAAAGATGGCGGTAAGATAAAAGGGAACCGGATATCCCGGCCGCGCCGGACCGGTAGGTTCCACCCCGCATTCGTAGGGCTCGCTTTTAAGAGGAGAACGGGTACGATGACCCAGGAATCGGGCGGCCAACAGAAGGCTGACAACGATGACACAAGCCAGTCCGACATATAAGGCCAAGGCCACAAGATCCCATCCCAGAGGCGACAACAGCGCATCAGGGCCGACCAGTTGTGTGGAGAGGTATTCAGAAGCCATGCGGTCATTCCCTCGGGCAGTGAAGCCGATCAACAGCAAACGCTGCAAAGAATAACACAGTTTTAAGATTTATCCAAGGTGGGAGTTTTAACGAAGCGGGAGTTTAACCGGACGAAGCGCAGCAACCATCGGCGATGGCCTGGCGGGCAAGCTCATCGCAGCGCTCATTCTCCGGATGGCCGGCGTGACCGCGCACCCATTGCCAGGTGACCTGATGCTTGCAGCTAAGATCCAGAAGCCTTTCCCACAGGTCGCGATTGGCGACATCCTCTTTTTTGGAGTTTTTCCACCCCTTTTTACGCCAACCATGAATCCACTCCGTCATCCCCTTGCAGACATACTGGGAATCAGTGGTCACACGGACAAGACAGGGGCGGGTCAGCGCTTCAAGGCCTGCAATGGCCCCGAGCAGCTCCATGCGGTTATTTGTGGTCTCAGGAGCAAATCCGGACAACTCGCGAACGCGGTCGCCACAACGCAACAGGGTGCCATAACCGCCAGGCCCAGGATTACCGGAACAGGCACCATCGCTGAAGATTTCAACTATCGGACTGGATTCGGACATACGAGTTTTCCAAACAGAAAGAAGCATGCGGATGCGTAACGTGCGAACTGGAACGCAGACAGCCCCACCGCCAGTTAGGCAGTGGGGCTGTTGACTTTGGCGTCCCCAGGGGGATTCGAACCCCCGTCGCCGCCGTGAAAGGGCGGTGTCCTAGGCCGGGCTAGACGATAGGGACTTAAATGGTGAGCCGCGTAGGGATCGAACCTACGACCATCTGATTAAAAGTCAGATGCTCTACCTACTGAGCTAGCGGCTCCTTGCTACGGAGGCCACTTTATACTTGAAAGCTTCCGGCGAGTCAATCTTTTTTTTTACTTTTTTTTGCGTTGCGCGATTTTTTTTAAACCGTGCTCCGGACTCGCTTGCTGCCTCCGAATGAAGAGAGTTCTACCCTATTTTGAATTACTTGTCAAAGGGATTTTTCAACTGAATGGTCTGATCGCGCCGCGGACCGATAGAAACCAGCACAACCGGGCATCCGGATACCTCTGCAAGCTTGTGCAGATAGTTCTGCGCCTTAATTGGCAAGGTATCGAAAGAAGTCGCATCGCCCAGATCAGCCTGCCAACCCTCCATCTGTTCGTAAACCGGCTTGCACTCCTTGAGAATATCGAGATCGTGCGGGAAATCCTCAAGCAACTCACCCTTGTAGGAATAGGCGGTACAGATATTGATCGTATCCAGGCTATTCAATACATCCATCTTGGTGATGGCCAGGCCGGTCATGCCGCTGATGCGTACAGCTTCACGCAGAGCCACGGCATCAAACCAGCCGGTGCGGCGGGGACGCCCGGTAGTCGACCCGAATTCGTGCCCCACACGGCGCAGCTGCTCGCCCATCTCATCATGCAACTCCGTCGGGAAAGGACCTTCTCCAACCCGGGTCACATAAGCCTTAACGATACCGATGACCGCATCGATAGCGCAGGGCCCCACACCGCTACCGGTACAGGCACCGCCCGCAACGGTGGACGAAGACGTCACGTAGGGATAGGTACCGTGATCGATATCCAGCAAAGTTCCCTGTGCGCCTTCAAATAGAATATTGCGCCCTTCTGCGATACTCCGATTGAGGAGCAGCGAGGCACGATCAAGATACTTCTCCAACCGTTGGGCGTAAACGCTGTATTCCTCGATAATGGCTGCCTCGGAAAGAGGCTCAACACCGAGGTACTTCTCCAGGTAGAAGTTTTTCTCCGGCAGCATTTCCTTGACCTTGCGGGCAAAGATTTCGGGCTTGATCAGATCCATAACCCGAATACCGCGACGGGCAACCTTATCCTCGTATGTAGGCCCTATACCGCGTCCGGTGGTGCCGATCTTGCGGGCGCCGGATTTTTGTTCGCGAGCGATATCGATCGCCTTGTGGTACGGCATGATAATATGAGCATTTCCATCAATGACCAACTGGCGGTCATCTTTGAGGTAACCCTTTTTTTTCAGCTTATCGATCTCCTCCAGGAAGACCTTGGGATCAAGCACGACGCCGTTGCCGATGACGCAGCGCTTGCCCTCATGAAGGATGCCCGATGGGATGAGATGCAAAACGGTTGTCTCTTCACCCACCACCAGGGTGTGACCGGCGTTATTGCCGCCCTGAAAGCGCACCACATCGTCGGCGTACTCGGTGTAGATGTCGACAACCTTGCCCTTTCCTTCATCGCCCCACTGGGCACCAACGATAACAACATTTGCCATGAGTGTATCTCCTGATCGGAATTACAGGCGAAGTTCTCCAGCGAGAACCGCTTGCAGGGAAATCAATTGTTCACTGTTGTCTGCCAACTGGATCAGCCGCACATCGTTCGCGTCATCCGCCACCACAACAACGTAGCGAAAATGCATCTTGCGGGCATAATCGAGACTATCCTGAAGGGGCCGTTCAATGATGTCGCGAGCACAGGCATAACCCTGAGCGCGCAGAGTTCGTGCCAACCGCTGGGCAGAGCGTTTGTCCGGTCCACTTTGCAGAATCAACACATCAAGGCTTTGCACAGCCGTATGCTCAAGATCCCGGTCGAGGGCGCTCAGCAGGTTCAGCAGATTAAAGGCAAAGCCTGTCGCAGGGGCAGGCAAGCCGTAGCGTTCGGTAAGGGTGTCATAGCGCCCGCCGGAACAAACGGCACTGCCCATGCCGGTCAGAAAACCTTGAAAAGTCACACCGGTATGGTAGCCAAGGCCACGCAATTCCCCGAGGTCGAAAGTAACATGCTCTTCCACACCGTAGGCTTCCAGTACTTCAAGAATCTGGCGCAGATTTTCAAGAGCCCGGCGTGAACGGTCATTGGCCACGATAGCGGCCGCCCGGTCAAGGACCTCGCGTCCACCGAACAAACGGGGCAGCGCCATGATTTCGGCATATTTATGATCTTCCAGGGATAGGTCCGACAAGAGTTCCGACAATCCCGAAGAATCCTTGCGAGCGATGGCCTGCTGCACCGCCAAAGCTTGCGGCCCGGGCAGATTCAAATCATCCATCACCCCGTGGAAAAACTCCACCTGGCCGATATCGACGGTAAATTCCGTAGCCCCGAGAGACTGCAGACATTCGATGGCCATGGCGATCATTTCCGCATCGGCCTCCGGCCCCTGCAAACCAATCAGCTCAACGCCGGACTGAATGATTTCGCGATCTTTGCCTGCCTGTCGTTCGGCATGACGCAGCACTTTGCCGTTATAGCAGAGTCGCAAAGGCAAGGGCGCGCTTTTCATGCGGGTAGCGACAATGCGTGCCACCTGAGGGGTTATATCCGGAGAAAAGGCTACCAACTTGCCATTCTGGCGGTCGTCAAACCGGAAGGTCCTGTCACGCAGACCTTCACCAAGCCCCCGTTCCAGCACCTCGAGATATTCCAGAGAGGGGGGGATGATGGGCTGAAACGCCCAGCGGTGAAAAACATCCTTAAGGGACTGCTTCAGGTACTCGATCTTGGCAGCCTTGTTGGGCAAAAAATCCTTAACCCCCGTTGGGAGCGGTGCATCCGGGGTGATTACGTGGCGGCTCATGGGCAATGTGCATTCCTTTCCGGTGACATCAGGTCCGGCGACAGGTCTGGATGATTCAAAAATCACCAAACAGTGAAACTATCAATCCCCCCGCAGAATGTCAAGATGAAGGGCAGTTCAAACGTGAATTGTTCTCCAACAAATAAAAAAGGCCCCGCAAAAACTGCGGAGCCCGAAGATTTTAAACCCGGAAGGATCAAACTTTGGCTACGTTGGTTGCCTGAGGCCCTTTATTGCCTTCGGTAACCTCGAAACGGACACGGTCCCCTTCGGCAAGGGATTTATATCCCTCGATCTGAATGGCGGAATAATGCACAAAAACATCAGGACCATCATCCTGCGTGATAAAACCGTAACCTTTGGCATCGTTGAACCACTTCACCGTACCTTGAATCTGAATCATACCTGCTTGCTCCTTCCGCTGTTCCGGCCCTGATGGCCTGTGTTATCCGGACCACTTTCTCGCTGACGCCCCTCCTTTCGGATAACCCTCCGTGGTCCCGGTCGGTGGTCATGCCGTCTCATGAGTGAGGGGGATAATCAACAAAACCTAATATCACAGGGATGCAGGGACGCAACCGCTGGGGAGCATTTTTTTTGGATCAACGAATATTTTTTCGCCACTGCCGCCGGCAACAAGGCCGGCCAACCTTAAAACGACATACTCAAAGGATCCGAAGGGGAACGGCATAACGGCCTCAGACCCGTTGCATGAAATCCACAAGCAAACGCACGCCGACCCCTGTAGCCCCTTTGGCGCAACAGGCGGTGCCTTTTTCCTCCCAGGCGGTACCGGCAATGTCGACATGGGCCCAGGCGCAGTCTGGAACAAATTTCTGCAAAAACGCCGCAGCCGTGATCGTACCTGCCGGACGGCCGCCGGTATTTTTCACATCGGCGACATCGCTTTTAATCAGCTTACCGTAGCTTTCCCACAGGGGTAATTGCCAAAGACGCTCGCCGCTGCTTTCCCCGGCCGCAATAAGCTGCCGGACGAGATCATCGCGGTTGCTGAATACGGCGGACGCTTCGTGACCGAGAGCGATCACGCAGGCCCCGGTGAGGGTGGCCAGATCGATAATGGCGCGCGGTTCAAAGCGGCCTGCATAGGTCATGGCATCCGCCAGGATCAGACGGCCTTCGGCATCGGTATTCAGGACCTCGATGGTCTGACCGGACAGCGACGAAATGATATCGCCAGGACGATATGCGGTGGCGGACGGTAAATTTTCCACGGCGGGCACGATGGCAACCAAATTAATGGGCAAACGCAACCCCGCAACGGCATCCATCGCGCCAAACACGGCGGCAGCACCGGCCATGTCCATTTTCATTTCATCCATTTTTTCTCCGGGTTTCAGGGAAATTCCACCGGAGTCAAACACCACCCCCTTGCCGACCAGCACCAGGGGTTTGTCCTGCGGGTCACCCCCGCGATATTCAAGGACAATAAGTCGTGGCGGTCGCGCGCTGCCCTGAGCCACAGCCAGCAGAGCTCCAAACCCTTCACGGGCCAGTTGCTCCTCATCCAGCACGGTACAGGCAAGACCATGCCTTTCAGACAGCATTTGTGCCTGAACAGCCAAAAATTGCGGGGACTTGACATTGCCCGGCTCATTAACCAGATCCCGTGCCAACACCACCCCTCGGCATATCTGTTGCGCTTTGTTTATAGCACTGGCAGCCGTATCGACATCTGACTCCCGATCGACCAAAAGGCGAACAGTTTCCAGCGGAAGAGGCAATTCATCACGTTTTTGGGTGAGATAGCGATCGAATCGGTACGCCGAAAGCAGCAACCCTTCAGCCAACGCCTGCCACACCTGGTCTGGCTTGCAGCTGGCCGGCGGCATTTCGCACAGGGCAAGGGCAGCATCGGTCACACGTTGTTGCTGCAGCACCCGCCCGGCCTCGGCGGCAGCACGGCGCAGCGTTCCGGTGCCGGCATCGGCCCGGGATCCGAGTCCAACCAGTAAAATGCGAGCCGCCGGCATACCCGAGCCGGTCTGAAACAATAGCGTTTCACCTTCCTTACCGACAAACGCTTTGCTCTCAACGGACTGACGCAAGGCGCCGTTCAGGGAAAGATCAAGCGCACCAAGAAGCGGGGTATCGGTTAAATCCTGCCAGACTCCGAGGACCAGACAGTTGGTTCCCAGGGTCAAAGCAGGGGTGCTGACAGCGATGATTTGCATAGTTTATCCTTTCGCAGGCTTGAGATCTGCTGCACTGGAGCGCATAAAAATGCTGTTGCCGGGGACTGAGATTCAAACGAGTCTAATGCCCTTTGGCCCTGGATGCAATGCCTTGCCTTTTGAAAAAAGTTCTGCGGCCCGGGGTTCAGAGCAACGACTCCTTTTCGCATACCGGCTCCTTGAATGACAAAAAAAGAATCTCAAAATTATATTTCGGGAAACCTTTCACGGAGTACTAGGTTATTGCCACATCCTTAATAAAAATGCTATTTTGCCTTTTCGTAATGCTGCGTTAATGCAATTTTTCGATGCATAAAATCCCTGAACCGCAGCGGGCAACATAACAGAATGGCTCCGGAGTCTGCATTGAGTTCCTCTCGCCCCATGAACATTGTGCTTCTCGGTACGGGCACCAGCACCGGCATACCCATGCTCGGATGCACATGCGAGGTTTGCCGTTCCACCGATCCGCGTGACCGGCGTACACGCTGCAGTGCTTTGATTTCATGGGGGGAACGCAACATATTGATCGATACCAGCACCGACCTGCACCAACAGGCTCTGCGGGAGGGCCTGGGACATGTGGATGCGGTACTTTATACCCATGCACATGCCGACCACGTGCATGGTATCGACGATCTGCGCGCCTTTAATATGGTAACCAAAGATTCAATACCTATCTACGGTTCCCCTGCCACCATGGCTTCGATTCAACACAACTTTCAATATATTTTCAGCGGCGAATTGAACGTGGGGTTTCGTCCCCGACTCGATCCCTGGCAGGTCGGGGGTCCATTCAGTCTTTTCGGACTGCCCATTGAGCCGATCCCCCTCGAACATGGACCGGGAGAAGCCAGCGGCTACCGCATCGGCCCTTTTGCCTATCTAACCGACTGCAATGCTATCCCTGAACCTTCGAAAGAGCGTCTTCGGGGGCTGGACATTCTGGTGCTTGACGGGTTGCGATTTCGCTCCCACCCCAGTCATTTCTGCATTTCTGAAGCAATCGAACTGGCCCGGCAAATCGGAGCCAGCCGCACCTTTTTGACCCACCTCTGTCATGAGGTCAGCCATTCACGCGACAGCCGGGATTTGCCGCCCGGCATCGAGCTGGCCTACGACGGCCAATGTTTCAGTCTCTTCGTTGAGGATGCCGTGGACAACGGCCTCCGGCCGCAGCAGCCGTCGCGGTCAGAGCGCGGAGCCAACCACCGGATTGGACTATGAAACATCAGGAAGTGCGCCTGCACGGCCAAATCAACGATAGTATCGAATATTATGTCACCATTGCCTCGCCCGAGGCCTATCGCAGTTATTTCTACGAAGCATCCGGGCAATCCCTGCGTATTTTCTCCCCCGGCAACGAGCTGATTCTCGATGCGGAAGGTCTCACGCACCGCGGCAACGGCGGTTCCTTCTGCGAATACATGTTTGGTGTGGAGCAACCGCTTGCCGATCTGATCAAGGAAGAAGTACGCAACCGATTGGTCATGTTCGGTACCAGCAGCCGCGATGACGGCACACTGATGTTTTCCAGCCGCACCGACGGCTACGAGGAATACGACCGGATTTTCCTGGAAGGCAATGCGGTTCACAACTATTACTTTTTTATCTTCGGCTCGGTATCGGGTCTTTTGCAGGAACAGCAGGCAGAAATCCTGCGCCTGGCAGGTAAGGACCTGAAACGCTTTCCCTTCATCGGCGAAGGGGACGATGCCCGATTGATCGACGAGCTGCTGCCCCTTCTCGGGCATCGCAGCGCCCTGTATCTAATCAAGCTTATCAATACCAAGCACAGACGTTACCACGATGCTTTTCGGGAACTTTATCACGCCTACCAGAACATCCCCGATCCGGAATTCGCCAAGCTGGTAAAACTGGCCGACACCCTCGGCATCGACAGCTACCAGCAAGAACGCATCCGTATCGACGTCATGTACAAGCATGCGGCCAATCGACGCATCGTCGACGAGTACAAAAACATCCTGGTCGAGTGCAAACTCAAAGGACGCATCGGGACGGCCGAAAATGCCCGATTGACCCGCCTCAAGACCCTGTCGGTGCGCAGCAAAATCCCTTCGGCCCTGTTTTATGCCATGGACGAGGTTCTCAAGCCGGAACTGTTGACCAGCGCCGACGAACAGGATTACCTGTCGGAAACACGCCAGATTCTCGAGGGGATATTTCTACATGAGCGGCAGATCGATGCCCGCATCGACCGCGAAGACCTGGTACAATTACTCAAAGCCAAGCGACGCGCAGTGGAAGGCCGCGACTACGCTTTTGAACAGATGTTACTGGAGGCGGCCAAAGCCTGTGACGAAAAGATGCGCGATGGCGCCGATGTCTTTCTGGTTGAAAATTTCTCCTGGATCATAACGTACTTCGACCGTTTTGACAGCACATCGGAGCACATCAACCAGCTGGCCTTCATGGATAAAGTGCGGTTTTCCGAAGAGTTGGTGCGCAGCCTGCTGAATAACAAAAAAGAATTCGACGTGTTGGGCGGCGAATTGTTTGATGAACTGTTCTTCAGCGGAATCCTGCAAAACCACTACCTCGGGCAATTCGGCCGACGCAAACTGCTGGCCCTGCGCAAGGGCTTGACGGCGATAGAGGAAGGCAGACTGACCCTGCAGGGGATGCAGCGACTGCTCAACGACATCAGCAAACAGGAAGAACTGTTCACCACCTTACTGAGCCACACCAAAGAACGGATTCGCAATTTTTATTCCCGCTACAGCACCTCCCAGGAACGGGAGCAACTGCTGGGAGAGGTGGTTCGCGAAACAGGCCTTAACGGAACCATCGATGAAGAGTTGCTGCAAAAGCTTTTCCGCCGCGTGGTACACCATGTCCAGATGGAGGAATTGTATCTGCACAACCTGCTACCGCGCATTATTGACGGTCGAGACAATGCATTGCGTGATGATTTCCTGAAGAACAGCGGACTTGACCGTTTTTACGTGGAAGAACTCGAACGCGAGTATTTCGAATACAACGGTCTGGATATGGAACTTCTATACCAGGTCCGACCAGACTGAAGCCAACCCCGCATAGGCGTGAGGCGTCATGACCCGTATGGACCTCAACAAGCTGCGCAATATCGGGATCATCTCCCACATCGACGCCGGCAAAACCACCGTTTCGGAGCGGGTGTTGTTCTACACCGGCGAGAGTCACCGTCTCGGCGAGGTTCACGATGGCAACGCCATTATGGACTGGATGGAGCAGGAGCAGGAGCGCGGCATCACCATTACCGCCACCACGACCTGTTGCCACTGGCGCGATATACGCATCAACCTGATCGACACCCCTGGCCATATCGATTTTACTATCGAGGTTGAACGCTCCCTGCGGGTTCTGGACGGTGCGCTGGTGATTTTCAGTGCCGTGGAAGGGGTGCAGGCCCAGACCGAATCGGTCTGGCGCCAGGCCGACCGCTATGCGGTCCCACGCATCTGCCTGATCAACAAGATGGATCGCATCGGTTCCGACTTTCACCGGGTACTCGAGCAAATGCAGCGTCGTTTCACCGCCCGTCCGGTACTGATGCAGTTGCCTCTCGGCAGTGAAGGGGCTTTCACAGGGGTCGTTGATATTCTCGAAGGTCGCCTGCTGACCTTTGCCGAGCATGATCTCGGTGCCACCATGCAGGTCGCAGAAGTTCCCGAGGCCTTGCGCGCAGAGGTAGCTAAGGCGCGCGAGAAAATCGTGGAAGCCGCCGCCGATTTTGACGATACGATCCTGACCGACTTTATCGAAGGCACGCCGATTACCGCCGAACGGATCAAAATGGCGGTGCGACGAGGCGTGCTTGCATGCCAGCTGTATCCGGTGTTTCTCGGTTCGGCTCTACGCAACAAGGGCATCCAGCCCATCCTCGATGCGGTCATCGATTTTTTGCCTTCCCCTCTCGACACGCCGCCCATTAAAGCCATGCCCCTCAATCACCGCGAAAGCCCACCCTTGTTGCTACCCTGCGATCCTAAAGGCCCGCTTTGCGCACTGGCCTTCAAGGTTTTATCGGACGAGGGACGAAGGCTCACCTATCTGCGGGTCTATTCCGGCACGGTGCACGCCGGGGACGAACTGTTCAACGGTACGCGGGGGGTACCCGAAAAACTGGCAAGGCTGTTTCGCATGCATGCCCACAAACGCGAGCGCGTGGATGAAGTGCAGGCCGGCGATATCGTTGCAGTCGTCGGTCTCAAACACGCCCTGACCGGCGACACCTTGTGCCAGGCCGGGCAACCTCTGCGCCTGGAAGGGCTGCGTGTACCGGAGCCGGTCGTCTCTCTGGCGGTTGAGCCTCGTCATGTCGAGGATCGGGACAAACTGCCGGCCGCACTGGAAAAACTTCTGTGGGAGGATCCGACCTTTCGCATGCGGGAGGATACCGATACCGGTCAAACCATTCTGACCGGCATGGGGCAACTGCATCTGGAGATTATTACCGACCGCCTTCGGCGGGAATTCGGCGTCGACGTTCGTACCGGCCGACCACAGGTGGTCTACCGCGAGACGGTGCAGCGCAAAGCCAGGCGTCAGGAAAAATTTCACCGTGAAACGGAGGGGAGGATCCAGAGCGGCGATGTAACCCTGGAAATTGCACCGCTGGAGCGTGGCCAGGGATTGCGAATAACCTTGCCGGAAGGGGAAGGGCAGCTGTTGCAGCCTCTACGGGAGCAGCTTGAAAAGTGCCTGCGGCAGGCATGCGCAGCCGGCATGCGCACCGGCTATCCGCTCACCGATGTGGAAATCACCGTGGTGGAAGCGCCGTTTGAACCCGGCGTAACCACCGAGATAGGACTCCGCGCGGCAGCCCAACGCGGCCTGAGCATGGTCGCCGCCCAAGCCGGGTTGACCTTGCTGGAACCGGTCATGGCACTCGAGTTAACGGTTCCGGTGGAGTCTGCCGGCCAGGTGATCGGCTCCTTACAACAGAAACGCGGCCGTATCGACGGCCTGGAATCCCGCATCGAGACGGAATTGATCCAGGCATACGTACCCCTTTCCGAACTGTTCGACTACATGGGCGAACTCCGCAGTGCCACCAAAGGGCGCGGCACCTTTGTCATGGAATTCTCCCATTACGATCAAGCACCCGCTGAGGCGCAGACGCTCTATGGGCTGACCTGAAGGGCAAAGTTACTGCGGCGTGCCTTGGGGTTGCAGACCTCGTCGGGCCAACTCAAGACGCACCTGATTGCGTCGGATACGCAACTGCTCGGTCGGATCATCCACATACATCCCCTGGCTGGCACCCACCGAAAAAGAGCCGCTGCCAACCCCGAGCCCCAACCCCAGTCCGAAACCGCCCCCACCGCCTTCCTCCTTTTCAATCGCTTCCTTTACCTGGTCATAATACACCAGTAACTCCTCATCGCTCATGACGGCGTAATCCTCATCCAGCAACGACCGCGCCGCCATTCTGCCCGCACAGGCGGCCAGCAGCGCCATCGCCACCAGCAACCCCGTCATCCATATATAGCCTTTTTGGGTCATGGGATGTCCTTTCGTCACTCTCCGGCTGATACTTACGATTGTAGCAGGCAACGTCACCGATGCGGCAACACCATTGCGCTTTTCAATATCGATAAATAGACGAACCCTTCACGACCCGGAACAACCGGCCTGCTCCGTCATGCGGTTGCTGATTCAGGAATTCATAAATGCATACATTAAATAATCAACCTTAAAAAAGGTTTTTTCTTGCATGGCGTTATCACGTTTGATATATAGCGAAGGCCGGGAAAATTTGCGAGAGACTTGCGCCGCCTTTCCTCCTAGAGGCGGTCGCAAGCCTTGCGGCTCTTTTCTGCCTTCCATAACCACCTGAATTCATAAATACTCCGATTCTCCCCATGAATCTATTGCCATGCGACATATCCGCAATTTGAGACGCCTGGCGTTATATAGAAAGAGCCATATCCATTTCAAACATGCTAATGAGATAAAGGATTTCCATCAGCCTTTCCAAAAAAAGTTCTCGTGGAGATGACGTAAACCCTGAGTTTCCCGCATGCACCCCATGCTGGGCAGGGAAATTCCATTTTATTGCAAGGAGGATTTATGACCAGAACACGTATTGGATGGTCGGCGTGGGTGCTGGCCGGTTGCTTGCTGGCAGCTTGGCCGGCGCTGGCGGCAGAAGATGTGGCCGCTGATGACGTCTTTACCCTGGGCGAGGTTATCGTCAGCGGGGAGGAGCAAGTGGTCAATCTGGCCACAACCGTTACGGAAGTAACGGCGGAGGATATCAAACAGCGTGGTGCCCGCACGTTAGCCGATGCCTTGGAAATGTTGCCAGGTGTCGACGTAGCCCGCAGTTCCAAAAAAAACGAAAGTTTTGTTCAAATCCGAGGGTTTAATGACCAGGACGTTAAAATCCTTATTGATGGTGTGCCGGTTTATGAGCAGTATTCTCGCCAATTGGATTTGAGCCAGATCCCGACATCTTCCATTGCCAAGATCACCGTAACCAAAGGAGCTTCCTCGGTACTTTATGGTGCCAATGCCATGGGCGGGGTAATCAATATTATTACCAAAACGGCCAGCAACAAACCAACCGCAGCAGCGACCATTGCCTTAGGTGATTACGGCACCGAAGAGTACAGTGTCAGTGCCGGTGCCCCTTTGGGCAAATTCAATTACTGGCTCGGTTACAGTTATCGACATTCTGATGGTTGGCGGCTGTCCAGTGACTACGATCAGGATTGGTGGGGCTCCAAAGGAGACGATGGTGGCAAACGTGATTATAGCGACTACATCCAGAATAATTTTAATGCAAAATTTGGTTTCGAACCCGACAAGGATACGAGTCTCTATTTGACTTTTGATTATCACGAGAACGAAAAAGGCGTCCCGGACAGGAAGTGGTTTTATACTGATTGGACGCAATGGCACCTTAATCTGGTTGGCCAGAAAAAATTCACCGATTGGTTAAAGGTCAAGGCACGTGTCTTTTATGCCGACCATGATGACGCTTTGTTATTCCCCTGGAATGAGCTATCCACTTACGACAATTACTCAGTAGGCGGAGACCTCCAGAGCTTCATGGATTTCGGTCGGTTAAGCTACCTCAAGTTTGGGTTCACTCTCCAGCGCGATAATTGCAAACAGGAAACAAAATACACGGATACTGGTATCTGGGGAGATACTGAAGAATATGAAGCCGACACCTATACCATTGCACTGGAGGACGAAATCAAACCTCTTGACTGGTTAGCTTTAACCTTCGGTATCAGCTATGACTACTATGATCCCCGCAAAGCCAATGGCCAGCCGGTACCAAACAGTGTCGATGCTTTCAATCCCCAAGCCGGTGTAGTGGTTACTCTATCGGAAAACACCATGCTGCACGGCTCGGTTGGCAAGAAGATCCGCTTCCCCCACCTGAAGGAACTTTATAGCGATTGGGCCGGTGGCAATCCCGATCTCGATCCCCAGGAAACCATTACCTATGAGGTAGGTCTAAATCATGCGTTCAACGATACGATAACCCTTTCCGTGGCTGCATTCTATAACGACATCAAAGACTTGATTGAAAGCCAAGATATAACGGTCGACGACCCGACTTCTGATGACCCAGCGGACACTATAGATGTATCGTACTATGACAATATTAGTGATGCGGTCACCAAAGGGGTAGAGGTGTCATTGGGGGCCGACATTACCGATAACTTCTGGATTGGTCTCAACTACACCTATATGCAAACCGAAGACAAGGAGAACAACCGGGAACTGGAAGGACGACCCCGCCACCGCACGAACCTTGATCTGCGCTACAACTTTCCTTTTGGTCTGACGACCTCTGCGCAGCTCTCCTATACCAATCGGCAGTTTTACGATAATAAAGGTGAATGGACGAGAACTCCCGATTTTCTCTTGCTGAACGCCCGCATTGAACAGCGACTTGGCGAACTTTTGGGTGTTGAAGGAAAAGCTTTCTTCGAAATCAGCAACCTGACCGACAGGGACTACTACGAGGTTGGCAAACCGACACCCGGCCGCAACTTCCTGGCCGGTCTGAACTTCACCTATTAATACATTCTTAGAGGATTTTTCCTCCGCGAGAAGGATTGGGCATGACTTTAGCGACTACCTCCGCGATGTTATTCCATGTGGCTGCCGGCGGTTATGCCGGCAGCCTTATCTTTTATCTGCTGAAAAAGTTTCGTTTTTCATGCTGGCTGCTGGGACTCGGATTTATGCTGCATACCGCCAGCCAGCTTGGCCGATGCTGGCGCTGGGGGATTTTCTCCCTCGACGGCGTCTTTAACGGCGCGCTGTTTCTGCCCTGGTGTCTGGCCCTGCTGGCGCTCTTCTGCCTGTGGTGCGGCCAACAACAGGATGCCGCCTCCCTGAGCGGACCGGTAACCCTGACCATGCTGACCACTGTGGCGCTGCCGGTGCAGATTCCGCCACCCGGCCCGTTCACCGCCTCATGGTCATCCCCCTTGTTTTTCTTTTTTGAAGTCCTGGCCATCGCCTGTTTCCTGGCCGGTGGCTGGCTCGCCTGGCGCTCTCTGCGTCACCGCGACGACGATCCGTTGTTCAACCAACTGGTCATCTGGGGCTTCATCTTATACAGCCTGGCCCAGGTTATCGGTGCCGTATGGAGTTATCTCGGCTGGGGCTCGGCGTTTCACTGGGGTGAGCGACATCTGCAATCCGCCGCCATCTGGTGTCTGTACTGCGGCTACCTGCATACCCACTTCGACCGGGCTTTCGACCTGCGCAAAAAGGCCCGCTGGGCGGTATCCGGTGCGCTGGTGGTGCTGGTGGTGGCTTACGCCCTGCAGGTGGCGGCGCATCTTACCCTGCTTAATCCCGCCAAGTCCTCCGGCAACAACACTCAGGCTACCGCAGCCCAGCAGGTGCATGGGGCGGTACCGAATGCCTGTCGCAACTCCAAGCTGATGGAGGCCGGCAATGATTAAACGACTCTTGGCGTCCATGGCCGGCATTCGCCTGACCTTGTGGTTGCTGTGCCTGCTGACCGTCACTCTGTTTATCGGCAGCTTTTACACCCGCTTCATGCCGGCATTCGGAAAACTCAACGCGCAGCTCTTCCCTTCCTGGATCATGCACCACAGCGGGATGCAGAATTGGTGGATCTTCCTGCTGTTCGGCCTGCTTTTCCTGCTGGTCGTCAATACCGCCGCCTGCACCCTGCAACGCCTGGTCCGGCTCTGGCCATGCCGCGGTCAGCATCGCCGCGCCATCTTTGCGTTGCTGCTGGCCCCGTCCATCATGCACTTCTGCTTTTTGTTTATTATCGGCGGTCATGCGCTGACCGAATTCACCGGCAGCAAACAACGGCTGCCGGCCGAAGTGGGAGAACAAGTCACCGTTAACGATCTCCGGGTTACCTTGCTCGACCGCCATGATGAATACTGGCGGGAGCCGCTCCTTTCGGGAACGATGAAGCAGTGCGCGGCAACCCTGGAGCTGAAACACGGAATCAACGTCGAGCAACGCCGAATCGCCATTCTCGAGCCGATTTACTGGCAGGGCTACACCCTGCATCTGGGCATGGCCGGCAAGCCCGGCGTTGACGTATTGCCGGCGCTTCAGATCACCGTCAAAAAGGACCCCGGTCTGCTGCTGATCCTGATCGGCAATACGATCCTGTGCCTGCTGATGCTGTGGTACTTTCCGCAAATCCGCAAGGTTCGCAACGGAGGAGAAAAATCATGAAACGCATCGCCATTATCCTGCTTACGGTACTGGCTCTTTTGCCGGCCTTTCGGTCAAGTCTGGCGGAGGAGCATCCGGCGGGTGCAAGAGGTGTCATGAGCATCACCGGTGAGGTCAAACGCCCCCTCAAATTGTCCACCGGCGATCTGGCCCGCTTTCAATCGGTAGAGATTCAACTCAACGAGGTCAGTCGTGACGGCAAGTTTCATGGCGTATATCTGCACAAGGCGGTGCCGCTGCGTACCCTGCTGGACATGGCCGAAATCGTCAAACAGGACCAGCCGTTTGAAAAACCGATCGATCTGGCCATCCGGGTGACCGCTGCTTCCGGCAAACAGGTGGTGCTGTCCTGGGGCGAGGTCTATTACAGCAATGCCACCGAAGTGACCATCGGCTACGCCGCCGCTCCGGTCAAGCCGATGATGACCGAGGATCGCTGCCTAAAATGCCACGGCCCGGAAATCTACCGGAAGTCCCTTATCGAATACGATCGCCCGGCAGGGATGCCCAAATTACTGCTCAGCGGCGACTTTTACACCGACCGTTGTCTGGAAAACGTCACCCGTATCGAGGTCATCGATCTGTATCCCAAGCTCAAGGTCGATCGTACGGCCAAACTTGAATCCGGGGAATTCCGGGTGACCGGCGCAGTGGCCAGGGATCTGAAATTGTCCGACCTCAAAGACTACCCCCGCATGGAGATGATGAAGAAGGTCGTCGGCGTGCATATGGGCTACCACGGCCTGCACCGCTACAAAGGTATTTCCCTGGCCAAAATTCTCGAGGCGGCCGGCGCCGGCAACGAACTGACCAAAGCCGTGGTGATCTCCGCACCGGACGGTTACCGGGCATTGTTCTCCTTCGGTGAACTTTTCCAGTCGTTTAAGGGGCGGCGCATCATGCTGGCCGAAAGTGACAACGGCAAACCTCTGGAAGGGCAGCGCGGCGGCAAATACCGGATCATCGTTCCCGAGGAACTGGTCGATGACCGGGA
>DIKU01000045.1:9536-14107 GCA_002424645.1 Pelobacter sp. UBA5610 | reverse complement strand
GACGTGCTGGTGGCTCCTGAGGATATCGCCAAGCGCTTTGCCCCTTACCTTGGCGATAAGCCTGTACTGTTCGACCCCCTTATGCTCATCCGGCACATGTTCCGCAAATCCCATCCTGAGCTTAAACCGGCCGAGGCGGATAAACTCTGCAGCCTGCAACGTGAGGAAGGGGTGGCAAAAATCCGTCAGGCTCTGAAAGAGGGCAAAAATGTCGCCTTTCTGGACTGGGGTGATCCGATGATCTACGGCAGCACCCGCTGGATCCGGGCCTTTTTCAGTGACGACCAGCTCGAAACCATCCCAGCCCTGAGCGCCTTCAACGTGGCCAATGCCATGATCCAGCGCGACGTCGGAGCCGGAGGCTCGGTGGTCATCACCGTACCGAGCGGTCTGAAACAAAATCCGCAGCTGCTTGCCGCCCTGGCAAAGAGCGGCGATACCCTGGCGATCTTTATGGGATTGAACGAGTTCCGGGACATGCAACCCTTGTTTGACAGCCATTATCCCGCCGAGACCCCGGTCAACCTGGTCTACAGTGCCGGCATCGCAGGCAATGAGCGTTTGGTTCGGACCACCCTGCAGCAGGCGGCTACCCACCTGGCAGCCGAACCGGAAAAATTCCTCGGCCTGATCTATATGGGGCCGCGTCTGAACGTGCGCTTCGGCGACTGTCATTGACCCGGGGGGAAGGCGCTTCTTCCGGAGCATCGATGACATGACCAGTGAATAAGCAGGGGCAGGTTCGGACCCCGGGGATGCCCCGGTACGGACCTGCCCTTTGTTTTCAATGGCAGACAGACAGCACTGACATCCATGCGGCAGTTGTTGGCAATTGAATATTGATAAACCTGATTGAAAAAAGAAAAGGCTGAAAGGCTGGGCGACAAAAAAAACGAGGCAGACGGGTGATCCGGCTGCCTCGTTGAATATTGGGGCGTGTCAGGACATGGCGATAGTGGGTTGTTCCTCGGGGTCGATGATGACCTCCAGCAACGTCGGTCCCCGGCGGCTGGCCAGAGCCTGCCAGTCCAGATCGTCGAAGTCCCGCATGCTGCGGATGGTATGGGCATCGGCACCGGCGGCGCGACCCATCATGGCAAAATCCACCGGAGGAATTGAAAAATCCACCGGTTCCTTGCCGGCAAGGCGGTGGCCATGCTTGATGAGTCCGTAACCCTGATCGTTGAGTACCACAAAAATAACCGGCAACTGCCTTTCCACCGCCACGGTGATCTCCTGGCCGCTCATCAGGTAACAGCCGTCTCCGGCCAGACACACCGACGGCGCCTGGCGGTTACCAAAGGCTCCGCCGACTGCAGCGCCCACCGCCCAGGCCATGGTGGCGAATTCGATGGACAGATGATAGTTTTCCGGCCGGGGGTGGAAAAAATAGTGGATCGACCAGGGCACGCTGTTGCTGTTATCGATGAAAAAGCGGGTTTCCTGCGGTAACCGCCGGATCAGTTCGGCATACACCTGGGGAGCCATGATTGGCGCATCGCTACGCGCCGTATCGCAACAGGCCGGCTTGTTGACGGTGATGCCGACCGGCAGATAACCCTCTACGGCCGCCGGCAAAGAATCCACCCCGGCATGGCGCATGGTCAGTCGCCCTTCGCTTTGCAACGTCTCCAGACAGGTGTTGAGCTGCGCGAACAATGCAGCAATCCCCCCTTCCACCTGCAGGCGGGCCATGGGGGAACGGCTGAAACAGCGGCGGTCGTTATGGATATGCACCAGTTTGTCGTTCATAAGCACCGGATCCCATTTGCAGGTCGACCATTCACCCAGATTGGTGCCCACGGCCAATATCAGTTCGACCTGCTCGTCCGCCAGCGCCGCACGGGCCGAACTGTGTCCGGCCATGCCGAACACGCCACGGGCCTGGGGATGGTAAGGATTGATGGCCGATTTTCCCCGCGGCGTGGTGATCAGGGACGCCCCGGTCAATTCCGCAAACCTTTCGATTTCGCGCCCCGCACCAATGCTGTTATGGCCGGCCAACAGGCAGAGTTTGGCACCGCGATTCAGGACACCGGTGACTTCGTCGCACAAGTTCGCTACGCCACGGGTATCCAGGAGCGCCCGGGGACCTTCGAGAAGTTCCCGCAAATGGGGAAATTGAAGAGGCGCTTCGGCTTCGGCAGCAAAAACATCGCTGGGGATGCACAGATGGGCAGGACCCCGCGGTGTGCCGAAAGCTGCGGTCAGTGCCGCCGCCAGCTTTTTTTCCAACTGATGGGGGTGGGTCACACTGGCATTGTAAACGGTACATGGCTCGAACATGCTCACCGTATCGATACCGTTGCGGGACGAATCCTGAAAACAACCAAACCCCAGATCGCGCAGGCGGGTCTGCGGAGTGATGACCAGCATCGGCACCTGCTCGGCATAAGCGGAAGCCACCCCGGTGATAAGGTTGGTGGCTCCGGGACCGGTGGTGGCGCAGCATACCCCAAGTTTACCGCTTTCGCGGGCATAACCGTCGGCAATAAAAGCCGCGCCCGCTTCATGGCGCGTCAACACCATGCGCGGACCGCCACGCTTTTCGCTACGTTTGAGAGCATCGAACAGGGGGCCGAGCGGACTGCCGGGAATGCCGAAAACATATTCCACGCCGAACTGTTCGAGGTAGTGGACGATAAGGTCGCTAAGAGTCATGGGATGGCCTCCTTGTGCCTCGCCTGTCGAAGATGGCACCGCACATATTTAAAAAGGATACAGGGCAAAACAGGGAAAGCATTTTACCACGATTTCTTATACCTCAAAGGGGAATTTTTTACATTTTACTCAATTTAAAAAACATCTAACCCCACCGCACATGCGTGGTTCAGGCTTTCATACCAACCTTGCCGTCTTCACAAAAAGCCCCGCAAAAAGATCTGTACACGGCCTGTTTTGGCGCTATCATGGAAGAGCCGGATGTTTGACCATCCCTGTTTTCAAATCGAACAAAGGTCGGGCATATCAAACAGTTATGGACTGCAAAGCACAATTGATGAGAAGATGAAACCAAAATTTACAGGGTCATCGGCAAGAAGACTTAAGATACACGACCAGCTTACAAGGCAGGCAGAGGTGCGCAAATATCTTATGGTGAAAACAGACATCCGGAGCAGAAAAACATGGCCTCTGGGGGGATCCTCATGCGCGTTGGCAATTGTCTGTCTGCTGCTGGCGCTCCATTGCTTCTTGCAACCGGGGGCGGCTCTGGCGGCAGAACCGCTCAGGCTGGATTTGCAGGGGCTGGAAGGACCGGTACGAGCGAATGTCGAAGCGGCTCTGGCTTTCCCGCCCGGACTTGTACGGGAGGGGCAAATCGATCACCGATGGCTGCAACGCTTCATAAGTCAGGTACCTGAGCAGGCCGCGCGCGCCATGCAGACCTTCGGATATTTCGCCCCGGACATCCGCACTCAAATCAAGGAAACCGGCGACAGTCGCGTGCTCGAGGTCCACATCGACCCGGGCAAACCGGTACGGGTTACCAAACTGCAAGTAAAAGTCAGCGGCCCCGGTACTGCGCGCGGGGTGCTGGTGCGCCGCGCGGACAGCTTCCCGTTACAGATCGGGACCCCCCTCGATCAAGCTGCTTACGAAAACGCAAAAAAAGAACTTCTCAACCAGGCACTGGACCTTGGTTACCTTGATGCCAACTTTGCCGTACATCAAATCCGCATCGACGTGGAAAACCTGTCCGCCGACGTCGAACTGGAACTCGCCACCGGACCTCGCTATTATTTTGGAGAGGCCCGGTTCAAGGGCGCGGAGGACTATCCCGATGCCTACCTGCGACGCTTTTTGACCTTTCAACCGGGCGATATTTTTTCCTACGCCAGCCTGGGAGAAACCCAGGTGCAACTGCTCGATGCCGACCGTTTCAAAGAAATCCGGCTGCTTCCCGACCGCCAGGCGGTAAGCAACGCAAGGGTGCCGGTTGATGTGGTTCTCGAGCCTTCTCCTTCCCGGCGCTTGCGCCCGGGCATTGGTTACGGTACCGACACCGGAGCCCGCATGTCACTGCTCTATCAGGACCTGAACATGTTCAACCGCGGACATGAACTGCAACTGAAAGCCAACCTGGCGCAGAACGCCCAGACGGCCGGAGCCGCCTACACCTGGCCCGACACACAGAGCCTCAACAGTTTTACGGCGGTACGGCTGACCTTCGAACGCGAGGATGTCGATACCGTTCTCTCCAGCAAGATGACCGGTGAGGTCGAGCGCGCCTGGGATCTGGGCCAGGGCCGCAAAATCTCCACCTACCTGCAAGCCTTTCAGGAACATTTCACCGTCGGTGACGAAACCGATACCCTGCGCATGGTGCTGCCGGGGGTGCGTTTTTCCCATCGCCATTACCGGAATTTGATCCGTCCTCAAAACGGTTACAGTTACGACCTCGAAATCCGCGGCGGGCACCAGTATCTCGGCTCCGATACCGGTTTGTTGCAGATGCTGGCTTCCGGGAACATCCTGTTGGCCCTGCCCGGCCGGTTCTCCCTGCTGGCACGCATGGATACCGGCTGGACCTTGCAGAACGAGCCTCTGAACGAAGTGCCGCCCTCGCTGCG